>NZ_JARBDC010000042.1:0-135104 GCF_036577625.1 Paenibacillus sp. GYB003 | reverse complement strand
CAGACATCGGTTCGGATAAACGGGAAAAGCTCCCGGTAAATCGGCGCCACATCGGCGAAAAAGGCGATTGGGGCGAAATTAACGGGAGGATTTCACGTTAAAGTGTCCGACGGCCGGGAAAGCGACAAAATTAGCGGGAGGTATTCCAGCGTTACAGAGTTTTCCAGTATTAGAGTAAGGTTTTGCAATGTTCGAGTAAGGTTTTCCATTGGTTCGAAGTGAGGTTTCCATTGGTTCGAAGTGAGGTTTCCATTGGTTCGAAGTGAGGTTTCCATTGGTTCGAAGTAAGGTTTTCCATTGGTTCGAAGTGAGGTTTCCATTGGTTCGAAGTAAGGTTTCCCAATCTTCGAGTGATGTTTCCATTGTTCGAGTAAGGTTTCCCAATCTTCGAGTAAGGTTTTCCATTGTTCGAGTGAGGTTTTCCAGTATGCCAGGAACTTTCCAGTGTTAGCTCGAGCGGAAGGGGAGGTTCTCCAGTATCACCGGGAGGTTCCGGTATGCCGGGAAGCTTTCCATCATAACCGAAAAAATCCCATCAACAGATCGCATCTCGCGATACGGGAATGAGCGATCCTTTTGCCCGCATCGAAAATAACCGGCTTTCCCGACAGCCTCGGATCGCTTGGCCTCTTTCTACAGCGCCTGCGGACGAGCGGCAGCGTAACGGCTGCTCAGGCGAAGCAGCCAACTGTCCAAAAATATTTACACTTGCACGGCCGAGATCTATACTAGAAAGGCCGAATACGAATAGAAATACGAATACGAGCACGACCCCGACCGATACCATGTTCCGGAGGGACGCCCGCTGATGAACCATCATTTGCCCGAGCTGGGGCGCGTTATGCGCACCGATTTCGTCGTCGTCCGGCAGGGCGAACGACCGGACGGACGCGGCGACGAACGCCGCGTGCGCTTCGTCCGAGCCGGAACGGATTATTACCATGTCCCCGAGGGCGGCGACGAAACGGCGGTCCTGCCGGCCGGCGCCAAAGTGCCCGTCGTCCCGCACGATGCGCCGCTCGCGGACGCCGCCCGTTCGCTCTCGCGCAGCCAGCTGCTGCTCGTCGCGAAGGACGGCGAGCCGATCGGCTACGCCGCCGCCGCGGACATGCTCCGGGCCGCGATCGACAGCTACCGCCTGTTGCGGGCGTACTTCGATACGACGCTGCGCGCGGCGGAGGGCGCGCTGACGCTCATCGACGAGGAAGGCCGCGTGGCGGAATGGACGGACGAAGCCGAGCGGCTGTTCGCGATCGCCAAAGACGATATCGTCGGCAAGCCCGCCGCCGCCTTTTTCCGGGAGGACGCGCTGCAATCGCTCCGCACGCTGCGCACCGGCGAATCGGTGCGCCGGAAGCGGCATCGGCCGAGGCCGGACCTGTTTTCGCTCATCAACGCCGATCCGGTTCGGCTGGACGGCCGCATCGTCGGCGCGGTCGCGGTCGAGTCGGACATCACGACGCAAGTCCGCATGCAGCAGGAGCTGCAGCATATGACGTCGAAGGTGCATCATTTGCGCCGCGAGGTCGCGCGGCTCGACCCTTCGGTCGATCCGTTTTTGCCCATCCGGGGGACGAGCCGGGCGATCCTCGACTGCATCGAAACGGTGCGCAAAATCGCCGCGACGAAAGCGACCGCGCTCATTACGGGTGAAAGCGGCACCGGCAAGGAGCTGTTCGCCAAGGCGATCCACGATTTGCGCGAGGGGCGGGACGCCCCGTTCATCGCCATCAACTGCGGGGCGATTCCGCACGCGCTGTTCGAAAGCGAGCTGTTCGGCTACGAGAAGGGCGCTTTCTCCGGAGCCGACCCGAAAGGGAAAAAGGGCAAAATCGAGCTGGCCGAGGGCGGCACGCTGTTTCTCGACGAAATCGGCGAAATGCCGCTCGACCTGCAGGTGAAGCTGCTGCGGGTGCTGCAGGAGAAAACGTACTTTCCGGTCGGCGGATCGCGGCTGCTGCGCGCCGACTGCCGGATCGTCGCGGCGACGAACCGCGATTTGAAGGCGATGATCGCGGACGGCAAGTTCCGCGAAGATTTGTACTACCGGCTCAACGTCGTTACGCTCGACATCCCGCCGCTTCGCGGCCGCAAGGAAGACATCGCCCACCTGGCGCAGTCGTTTCTGCACGAGTTTTCGCTTCAGTACGACCGGCCGGTCGAGGTGTTCCCGGACGACGTCGTCCGGGAGCTGATCGCGTACGACTGGCCCGGCAACGTCCGCGAGCTGCGCAACGCGATCGAGCGGCTCGTCGTGTTTTCGTCCGGCGGCGAGTTGAGCCGGGACCATTTGCCCGCGGCCGTCCTGGGGAGAGCGGCCGTCTTCCCCGCAGCCGACCGCCCGCTGCCGCCTCCCGATCGGGACGGCTCGTACCAGGACAAGCTCGACGCCTACGAGAAGCGGCTGCTTGCGGATGCGCTCGAGCGGGAGGGCGGCAACAAGCTCGCCCTGGCGAAGCGGCTGGGCATTTCGAGGGCGACGCTGTACAACAAGCTGAAACGGCTCGGGCTGTAGCCGGGCCGATCGCATCCCGGCGACCGTTCGCGACAGTCCGGCACGATTTTTGCTAATAATCGGTCGGGCGCCCGGATACAATCATGACGAACAAGACGCGCGTCTATCGACCGGCGGCAAACGGCCGGCGCACAAACAGGGAGGAATCGAACCATGCTGACATTCAAACAAAAATTGGAAAATTATGCCGAGCTGATCGTCAAGGTCGGCGCCAACGTGCAGAAAAGGCAGACGCTTATGGTGCAGGCGTCGCTCGATTCGGCGGAGCTGACGCGCTGCGTCGTGCGAAAAGCGTACGAAGCCGGCGCTTACTCGGTCAAAGTGCGCTGGAGCGACGACGAGACGTCCCGCATCGCCTACGATCTCGCCCCCGAGGAATCGTTCCTCGAGGAGCCGAAATGGACGGCGGGCGAAAAAATCGAGCTGGCGCGGCAAGGCGCGGCGTTCGTTACGATTACGTCGGCGGACCCGGATTTGCTGAAGGGCGTTTCCCAGCAAAAAATGGTGAACGCGAACAAAACGACCCGTCAGGCGCTCGCTCCGTACAGCGCGCTGGCGAGGGCGTTCAAGGTAAGCTGGAATTTGGCGACGACGCCGTCGAAGGCGTGGGCGGCCAAAGTATTTCCCGGCCTCCCCGAAGAGGAGCAGGTCGAGCGGCTGTGGGACGCGATTTTCAAAATGGTGCGGGCCGACCGGCCCGACCCGCTCGCGCTGTGGGAGGAGCACATTCGCGAGCTGAAGCGGCGCGCCGCTTATTTGAACGGCAAGCAGTACGCCGCGCTCCATTATATCGCCCCGGGCACCGATCTGACGATCGAGCTGCCGGACCGTCATATTTGGCTCGGCGGCAGCAAGCAAAACGAACAGGGCACCTGGTTCGTCCCGAACCTGCCGACGGAGGAAGTGTATACGGCGCCGAAGCGGACCGGCGTGAACGGCACGGTGACGAGCACGAAGCCGCTCAGCTACAGCGGCAACATGATCGAAGATTTCACGTTTACGTTCGAGAACGGACGCGTCGTGAACGTAACCGCCGCGAAGGGCGAAGAAACGCTGAAGGGACTGCTCGACACCGACGAAGGCGCGCGCTATCTCGGCGAAGTGGCGCTCGTGCCGCACCGTTCTCCGATTTCCGAATCCAACATCTTGTTTTACAAAACGCTGTTCGACGAAAACGCCTCGTGCCATCTCGCCGTCGGCAGCGCGTATACGGCCTGCGTCGAGGGCGGAGTCGGCATGACGCCGGAGCGGCTTGCGGAAGCCGGACTGAACGTCAGCATGGCGCATACCGACTTCATGGTCGGCTCGGGCGAGCTGGACATTTACGGCATAACGGCGGACGGAACGCGGGAGCCGGTCTTTCAAAAAGGAAATTGGGCGTTTTAAACGAACGGACGGCTTGCCGCCCGGCATCGTCGCCGCCGGTCCGACCTCGCGGGTCGGTCGGCGGCGACTGCCGTTTTTCCCGTTTTTCGGGGGCGCGAAAATGTATATTAAAGCCGGAGGTTTGATGGTATACTGGGTGCGGAACCTATTCCGAACGAGGTGCGCTGCCGCATGGCTACGAATAAGTACAATGTCCCCGCGCTCGAGAAGGCGATCGCCATTATCGAAACGTTGGCCGCATGCGACGAGCCGATCGGCGTGAGCGAGCTGTGCAAGATGGTGGACATTCCGAAAACGAGCGTCTTTTTCATTTTGAATACGCTGGACACGCATCATTACATTACGAAAACGGAAGACGGCAAATATACGCTTGGCAACAAATTCATTCATATCGGACTCGGCGTGCTGAACAAAATCGAAATTCGCGAGGCGGCCAAGCCCTATATGGAAAAGCTGCTGCACGAAACCGGATTTACCGTCCATCTGGCCGTATTGGACAACGGCGAGGCGATGTACGTCGAGAAGGTGGAGAAGCGCGGATTCGTCAAATTTTCGACCTATATCGGGCAGCGCCTTCCCCTGCACGCATCCGGCGTCGGCAAAGCGCTCGCCGCCCATATTCCGGAGGAGGAGCTCGACCGGATCGTCGCGGCGCAAGGACTGGCGGAAAAAACCGAAAATACGATAACGAATCCCCAGGAGCTGAAGGCGGAGCTGCGCAAAGTGCGGGAGCTCGGCTATGCGGTCGACGACGAGGAGGACGAGTACGGCATCCGCTGCATCGGCGCGCCGATTCTCGATCATCGGAACGGGCTGAAAGCTTCGATCAGCGTGACCGGTCTGCGCGCCGATCTGCCCGTCCACGACATTCCGCGCGTCGGCGAGCAAGTGAAGCGGTCCGCCATCGATATTTCCCGGCTGTTCGGACGCGCCGACGATCGTTGACGCCGGCGGATCGGTCACGAACCCGACGCTGCACTAGAAAACTCCCCTCCCGGGGAGTTTTCTAATACGCCGCCGCTGTTTAACCGTCGATCCGGTCCAGCGCGATATAACGCAAATTCATTAAAGCCTGGCCCGGAATCGTTTCGGCGTCGACGCGGAGCGTGTACGCGCCGGCCGCCTCGATAACGACCGTGCCGATTTCGTCCGCGCGGAAATCGTGCCAGTCCGCCGTCGCGCGAACGGTCGCGGCGACCCGGTTGCCCGCGATCGATACGACGAAGACGCCTCCCGCCGCTTCGGCCGGGGCGGCGTAGGACGCCTCCAGCCGGTAACGCCCGGGCTCCGGGGCGCGCAGCTCCCACCCGACCCAATCGCCGGCGTCGGACCAGTCCGTCACGTTGTCCCGCCCTCTTTTCCCCGTATCGTAACGCAGCTTCCGCCCGTGAACGTCCCCGTCGAAAACGCCGAATACGTTCCGATAGTCGCTGCCGTACAGCCGCGTCAGCGGGTTCATGTCGGCGGCGCCTTCGTATTCCAAGGCGATTACGGTCGAAATCGGGTCGTCCGGCGTATCGCCGACCGCTATGGCGACGTCGTCCTCGTTCAGCCGGCTGCAGGTAAGCGGCCGTTTGTCCGGATCGGCCAGCAAATACGCCCGTTCGATCCGGTTGCGGACGCCGGGCACGACGAGCTCGCCTCCGGGCGGCCAATGCCATACGTGCAAATAAAGCGTTCGCCCTTTGGCCGTGCATCGCCCCCACGGCGGGATGCCGATCGGACCGGCGGTCGTGCCGTAAATGCTTTCCCCGTGACGCCGCATCCAGGCGCCGATTTCCCCCAGCAGCTCCAACGACTTCGCATCGAATTCGCCCTCGCCGGTCGGCCCGACGTTGATCAGGAAATTGCCGTTTTTGCTCGCGACGTCGATCATGTTGCGCACGATCTGCCCGGCCGACTTCCAATCGATGTCGTTCTTCTTGTAGCCCCAGGAATGGTTCAGCGTCGCGATCGATTCCCAGTCTTTGCGAGGAACGCGGACGTGCAGCTGATTGTCGCCGCTGTTGCCGTAATCGCCGAACCCTTCCCTGCGCACGCGCCGGTTGACCAGACAGTCCGGCTGCAGGCCGCGGACGAGGTCGACGAATTTCCGTCCCTGCTCGTCCGTCACTTTATGTCCGCAATCGAACCACAGAATGCCGACGGGACCGTACTGCGTCAGCAGCTCCGCGACCTGGGGGTACGCCTTTTGCTCCAAATACCGTTCATAGCGGGTCCGCTTGTCGTCGTCGTTCACCCAAGCTTCCAGCGTGTCGTAGGCTCCTATATTGCCCGGGTAATCCCACGTGTTCCCTTGCGAGTCGGGGTGATGCCAATCCATCGAATGGGAGTAGTAGAAGCACAGCCTGATCCGTTCGCGCGCGCAGGCGGCGGCGAGCTCCTTCATCGGGTCTCGGCCGAAAGGCGTCTTTTTCACGATGTTGAAATCGCTCGCCTTCGAGTCGTACATCGCGAACCCGTCGTGGTGCTTGGCCGTCACGACGATATAGTTCAATCCCGCGTTTTTGGCCGCCGCGACCCATTCGTCGGCGTTAAACTTCGCCGGATTGAACCGCTGCGCCACCTGCTCGTATTCCGAAACCGGAATCCGGGCCCGCAGCTGAATATGTTCGCCGTAGGCGCCCTCCACTTCTTTGCCTTTCCAATATCCGCCGAGCTCCGAATACAGCCCCCAATGAATGAACAGGCCGACGCGCGCTTCCCGCCACCAGGCGATCCGCCGCTCGAGCCGCTCGTCTTCCCGAACGGCGCGGCGAGCGCTTTCCCGCCTCGCCTCTTCCTCCGCATTGTCCATCAAGACGTCTTTGTTCGCCATCGCGCAACGCTCCCCTACTCGTTTAACCGACCGAAATCGCACGGTTCCGCCATCGAAGCATTGTCCAAAACGCGGCGGACGCTTGTGCCGGCGAAGCGATCGGGTTACTATCAATCATAGAGCGAGCCCGCTTCGGGCGACAGCGACTTTTCCGTTTCAAAATCGGACATTTCCGTCTTCGCGAAGGAGGCTTTTCCGTGCAATGTCTCGAGCTGGCGATTCCGCCGCTGCCGCAGCTGATCATCGTTCATCATACCGTCTGGCCACAAGGCAGGCTGCACGCGTCCCGTACGTTCGGGCTGTACGACGTTCTGTTCGTCAAGCGCGGCGCGCTGTACATGACGGAAAACGGCCGCGACTTCGAAGTGAAAGCCGGCCATATGCTCGTGCTCGAGCCGAACGTTCCGCACCGGGGAACGAAGCCGTGCGATGAAGAGACGGAGCTGTACTGGCTTCATTTCGCCCATGCGCCGGCCGTGCGGAGGCTCGATCCGGAGCAGGCGCCCTGGTCCCACCCTTGCGACAAAAAAATCGACCGGGCTTATATCGCCCCGGCGCAGTACGTCTATTTGCCCAAGTTCGGGGAGCTCCCCCTGCAAACCGTCTGGCCGACGCTCGATCGGATGGCGTCCTTGTACGACAACCTGCTGACGAAAAACGGCGCGAAGCTGCACGCTTTATTCGCCGCGCTGCTCGACGAGCTGCAAACGCTGCTGTACGCCGCCTCGCGCGCTCCGACCTCGGGGCTGGCGGAACGGATCGAAGCGTATTTGCGGGACCGGTACTTGATGCCGTTCGACGCCTCTCATATGGCGAAAACGCTCCATTTCGACGCCGATTATTTGTCGCGCTGTCTGAAAAAGCATACGGGGATGAGCGCGCTGCAGTACGCGACCCACCTGCGGATCGAGAAAGCGAAGGAGCTGCTGCGCGCGACGCCGCTGTCCGTCGAGCGCATCGCCGAAACGGCCGGCTTCGGCGACGCGACGTATTTGATCCGCCAATTCCGCAAAAAGACCGGCATGACGCCGAAGCGCTACCGGTCGGTGTTCCAGCGGCTCATGTAAACGGCTCGAATCGTTCGTTTTCGCGGCAAAATCGCCTGCAGTCGGTCCCGAAACTTGATATACTACAAGAAACCGCCTCGCAATACGCTACCCTGACAAGGAGTGGTGCCCGGTGCAAATTCGAGTAGGGCTTCCGGATATGACCAGCACGTTCATTACCCACAATGTTCATGTTCGCGTCGCCGAGCCCGGCTACAGCTTCCGCATGGAGTTTCATCCGACGTTCGAGCTGCTGCATTGCTGGGAGGGCGACGCCGTCGAATACGTTCGGGAGCGGCCCGTCCCTTTTCAAACCGGCGATTGGGTCCTGATCCGGCCGGGAACGAAGCATCGTCTCCAAAACAACTCCGAGCGGCCGGTTACGCTCCTGTCCATCCATTTCGACATCGACGACCCGATGCTGCGCAAGCAGCTGAACGTTCCGGGCATGGAGCGGATTCCGCGAAAAGCGGCCGAACGGACGATGATTCCGCGCTATATGCGGGACTTCGAAACCGTCATTTTGAACGGTCTGCTTCGGACCGAATCGCGGTCGACCTATGACGCCATCAACATATCCAGCGGCGACAAGCTGGCGGTCCAGGCCTGTATGCTGCTGATCGTAGGGGAAATCACGAAGATTGCCGGCGAGATGGCGGCGGGAACCAGGGATCCGGAACCGGACGAACCTACGCGCCATGAGACGGAGATCGCCCACCGCATCGAAGATTTTTTGCGGCTTCATGGGCAGCGTTCGGTGACGATTCAGGACATCGCCCGCCATATCGGCCTGAGCCGGGGACGGTGCACGGCGATTTTTACGAAAGTGTACGGCATGCCTCCGCGCCAATACGTGACGATGCTGAAGCTGAATAAAGCGAAAGAGCTGCTCGTCCGCACGAGCTTGACCGTCGAAGCGATCGCCGACGAACTGGGCTTTTACTCGGTCAGCCATTTCAGCAGACAGTTCAAGCGCTGGACCGGCCAACCCCCGCTCAGCTTCAGGCCGAAGACGATGCAGGCGCCGGGCCGCCCGGACGGCTGAAAGCAGCGCGAGCAGCCCCCGACCGGGGCTGCCCGTTTCCGCGCCGTGCGCATATCACGAATCATTTTCCTTGGGCGGCCTGAATCTCTTTGACCGCGGCTTCGGACGCTTCCCGCAATGCCGTTACCGCATCCTTCTCGCCGGTCGCGACCTGCTGCAGCGCCGTATTCGCCTTGCCCGACACGATGTTGGAATATTTCGTTTTCATCGTGATCGGCGCCGGCTTTTCCGGGAAAAACGATTTGATGTTTTTGCCTTGATATCTCGGATTGGACTGCGCGAACGTTTTGCGGATTTCCGGGTCGTTCAATACGGTCAGCCCGGTGCCGTCCTTGGAAAACTTCGTCTGGAACTCGTCCGAGGTGAAGTAAGCGACGATTTCGTAAGCCATTTCCTTATGCTTGCTCGTGCTGGCGACGGTCGCGTACGTGGGATACATTTGCGAGCCGACCCCCATCGCTTCCTTGAAATAAGGCAGCGAAACGGCGTCGTAGTTGCCGTCGTTGTTCAGCGTCGAGTTGAAGTAGGCGTACATCGCCAGCGTTTTGTCTTTCGTAAACAACGTCGACGTCTGCTTGCTCCACAGCTCCTTCGATAAGTCTTTGCCGGGAAGCTGATAAAACCGGGCGAAATTGTCGATCAGCTTTTTAAAATTGTCGTCCGTCAGCAGCGGTTTATTCTGAGCGTCGTGAAACGGCGCGGACAATTGGTTCACATTGAGCATATGGCTCGCCGACATGCCGAAGCCGTAATATTGCAAGCCCCCGTCGGTACGCGTCAGCTTTTTGGCCAGGTCGTACGTTTCGTCCCACGTCATGCCGTCTTTCGGGTAGGCGACGCCGAATTTGTCGAAAATGTCTTTGTTGTAGGCCAGCACCTCCGCGGTCGTGAAGATCGGCAATCCGTACATGCCGCCGCCGCTGAAATTTTTCATGAATTCGACCTGCGTTTGCTCCAGGCGGGACAAATCGAATTTGTTCGTCTTCATCAGCCCGGAAATGTCGTATTGCAAATCGTAGTCGGTCATATTGGTGATCAAGCCGATGGAATAAAAGACGATATCGAGCGGTTCGCCCGCGGCGATGACGTCCTTGAATTCGGTTCCTTTGGCGTAAGGGATAAACTTCGGCGTTACGTTCGGAAATTTCGCCTTTACGGCGTCCCCCATGATTTTCATAAATTCTTCTTCCGTCGTAGCCGTATTCGGACGGTAAAACGTAATTTCGACCGGCTCTTTCAAGTAAGCTTTGCCTTGCTCCTTCGGAGCTTCCTGCGCTCCGCCGGCCGGCGTCCCGCCCCCGCCGCAAGCGGAAACAAGCGACGCCAGCGAAACGGCGGCGAGCGTTAAAACGCTGAATGGTTTCAAGACCGACAGCAAAAGTGTCCCCCCTCGGTATCGAATTTGAACGTATCTTCTCATATGCAAGCGGTTTCAACAATGCACCGACCATGCATTCTTTTGACCATTTGTACTGCGGTTCGAACGATCCTGCTGTCGGCGCCGCATCGGCTCCGGACCCGGGCTCTTTGTCGAATCGGACATACGGCTGACGAACCGGGCAACCGTTATCGAAGCCGAATGCCGAGGTCAAAAATTGTAAAGAACTCTAGTATCGCTATTTCCGGCAAATCGGTTCGTTTTCTTCCATTTTCGACTCGATAGCGATGTCCGGATTCGTTCGCCTGGAAAATCGATCGTTTTTCCGCCCATCAGCATGTGACGATTCGTTAGCCATCATCGGCACGGATTTCTAAACAACAAAAAATCCGCCGTAAAGGCGGATTTCCATTTCCGGTCTATCGGAGTTTTTGACGCAACGGTTGAAGTCGACAGACGCGCGGCTTCCTTAATCCGCCCGCTTCAACGAGCTTTGCCGGATCACCAGCGTGCTTTCGACGATTACATCGGTCGGAGCGCTCCTGTTCAGCTCGTTGTTCAGCAGCTTCATCAGCAATTGTGCGGCTTCCCGGCCGATCCGCAGCTTGTCTTGGCGAACCGAAGTAAGCGGGGGAGCAAAATACGGGGCCGCCTGAATGTCGTCGTAGCCGACGACGGCCACATCCTCCGGCACCCGCAAGCCGAACTCCCGCAATGCCTCTATGGCGCCGAACGCCATCAGATCGTTGCCGGCGAACAATCCGTCGAACGTTTGTCCGGAGCGGAGCAAGCGGCCCGTCTCTTCGTAAGCGGTCTGCTTGTCCGCCTGCCCGTTCATCACGAGCGAGACGTCCGGATCGAGCCCGGCCTCCTCGAGCGCCTGCGCGAAGCCGGAAAACCGTTCGTTCTCGTGGTACGTGTTCAGCAAACCGCGAAGCACCGCAATGCGCCGCAGTCCCTGATCGAGCAAATGCTTCGTTCCCTCGTACGCTCCCTTGCGGTAATCCGACGTAACGCATTGCATGGGGAACGGTTCGGTCAGCCGTTTGCCTACGAGAACGAACGGAATGTCGCGGTCGTAATAATAGTGCAAATATTCTTCGCGAATATGCTCGCCCATAATGATCAGGCCGTCCACCTTGCGCTTGTCGCCGATCCGTTTCCAGTATTCCTTGTCCCGTTCGCTGCGATTCGAAAACAATACGAGGTCGTATGCGTTCAATGTCGAATGACTTTGAATCCCTTGCAGCACTTCAAAGAAAATATGGTGAGTCAAAAATAGCGGATTGTTGCCGAATACGACAACGCCGATGTTCTCGGTTTTCCCGCCGGCCAAGCTTCGGGCTTGCGGATTCGGCACATAGCCCGTCTCCGCGATGACCGCCATTACTTTGTCGCGGACCGCCTGCTTCACCCCGGGCTGCCGATTGATGACGCGCGACACCGTCCCTCGGGAAACGCCGGCCAGCTTCGCTATGGATTCCAACGTATTTGACACACTGATCACCGTATCCTGCATCGTTTACCTACCTATTATTCAAGGTTTCCGGATCGATGTCAAACGGCCCGGAGCAAGGGAAGCGGTGCCGCTCGTCAGCCGATCGTCGCGTTTACTTTCACGTCGACCTCGAATATGCGGTTCCACGGCAAACGAACGGATGTCAGTTGTACATCGCGGATCGATAATGCGGCCGCATCCGTCGGCGAACCGACAAGAAGCGGACGCGTCGCCGCGAACAGCTCCTTCATTCGCTCCACGACGAACGCGTTGACTCGGTCATAGGACGATTCCAAGTCCCACGGACTGACGGACAGATTGGATGCCATCCAGTTATGCGCCTCCCCGCGAACTTGCGCCTGATACCCCCATTCGTCCATCAATCGAGACAGCAAAAAGGAGGCGTGCGCCTCATCCGCCTTTATAGCGGCTTCTTCCGCCGCACTTCTTTCGCGGCCGTCCATGCTCATTCCCGGCCCGGACACGAGCAGGTCGGGGAGCGTACGGGCAACCGCGTGAGCTATACAGGTGCCGAGCGAGTTGCCGGCCGTGTTCCATCCGGCATACCCGGTCAGACGGGTGAAGAGCCGCTCGTCGAGCAAATACCGGACAAGCTCCATGTCGGACGCGTTCGGCAGCGCCACGTCCGCGACCGCCACTCTGCGGCCTTGATCGATATAAGATTTGGCGCTTTCGATCAAATCGGTGAGCATATGTCTGGAATCGAAAAAGGCTTTAACGTCTCCCGAATGTTGGCCGTCATTCGTCATGTCGGGCAAAGGCGGATTCACGGCCAAAATGAGATCCGCCTCCGACGGCGTATCGACGATGACAGTACCGGCCGCCCATAGATGGGCTTTCACCGTCTCCTCGATCGGGCGGTCTTCGTACTTCGGAACGGCCAGCTTTCCCGACTCCGACGTAAAGCGCGGGAACACTTTGATTTTGCGTCCGCCGAGCGTTTGCAGCATGCGGGCGAGCAGCGTCTGGGCCGCTTCGTCGGCACCCGGGTACAACATCGTTTTGGCCTGCGCATGCCGTTCGTACATATGCCGCTGCAGCGTTCTTTGCTCCGAAATATGCACGCCCGCGGGGCTGGCATCCTCTTGCGTAATCGTCAAATAGTCGATGACGCCGTCGGCCGCCCAATCGATCAATAGCTTGTGTACGGCCATGTTGCGAGCTCGCGCCCGGAAGAAATCGTCCAGGATGTCGGCGGGAATTTGCGCCTTCACCCGCTCCAGCTCCGCCTCGAGCCCGGCCTCCTTCAGCCGGTGGCGCCGGTCGAACAGCTCCGAGTATTGCTGCACAAGCTCCTTGTAACGCACATATGCGGCATTCCGGCCGGTGATCGAAATTCGCATTAACACGCTGGAGACGTACAGCGGCTTTTCCGGGTCGTTCTCCTTGATCGTCCGCAGCGCCTCCAGCGTCCCGAGAGCTTGCTCCAACGACCGCTCGTTCGTTCGCGAGGCGATCAAGCCTCCGAAGGCGAGCTGATCCGCGGCCACCACCATGCCGTCCGCCTCGTCGGCGGCGGTCAGAAGCCATTCGCGAACGCTGTCGCAATCGCCGGACTTCATGAATAGACCCAGCAGCTCCGGCGGGGGCGTTATCAAGCTCACCCCTGCGATTTCGGCGATTTTTTCGGGAAACCATCGGCAGCACGGACGGCTGTCCAACGGGAGCAGCGCGATTCGATGCCGCGGCTTCATCCTTTCTCACCCCTTAAACCGGCTTCCGTGCCGATTCTCAAGTTTCCGCCCTGCTCGACGATGAGCCGCTGAATGCGGCTGACGTCCACTCCCCCGGGGTCGACGCCGAGCGAAGCGGCCAGAGCCGCCGCCGCCCCGGCCGCGTGGCCGATCGCCATAGCCGTAGGAGAAACGCGGGCGGAGGCGATCGCCTCATGCGTGGCGGATATGCATCGCCCCGCCACGATCAAATTGCGTACGCGATCGTTCAGCAGACAACGGTACGGAATGTCGTAAGCGGCCGCCCGCTTGATTTCCGTGGCATCGAGCTCGCCGCTGTCCGGCGAATGAATATCGATCGGATAGGAGCCGCGGGCGATCGCATCGCCGAACGTTTTTCCGGACAGCACATCGTCTGCGGTCAGCGTGTATTGTCCCCGCAAACGCCTCGATTCTCGAACGCCGATCTGCGTGCCGCAATGGATCAAGTAAGCCGCCCCGAAGCCGGGGATGTGCCGGTTCAGGAATCGGACGACCTCCATCACCTGCCGCCGGCCTAAAACTTCCGCTGCCGACAGAGCGGCGCCGTCGGTCGCATCGTAACGGATCACCCGCGTCATATTGACCGACACCTCGCCTTTGGCGGGAAGCTCGAAAAAAAGCACCCGATCCCGCTCGATCGTCAGCTCGCCGCTTGACCGCGCGTTCCGTACGAGCGAGAAAAAGCCCGAAACGCCGACATGCGAGCAGCTTTCCCAGTCGTCGGCCAAAACAAATTGCTGCGAATTCGCCTTGATGAACGCGCGGACCTCGGCCAGATCGACGCCGCCCATCCGAAACATCATCGTCATCGGCTGCGCCAGGCCGTCCTTCTCCCTGCCTTTGTCGAACGGCACTCCGGCCATCCACATGACGTCGCCGTCTCCCGTGCAATCGATATAGACGGGGGCTTCCGCCTCGAAAGCACCCGATTTGTTGAACAGTTCGAGCGACCGGATACGGCCTGCGTCGGTCCGGGCTCCCGTAACGACGGTGTGCAGCTGCAGATGAACGCCGCTCTCGACACACATTTCCTGAAGCACATATTTCAGCTTTTCCGCATCGACCGGGGTTACGGAGGCGGCAAACCCGATCATATCCTTTACGTGTCCCGGAGAACCGCCGATGGCGACGAGACGATCGACGACCTCCTGCGCAATTCCGGTTACGACCTGCTCGTCCCGGGAATGAAAGCTCTGCATCGGTCCGACAAGCGCATTCGTGATCATGCCGCCAAGAAATCCGTATCGTTCGATCAATAGCGTCTTCGCCCCGCTGCGGGCCGAAGCGATAGCCGCCATCGTGCCGGCCGGTCCTCCCCCCGCCACGACGACATCGTACCGCTCCGCGGCTATCGCGCTCTTTTTCTCCATGCTCATGGTCGTCAGCTCCTGCCTGATGTCTTTACTTTTCGCAAGCGGCTCTTCCCGTTACCGCTCCAGCTCGTCGAGTCCGCGCCGAAACGTTCTCGTCGCTTCATAAATCGAACGCGCGTCGGTACCGGTCGCCATCGCTCCGATCATGATTCCGCTCATTCCCGACAGTTTCAACGCTTCCAGTTCGTCCGCTTCAATGGCGCGCTGACTGGGCACGATAACGGGCTTGCCGGACCGTTCCGCGAGCCACCGGTAGTGCAGCAAATCTTTGACGCACAGCGGGCTGCCGTATTCGTGAGCCGGGATGACCGAGGCCTCCAGCATATCGATCGGCATGGAGCGAAAGGCCGATACGACTCCCTCTCCATAGTCCCCGCTTACGGCGATCATTTTGCCGATGCCGCCGCTTCCCAGCAGCCAGCCCGGGGCATGATGCGCGTATAACGAAATAAAATCCGCTCCCGCCTCCGCCAGTCGGTTCATCTCTTCCCGCGTCACTTTCCGGACGTCATCCCCGACGACGGCGCCGACCGGCCCGGGGAAAGAGCGGCACATGTCGGCCAACAGGCTGCCGTATTCGGCTATCGAACCGAACCGCGTCCCGCTGGCGCGATGCTCGGTATTGAAATGGATCTTGACGGCATCCGCGCCGCCTTCGACCGCAGCCTGAAACAGCTCCATCGAGTTTCCGGGGAGACTGACGATTAGCGCCGTTGCTTTCTCAAGAATTCGAACAAGCTTGCTCATGGCGGCCTCCTTTTTTTGTCTCTTGGGAGCGCTCCCAGTTCAGGAACAACTAAATAGTACCGACTCCTTCCATGGCTGTCAATCCACCTTTTTCATATTTGTCGGCATTCGTTCCTTGCGCTATCGTACGAAAAAACGGAGCGCATGCCGATTGCATGCGCCCCGCTAACCGCCCCCGGCCCGCGGCTTTGGCTTCGCGTCAGCCGAACTTCAGCTCCCGCGCCCGCCGGCGAAACCGCCCGACCTGCTCGCCGTACTCCGGCTCGCCGATGAAATTGACCGTCTCCTCCGGGTTGCGCCGCAAATCGAACAGCACCTCCGGCATGCCGGGCCCGTAATACTGGTACTTCAAATGATCGCGCTTGATCATCAGGTAGCGCCCGCCGAACTGGGAAACGGCCTCGTTGTCCCATTCCGCGTCGTTTCCTTCGAGCAGCGGGACGAGACTTCGGCTGTCCAGGCCGCCCGGAACGGGAACGCCGGCCAAATCGCACAGCGTCGCGAACAAGTCGCACAAGCTGACGTTGCTCCGGACGAAGCCTCCCGCCCCGAACCGCTTCGGGCTGCGAATGACGAGCGGCACCCTCGCGCTCGCTTCGAAAAACTTTTGCTTCTCCCATACGCCGTGCTGTCCGAGCATCTCGCCGTGATCCGACGTATAGACGACGATCCAGTCGTCGAGATTTTGCCCGACGTGCTCGAGCGCCCGCATGATCGTCCCGTAATGCTCGTCGATCGTCTCGATCATGCCGTAGTAGGCGGCGGTCGCCCGCCGAAGCTCCCTCTCCGACGCGTCGGCGTCGCCCGCGACCGCCATTTTGCTCAGAAACGGGTGATCGAACGGCGTTTCGTTCGTATAAGGCGTCACCCGGTTCAAGTAGTAGGTAAACTTGTCTTCGCCGGTCAAGTACGGGTAGTGCGGCTGCAGCAGGCTCACTTTGAGCAGCAGCGGCTTGATTTGCTCGCGGTCGTAATACGTGCTGTTGAAATAGTCGTCGATGAATTGCAGCGCCGCTTCGACGGTCAGCTTGTCGTGCGTGACGCACGGACCTTTGCCGACGCCGGCCCGCTTCACTTCCTTCGCCTGCTCCCACTTCGGGGAAGGGCGCGCATACCGGTCGAACTCCGCCTGCACCCGGCCTTCCAAAAACGACGGCGCGATTTCCATATCGCCGTACAGGCGCTTCGTCCAGCCCTGCATCTGATCCGTTCCCATATGGTGCAGCTTGCCGCTGACGACGGTCTGGTAGCCGTACTGCGCCAGTCTGCGCGCGAACGTCATATGGCCGGGCGGCAAATCCTGCCCGTACGTCTCGCAGCCCGTCGTTCGCGGAAATTGCCCGGCCATCATGCTCTGCCGCCCCGGAATGCAGATCGGGGAAGCCGTATACGCGTTCGCGAACACGGTTCCCGTCGCCGCGAGCCGGTCCAAATTCGGCGTGCGCACGATCGGGTTTCCCGCGAAGCCGGCCACGTCGGCCCGATGCTCGTCGCTCATCAAAAACAAAATGTTCGGTCTCCTCTGTTGCATCGGCATTGGCATCGGCATCGGCGGCTTATCCTTTCCACGCCCGATCGATCGCGAAGGCGGCGCCCGACCACGCTTTGCGCGACGTCCATTCCGCTTCGCCCCGCCAAAACGGATCGTCCTCCGGCAAGCCGAGCGGCAAAAAGACGACCGAGCACAAATACAGGCTTCCCGTCGAAATATACGATTCCCCGATCTCCGGCTGATGACCGCAGAAGCCGATCGTCAGCCAGCCGCCCGCATCGAACGTCCCCGGCTGCTCGACCGACCGGCGAATGACCGCCGTCAGCGCGCACCGCACTTGGGCGGGCGTCAGCGGCTCCGGCAGCTCGCGGCGCAGCGCCGTTTGCGCCAGCGCGTGAAAAGCGCCGAACCGGTATGCAAGCGACCGGCCGATCGGCGGAAACGTGCCTTCCGGGGAAATCGACCGCTCCTGGATGGCGGCCAGACGCCGCGCCCGTTTCCGGATCCGGTCGGCCATTCCGCTCCAATCGGCGCTTCGATCGCCGACCGCTTCAAGCACGTCGACGAGCATCGGCTGGATGACGAAGCTGTTGTAGTAGTCGGCATGGTATTCCGGCCCGTCCCCGTACGTCCCGTCCCCGACGTACCACTGCTCGTGCTGCTTCAGGGCGAAATCGACGCGCATCGGGTCCCAGTCGGGCTCGCCCATCCGGCACAGCGCCGCCTCGATCGTCGCCGCGAACAGCAGCCAGTTGTTGAAATGCGGCTTGCGGGTGCGCGTCGCCTTCAAGGCGGCGACCGCGTTGCGCCGCACCCGTTCGTGCAGCCTGTCCCAAAGCTCGGTCGGGGCGCGCAAAATGGCCTGCGCCAAAAAGGCGGCGTCCACGATCGGCTGGTAGCCTTCGCCGAAGTTCATATAGTCGGGCGACGCCGGATCGGTTCCGGCATCGATCGCCTCGCGGGCGAGGGCGGCCGCTTTCTCCCGCAGCCGTCCTTCCTCCCCGTCCGCCGGCCCCGTCTCGAGCCAAGGCGCGATCCCCGCCAGCAGGCGTCCCAGCGCCTCCAAATACGTATAGTTTCGCCTGTCGTCCGTCTTGCCTTCGACCGGCATAACCGCCTTCAGGCGGCGTTCCGCCAATGCGGTCAAGACGGGATCCGCGATTTTCCACATGGTCGCGATCCAGTACGCTCTGTCGCTCGTTTGCTGGTCCATTCGTTTCGGCTCCTTCGATCGCAAAGTCGTTTATTTGGCGGCTTCCGCGGCGATCAGCTTGTTTGCCTGGTCTTCCGCTTCGCGAAGCGCCGTATTGACGTCCGACCCGCCCGCCGCGACCTTGGCGGCCGCTTTGGCCAGCTCGGATTTGGCGATGTTGTCGTACTTGGTGAGCGGCGGCAGCAGCGCCGGAGTCCGTTTGTAAATCGCCGCCACGTTTTTGCCCTGGGCCGATTTCAAATCGCCCGCGAACGATTCCCGGTACTTCGGATCCTGGAGGCTCGTTTGCCGGCCGCGCTTGTTGAGGGCGGTCTGCACCTCTTCGCCCAGCAGCAGCCGGACGACCTGGAACGCTTCGTCCTTATGCTTGCCGCCCGAGGAAAGCATGAGCAAAAACAGGCTGATGCCGAAGCTGTTGGTTGGCGCTTCCCGGAACGTCGGCATGGCGGCCAAATCCCAATTTAGAGGAGTGCCCTTGTTGTGCAGCTCCTCGAGCTCCCCGAGTCTGGCGCCGAGTCCGGCGAGCATCGCCAGGCTGCGATCCTGCTCGAACGCGGGAACGGCCGCTTTGCCGTCCGCATTGCCGGGAATTTCCTTGATCCGCTTGAACATGTCGACCGCCGTCTTCCAGCCGTCCGTCTGCAGCGATGCCCGTATCGTTTTCGGATCGATGACGGGGAGCGCCAGCTGCTCGCCCAGCCGTTGAAAGCCGCCGTCCAGATCGAGCCCTTTGTAAGGGATGCCGTTATCCGTTCGGGTCAGCTTTTTGGCGAGGCCGATCGCATCGTCCCACGACATTCCGTCCGTCGGGTACGGGACGCCGAACTTGTCGAACAAATCTTTATTGTAATACAGCGCGGAAAAATTGATGGCGAACGGCAGCGCGTACGTCTCCCCTCGCTTCGAATAGCTTTGGATGAACTTCACGGCCGTCGCATCGAACTTGCCCGGATCGAGCCCGTTTTTCTTGATCGGCCCGTTCAAATCGTGCACCGCGTTCAATTCGATCAGCGTAACCGCGCCGGCCGACCCGGTATACACGATGTCCGGCATGCTTCCGGCCGTCACGAGCTCCGACGGCGACGTCCCTTTGCCGTCGCGCACGAGCTCCAGCGTAATATGAGGGTATTTGCTTTTTACCGGCTTCGCGATCAATTCCTGAAACTCTTCGTCGGTCAAAAAGGCCGAATATTGATAAAACGTCAGCGTCACCGGCTTCGCCGGCTCCCCTCGAGGCGAGCCTTCGTCATTCGGTGCGCCGCTCCCGGCGCCGGCGCAGCCCGACAGAAGCAGCAGCGCGAGCCCAGCGCCAAACGAAGGGCGCCATGCGGCAGCCCCCGGATTTTCGGCAAGAAACCGCTTTCGCATGCGAAACTTGTCCATATAACCCCCGCCTTTTGTTCGACGACCTGCCGTTCCCGAAATCGAACACCCGGTCGGTTCGTCCCCGAGTGCTTGCCGGCGCGCGCCTGCACAGCAACTATAGCAAAGGTTCGACATGCGAATAAAGACAGAAAAAAGGCCGATACCCGTAAAATATTATCCTTTTTGCAGCTCCCGAAAAACGGACGGCGTTACGCCGTGCTTCGCCCGGAACACGCGGGCGAAATAGGAAGCGCTTTCGAAACCGAGCCGCTCCGCGATGCCGTAAACGGGCTCGTCCGTATCGACGAGCCGTTCCATCGCCTTTTCCATGCGCAGCTTCTGCACGTACTGCCGCGGCGTGGCTCCCGTCTCGCGCTTGAACATGCGGCACAAATAATTCGGCGTCACATGAATATGCCGCGCCAGCTCCTCCAGCGTAAGCGCCCGGTGCAAATTCGTTTCGATGTAGCGCAGCAGCTCCGTCACGGCGGTCCCGTTTTTCCGGCCCGGCGCCCCTTGCCCGATTCGGCCAACCGTATCGGCGATGCGCACGATCAAATCGAGCACGCGCAGCTTGTCCCGGATGTCCCGGGACGGCGCCTCCGCGGGTGCGACCGTTTGGCGGAAGCCGTTCTCGACGGCGGGTCGGAACTGCGGCGGAACGATGCAGGGGGACCGGCGCGCCGCCGACGGCAGCTGCGTCCCGGCATATTCCTCGATCAAATCGGGGAACGGAATTTCCGCCGGAACGCCGTCTTCCCCCCTCAGCACGAACGTGGACGCAAAATTGCTCATCGGGCGGGTCAAGCTCGCCTCGAACCGGTGGGGCTCGTTCGGACTGATCCAGTACAGCATGCCCGGCAAGGCGCGCGTCGTCGAATCGCCGACCTCGAACGTGCCTTCCCCGTCCGTAATGTACATCAAATGATAGACCGGATGGCTGTGCCGCCGGTTGATGAACCCGGTTCGCCGTTCGACGTACCGGTTCGCGACCACTTGAAGCGAATATCGGCCGGTTCGCAGCTTTAATTGGATATCCAAGGCGTCCCCCTCCTGTTCGCGCGTTCCATCCTTACGAGCGGGAAGTGCGATGGCAAAAGAAGATCCCGAAAAAAGAAACGGCCCGCAGCTTGAAATGAGTCTATCACATTGAAGCGCAAAATCAAGATGCGAAAGCGGGAGCAGCCGGAGGGAGCCGGGCCGCGAAGAAAAACGTCCACCGCCGTATTTCGAGGATGCAAAGAAACGTAACGGACGCCACGGAGCTTATTTCGCGAAAATCGGCCGTTCTCCAATCGCAACGGACACCACCTGCGCTTATTTGCTCCGAACCGCCGGCCAAAAGGGGGTTTTTCACTAAATAGCTGAGCCTGTGTCCGTTACAAAAAAAATAAGCCGAAATGAGGCTCAATAGCGGCCGCCATGACCGTTAGACCTTGGAACTTGGGCCAGTCCCGCCGCAGGCAGCAGGAAACCCGCTCCGGCTTCGGCGCTTAAGCGAAGGTCGGGACGGACGGTCTTTTCTGTGCAAACCGAACTTTTTGGTTGTGCCGAAACGGCAGCGGAGAAGAAAAACGGGATGGAAATGCTCCCGCTAGTTTCGGTCATTTCCCGTTTCCGGGCAAAACAACGGGAAAACGTCCCGCTACATTCGTCCAAACCGCGCTTTTCGCCGACTCGGCGCCAATTTACCTGGAGCTTTTCCAGGTATTTCGACAGTCTTGCCTACAGCGGAGCGAGTTAACGGGAGGTTTTCCCGTTCACCGCCCGGCAGGATAAAGATCAGCCGGACACGGAAACGAAAGGCGCCGCTCGCCCCATGCTTTAGCGTTCTTTTCGTTTGCTCCGAAAAGATATAAACGCTTGACCAGGAAACAAGAGCAGCCCGCCGGACTCAGGTCCGACAGGCTGCTCGCTGCGCTTACAACGCGGGCACTTTGGCGAAATGGTTCGCCACTTTGCGGATCGCGCGGACGATGTCTTCGACGTCCTGCTCGGTGTAAAACTCGTTCACGCCGAACCGGATCGCCGTCTGCAAAATCGCTTCCGCGTTCGGGCACAATCCTTCCTCGTACGTAATGCCGGTCAGGTCGAACGGGAAGTGGCTGCCGAGGTACGCCTGCCGCTTCTGGAACAGCGGCTGCATGTACATCACCTGCGGGATGTAGCCGGCCGAGTTCGGAATGCCTTCGGCGGCCAGCGCCTTGCTGAATTCTTCTCGCGTGCACGTCAGCTTCGACTCGTCGACGCGCATCATGTAGAACCAATACGTGCCGTAGTTGCCGGCTTCGACTTTGTGCGGCTCGATGCCCGGCAGTCCGGAGATGCCGGCGGTGATCCGGTCGCCGAATTTGTTGCGCTGCTCGCATATCCACGGCAGCTTTTTCAGCTGCGCGATGCCGACGGCGCCCTGCAGCTCGGTCATCCGGTAGTTCGGAGCGACGTAATGCAGCTCCTTCTGCACCGTGTCGCCGAACCGTTTGAAGTTTTTGTCCGCGAACGCGTGCGTCGTCAGGAAGTCCTGCTCGTCGCCGGAATTGACCGTCACGATGCCGCCGTCGCCGGTCGAAATATGTTTGAAGTCGTTCGTGCTGAAGCAGCCGTAATCGCCGATCGTGCCCGCCAAACGGCCTTTGTATTTCGTCAAATAGCTTTGCGCGCAGTCTTCGATCACCTTCACGTTATGCTTGCGGGCGATCGCCATAATCGCGTCCATATCCGCCGGATTGCCGGCGAGATGAACGACCAAAATCGCCTTCGTGCGCGGCGTGATGCGCGCCTCGATCGATTTCGGGTCCATGTTGTACGTATTCGGATCGAGGTCGGCGAACACCGGAATGGCGTTTTGGTACAAAATGCCGATCAGCGTCCCCTGGTCCGTAATCGGGCTCGTAATGACTTCGTCGCCGACGGTAACGCCCGCGGCGCCGAGCGCCACGTGAATCGACGCCGTGCCCGACGTCGTCGCGACGCTGTACTTGACGCCGTACAGCTCGTTAAAGTTCGAGAGAAACGTTTTCACCTTTTTGCCGAAATGGTAAAACAGCGTATTTTGCTCGAGCGCCTCCAGAAGCTCCTTCGCTTCGTCCAAGCCGAACCGCTTGCCCGTCCCGAACGGCGTCGTCTTCGTCTTCGGTCCGCCGTGAATGGCGAGCTTTTCCTGACTCATCGTGCACGTCCCCTTTATCCCTTGGAATGCCTTCATTATAGTATCCGGGCTTTTCCGCTACACGCCAAATTGTGTAGGAAAATAGGTCAAAAATTGCTACAATGGGATCAATCAAAACGACCTTCGGCGAGGGACGACGCGCATGACGACTTATCCGATCTTTCAGGACAGTTTGCGGCTCAGCACGTTCAAAAAAGGCGAGTTTCCGCTCTTCATCACGCATTATCCGTTGAAGCACGGCTATCCGAACCACCATCACGAATTTGCGGAAATATCGCTCGTGACGAGCGGCAACGGGACGGAAATCGTCGGCGGCGAGGAGCACCGGCTGCAGCCCGGCAGCATATGCCTGCTGCCGCCTTACCATCTGCACGCGCTCCGGCTGGACGACGGCAAGCCGCTGTATAAATTTTGCTGCATGTTCGATATGAATTCGCTGTTTCAGCCCGCTTTCGCCGAAGTCGGCGGGTGGCTCGTCAAGCTGTCCGACGAAACGAAGCCGTATTACGACCTGCCTCCGGACGCGTTCGAGGCGATCAAGTCGGTCTTATCCGCGCTCGAAGCGGAATCGGCTTCCTCGTCGCTCGGCAAGCAAGGCTTTATGCGCATCAAGCTGCTGGAAGCGATTTATTTGTTTTTCCGCCATCATCCGGCTTTCGCCTCGTTCGGGCAACCGGTCGAGCTCAGTCCGGTCGAGTGGGATTTCGTCAAATACGTCAACACCCATTTCATGGAGGAAACGATATCGCTCGAGGAGGTCGCGGGCAAATTCGGCGTCAGCGTCTTCGTCGTTCGCGGGGCGTTCAAGCGGCTGCTCGGCAAAAATTTTCTCGAGTATTTGCACCAGCTGCGCATTCGCCGCGCCTCCAGCCTGCTGACCGCGACCGATATGTCGGTGGCGGAAATCGCCTACGACGTCGGCTTTTCGTCGCTTCGCTCGTTTACGCGCGTGTTCAAGGAGACGACCGGACTCAGCGCGACCGATTACCGGAAAAAGCAGCGCGAGCGGGCGGAATGAAGCGGTTTGCGCCTTTTGTCCGGACAGCTACGGCTCACCTTAACTTAAACCGTGCGAAAACGCTTTATGCAAAAAACGGGCGACATCAGCCGCGCGGAATACCGGTGCTTCCAAAAAAAGAAGCCGCCCTGAAGCAGCTCCACCATTCGATAAATCACTTCGTCAAGGAATCTGTAATTATTCCGCTTCAACAAAATCTTTATCGGTTGCAACGTAAGGGCGAGAATTGTTTTGAATAATTCGGACCGCGTTTAAACCGATCATTTGAGCGGGTATGGACGTGTTGCCGTCCGGCAAAATGGGAGAGACGGATAGATCGGCTACTTTCAGGTTTTTTGTACCGAACACGTCCAGATTTTCGTTGACGACTCCGTCCCGAACACTTTTCGCCATTTTGCATTGCCCGCCGTAATGGTAGAAGTTCGAATAAGAAGCTCTGGCGTATCCACTAAGCTGTCTTCTTTTTTCCTCCTCGTCGGGAATCGTAAAGATCGCTTCGGGCGGATATACCACTTTATGAATGCCGCTGTTTTTCCGTCTGGCCTCTTTAATAATATTGTACAAGTTGATATATTGATCCACCATGAAATCCAGATCGTTCGTACCCGGCTGCAGCGGATTGAAGGTAAACGACGGAAGGGCTTCGGGATCGCTATGAGCGGCCATGATCGTCCCCCTGCTTCTCGGATTCAGGTCAACTATGCCGAAGCTCATAATATTGACAGGCTTCGTCACATCAAGTTCCCACCCGTTGCTGGCCACTTCCTGGGCGGGAAGAAAGATCGGCGCGGGCACTCCTTGCAGCTGCAAGCGGCGGCCCTCCGAGCTTTTCCTGTGCTCCGATTTAAAGGCGCCCAAGGCGATAGGCTGATTCGGATCGGCTGCCGCTATCGGCAATATTTGAGACGTATCCACTTCAACTCCGAGTCCGACATACGCGTGAGTTTGCAAATGGTAGCCTACGTTCGGATTTTCGATTAACGGAGCGATCCCCGCACGAATCAAATCGCGCGATTTTCCGATCCCCGACCGCTGCAAAATGACGGAGGAGAAAAAGCCTGCCGAAACGATAACGCCTTTTCGGGCAAACGATCGATGCGAAACGCCGTCTTTGACATAATCGACGCCGACCGCGACGAACGACCCTTCCTTTTTCCTGAATACGATTTTGTTCACCGTCGTTTTGGCGAAAATGACCAGCTTTCTTTTTCCAACCCCAACCTCGTCGGGATGCCGTTCATTGCCTTGAGTTACAATACTTTCGTTCAAGTACCCCGTTGCCGTCGACGAGCGGGCAATCCTGCCGCCGACTTCTTTCTGGGTAAACTGGTTTTTGTAAAACGTGCAGTCTCGCACCCCCGTGTTATAGTCCTCTACAACGGGAATACCCAATACTTTTGCCGTCGCGTTGGCCAACGTTTGAATAAGTCCGTTCGAAGGAATGTGCTGCTGTCTGACGAATATCGGCCCTTTTCTTCCTCTTTCGTTCGGATTTTGCGTTTGTCCGGTATACGTTTCATTTTCGATAAACAGAGAACGAACTTGATTGTAGCTCCATTGTTTGCTGCCGACAAGAGCCGCCCACCTGTCGTAAAGCTCCCGGCTCCCGCGGATGGCGAGCATATAGTTGACCTCCGAGCTCCCCCCGATCACCCGACCGTTGATCGTTGTAAGCTGCCGCTGAATGGACGGCTCCGCTATGGATAAAAGGTTGAGGGCGTATTTATTGTCGGTTGACAAAGGAATGGCCTCCAAAACGTTCGGACTGCTTAACTGCGTCGTACTGTTAATTCCCGGCTCGAGAACGAGCACGGAAGTTTGCTTGTCATCCGTCAATTTTTTGGCTATGACTCCGCCCGCCGTTCCGGCGCCGATGACGATATAATCGAAAACGTTTTTCTTGATTGCTTTCTTCTTATTGTGTCCCGTTACTTGCTCTGACCCGCCTGCCGCCATGGCGCCGTTCTTTTTGCGCAATTTCTTTATTTTTTTAGATTCCATCACTCTCTCTGCCTACTTTCAAGTAAAGTGACTATCTGGTAGTCAACATATGGAGATAGTCTCTCTTTTGTGTAGGTAGAGAACCAAACGATACCGCTTATTTTTCCGATCGTCCGCTAGTCCGGCCGTTATTCGCCGCGCGCATTCAGCCAACATTCAGCCAACTTTCATGCTCGTTTCAGTTTGTTTTCACTTGAAATTAAGAAACCGACGGTACGATATTCCATGTGAAGGAGGTGAGCGACCGGTCCCGCCGAAGTCCGGACCAACCGGCTTCCCGCCTTCGCCGATACCGGCGGAGCGACGATCCCAACCAACTATAACGGAAACGGAGTGGAGAACGAATGAAACGACTGAAAACGATAACGGCGACGACGATGGCACTTGCGATTACACTGGGCGGCGGCTTGTGGGCGAGCAGCGCCCGCGCGGCCGATACGGCTCCCGATACAACGCAAACGCAGCAGCTTCAAACGGACAAAACGTTCGGAAAACGTCTCGAACGGGCGCAGTGGTCCGGGACGAACGGAACGGCAAACGGAACGGCGGACAAGCCGATCCGCAAAGGACATATGCGGGTCAAATCCGACGAAATCGCCGCGCTGCTCGGTTTGACGCAGGACGAGCTGGGCGAAGCGGTCAAATCCGGCAAAACGATCGCCGCGATCGCAAGCGAGAAAGGCGTCGACGTCCAAACCGTCATCGACGGCATCGTCGCGGCCCAGACGGAGCAGCTGGACCAGCTGCTCGCGGACGGCAAGCTGACGCAGGAGCAGTACGACAGCCGCAAAGCCGGGCTGGCCGACTTCGCCGCGAAGCTCGTGAACGGCGAAGCGGGCGGCAAAGGCCGGGTCCACATCAAGCGCTTCGCCCCGCAAAACGGCGACGGCGCGGCAGCCGAAGCTTCGGACTCCGCGGTATCGTAAGCAAAGCAAAAGAGGACGGCCCCGTGCCGTCCTTTTTCTATGCAAGCATCAACAGGACGCGGCTGCAAACGGCCTCCCTTGTTTACTATCCCCCGCTTTTTGGAAAATATCAGCGGAGAGTCAAGGTCTTTGGGGACCGCTCAAGCGAACGCACCCGGCATTTCGGCCCGACCCGCTATCTTCGTCAAGCCGCTTTCGTATTCACTCTTATCGTCGGAGCGTTCCACAGCTCGTTCCATTTTTTGATGGCGGCGATCATGATGACGATGCCGAGCACGAGCATAATGATGGACAGGATGCCGTTCAGCACGTTGTAGCCCGCGTTCGACGGGTTCAAGTAAACGTTCGCGACCATCCAATACCCCGCATACATGACCGTCACGAACAAATAGGCGAGCGGAATCATGCAGGTGAGCGCATACCAGCGCTTGTCGGCGATTTTCAGGATGACGGTAGCCCCGACGATCAGGCCGATCGCAGCCATCAGCTGGTTCGATACGCCGAACAGCGCCCAGATCGAGCTGATGTCGCCCGAAACGAGCAGATAGCCCCACAGGAAGCAGGCGAGCGCGCTGGCGAAAATCGAGCCCGGCAGCCAGTCGGCTTTTTTGAGCGGTTTGTACAGCTCGCCGAAAAAGTCCTGGATCAAGTAACGGGCGACCCGCGTTCCGGCGTCGATCGCCGTCAGGATGAACACCGCTTCGAACATGATGACGAATTGGAAAAAGTACGACGACAAATGGCTGAACCACGGAATTTTCGTAAAAATGTACGTCATGCCGACGGCGAGCGTCACCGCTCCGCCCGTCCGGCCTTCCAGATTGAGCCCGATTTTCTCGGCGAGCTCCGGCAAATGGACGACGTCCATGCCGAGCGTCTGGAACACCTTCGGTGTCGAGTTGATGGCGACATAGTCGGCCGGCTGCAGGGCGGTCGCGGCGACGAGCGCCATAATGCCGACGACGCATTCGACGAGCATCGCGCCGAAGCCGACCGCTTTAATGTCGCTCCAGCGGTTGATCATTTTCGGCGTCGTCCCCGAGCCGACGAAGGCGTGGAAGCCGGATATCGCTCCGCAGGCGATCGTGATCGAGACGAACGGCCAGACCGGACCGGCCAAAATCGGGCCGCCGCCTCCGACGAACGACGTAAACGCCGGGAACTGGATCGCCGGATTAATGATGAACACGCCGACGATGAGCGCGATGAAGACGCCGATTTTCATAAAGCTGCTCAAATAGTCGCGCGGCGCGAGCAGCAGCCATATCGGCAACGCGGCGGCGAAAAACGCGTAAATCGGCAAAATGTAGCCGAGCGTATGCGTATCGAGCGTAAGCAGGTCGCCGAGCGCCGTTTGCTGAATGGACGGGCCGGCGAACACGCCGATCATGAGCAAAATGAAGCCGAGCGTCGAAGCGAGCTTCAGGTTGCCGGTTTTTTTGTACAAAATGCCGACGAACATCGCGATCGGAATCGTAATGGCGACGGCGAACGTCCCCCACGGGTTGTTTTCGAGGGCGTGCAGCACGACCATCGACAAGCCGGCCATCGTAATCGTAATGATGAACAGCATCGCCAGTCCGGTGCAGAAGCCGGCGACCGGGCCGAGCTCTTCCTTTGCGACCTCGGAAAGCGATTTCCCGTTTTTGCGCATCGACGCGAACAGGACGACCATATCGTGCACGGCGCCGCCGATGACCGCTCCGATGAGCAGCCAGAGCAAGCCGGGCAAATAGCCGAACTGCGCGGCGAGAATCGGGCCGACGAGCGGACCGGCCGCGGCAATGGCGGCGAAATGGTGTCCGAACGTCACCCATTTGTTCGTCGGCACATAGTCTTTGCCGTCCTGAAGCTCGTGCGCCGGCGTCGGCTTGGCGTCGCTGAGCTTTAATACTTTGGCAGCCATAAACGTCCCGTACAGACGGTAGGCGATCAGAAGAATACAGATCGATCCGATAACAATTGAAATCGCATTCATGCAGGCGCGCCCCTTTCGTAGTTCGTAATCCCGATTATAGATGGTGAAAACGAACATTGGCGGTTTTCAGCGCAGAACGCGCGAGAAAGGGCTTAACTTGCACAAAACCGGGCTTGAGGCGCACGATGCGAGCCGCGGGCCGCATAAGAACCGGGCTTAGCGGCATACATTGTCCGTCCCCGATCCATCCGATAGCCCTAAAGCCCCGAACGCCTCGCTAAAAGCCGAGCAGCTGCTTCAGCTCCTTCATGTACGTCCGGCTGACCGGCACGGTCGACCCGTTCCGCATGATGAGATTGCAGGTCGAGTGAAACCACGGCTGAATTTCGACGACGGCGTCGAGGTTGACGATAAACGCGCGGTGCACGCGGAAAAAGGGGCCGTCCTCCAGCTTGCGCTCGAGCGAGGCGAGCGGCTCGTTCACCCGATAGGCGCGCTCGTCGGTCGCGATGATCGTCTTCCCGTCCTCGAAGCCGACGTAGACGATGCGGTCGACCGAAAGGAGCATAATGCGGTCGTCGACCGAAACGGGGAGCCGTTCGAGCCTTTCCTTCGCTCTCGGCCGGCGCGCCGGTACGATCGAGGCGGCCCGGCTTTCCTTCAGCTCGGTCCGTTTGAGCAGTTTGTCGACCGTCCGCTTGATCCGGCTTTCTTCGAACGGCTTCAGCACGTAATCGATCGCATCCAGCTCGAACGCCTGAAGCGCGTACTCGTCGTAGGCGGTCGCGAACACGATGTCCGGCGCCGGCTCGTCGACCTCCTCCGTCAGCCGCTTGGCGATGTCGACCCCGTTCTCTTCGGCCAGCTGAATGTCCAGGAAGACGACGTCGGGCCGCAGCTCGCGAATGAGCCGCAGCGCCGTCTCGAACCGGTCCGATTCCCCGACGACGTCCACCTGGCCCGTCCGGCGCAGCAAATAGGCGAGCTCGTCGCGAGCGATCGGTTCGTCATCCACGATCAAAGCTTTCAGCATAGCGATCCTCCCCTTGCGAATCCTGTATCGGCAGCCGAATCGTCACCTTCGTCCCCTCGCCCGGAACGCTTTCGATGCGAAAGCTGCCTTTCGCTCCGTAAATTTCGTCGATTCGCTTGCGAATGTTATACAGCGCCGTCCCCGTCCCTTCCGCGGACTCGACCGTCTTGCTGCCGAGGGCGTCGAGCAGCCCGGGCTCGATTCCGCGGCCGTTGTCTTCGGCGACGAGCGCCATATGCCCGTCCTCGCGGTACGCCCGCAGCACGATAAGCGCGCTGCCGGCCGGCGTTCGCGCGGGAAACGCGTAGCGCAGCGCGTTTTCGACGAGCGGCTGCAGCGTGAACGGCGGCACGCCGACCGGCTCGAGCGACGGATCGATTTCCATCCGCAGCGCGTATTTGTCCGGAAATCGGGCCTGCTCGATGGCGAGATACGCCCTCACATGCTCCAGCTCCTTGTAGAGCGGAATCAAGATTTGGCGCGCCCCCTGCAAATTGCTGCGGAAAAATACGCTGAGCTGCAGCAGCAGCGTCCGCGCCTGCTCCGGATCGGTCCGGCACAGCGCGGAAATCGTATTGAACGCGTTGAACAAAAAGTGCGGATGCACCTGCGCCTGCAGCGCCTTGATCTCCGCGTCTTTCAGCAGCTTGCGCTGCCGCTCCGCCTCCGCCAGCTCGAGCTGCGTCGAAAACAGCTTGCCGAGCCCTTCCGCCATTTCGCGCTCGGCGCGGTCGAGCGTGCGCGGATTTTTGAAATACAGCTTGAGCGTGCCGACCGTCTGCTCCCGCACCTTGAGCGGCAGCACGATCGCCGCCTGCAGGACGCAGTCCGGCTTGCTGCATTGGATTTGCTGGCGCGAGCCCGCTTCGCCGGTCGTCCCGGTTTCGAGCACCTGCCGCGTCAGCCGGGTCGAGATGCTTTGCAGCGCGATATGATGATCCGCCCCTTCTCCGACGTGGGCGAGCACGCGATGGCGGTCGGTAATCGAGATCGCGTCGGCGTTCGTCCATTTCAGAATGACGTCGGCCGCATGCCTGCACGATTCCGGGTTCAGCCCTTGCCGGAAAAAGGGCAGCGTTTCGTCCGCGATCGAAAACGCCTGCTGCGTATGCAGCGCGCGGGTTCGCGATTCTTCCCGCAATATCGATTGAATGATCAGCATGAACAAAAACGTGCCGAAGCCGTTGACGACGATCATCGGCACGCCGATGACGCGCACGAGCGCGACAGCGGCTTCAAGCGGACGCGCGGCGAGCAATATGATGCCCATCTGCGCCGCTTCCATCGAAATGCCGATGACGACGGCTTGCCAGAGCGCCTTGTTTTCCCATACGCGGATTCGTCTGCCGATCCATCCCGTCACGATGCCCGCGAGTATGCTCGACAGCCCGCAGGAGAGCGCCGTAAAGCCGCCGAGCGTAAACCGGTGCAGCCCGGCGATGAGACCGACGCCCGTCCCGACGAGCGGGCCGCCGAGCAGGCCGCCGATGACGACGCCCATGATGCGCGTATTGGCGATCGCCCCGTCCGGGCCGATCCACGCTTGCCAGGCCGCGGACGAAATCGAGCCGCCGCCGCGAATTTGCACGCCCGTATAGTTGCTGAGCACCCCGAACGCGCCGAATATGAGGATAAGGCTTATTTTTTCCGTATAGCCGTGCTCGTGATAAACGATGGAGCGAAACGACTTCAGCCGGGAGAGCAGGATCGCCACCATCAGCAGCAGGCCGACCCGTTCCAGCATGAGCGGCAGCAAGCCGATCACGACACCTCACACTCCTTCGTTCGACAAGATCTTTCGCATAAGCGCGAACGTACGATATTCGTCCATTATACTCGTCCGAGTTAGTTTACAGTACTCCCGATTTCGTTATTCCGTTTTGAAAAATACGGAAAGAAAGGGAAACGAAAAACACCCGATCGCGTCCGATCAAGTGTTTGCAGGGCGCGCCGCGTTACGCCTTCAGCGCCCGGTACCGTCCGCGCGCTCGAGGCGGGACTGCTGTTGCGGCGGTAATCGCTCGGCGAAAAAGCGGGTGCCGGAAAGACGAAAAAAAGGAAAAGTCCGGCTCGCCATGAACCGGACTTTTGCCTCCTTGCCGCTACCTCCTTTCGCTAAAGCGCCCCTTCTCCCCGCTGGATCAAGGCCGCCAGCCGTCGTCGCCGCCCAAAACGGCGCCTGCGTCGTACTCCGCCGCCTCCCGCTCCGACAGCTGGCGCGACCAGCCGACGCGGGCTTGCGGCGCCGCTCCCGGCCCGCGGCTGTCGTATTCGGCGTACCGGGCCGTCTTTTCCCGTTCCGGGTCCCGCCAATTGTGCCAGCCGGCCGGTATGACGAGCCCGTCCATCCAGGTGCGGATAAACGCGACGCTCGCATGCGGACGCCACGGCCTGCCGAGATAAACGTCCTTCACGCCCGGATCGCCGGTAATGCGGCAATCGAGAAACACGTAGCCGAACCGCCGCTCCGGCGGCGTCGACGCCGCGGTCAAATAGCTGCCGCTCCGCTTGCTGTGAATGACGCAGCGATCGAACACCGCCGTCGCCGCCCCGAAAATAAAGTCGACGTCGCCTTCGATCCGGCAATTCTCGTAATACTGCCTGCCTTCGGCCGTATACAGCGTATCCTGGTAGCCCAAAAACGTCACGTCGCGAAAGACGGCCTTGTCGCTCTGCACGAAGGCGGCCACCGCCTGACCGGTTCCTTGGCCCGAGTCGTTTTGGATCGTCAACCGTTCCGCGGCGAACCGGTCGCCGTAGACGAATACGCTGGCGCTGCGAAACGTGCCGAGCGGCTGGCCGTCGTCGCCGGGCGTATGCGCGTTGTCCGAATTAACGAGAACGGTGCCGTCGCGGCTTTCGCCGACGAACCGGACGTTCGTTTTCGACTGCGGAACGACCAGCTTTTCGCGGTAAACGCCGTTTTTAATCGATATCGTGACCGGCGTCTCGGAATAATCGGGCAGCCGGTCGACCGCCTCCTGAACGGTCGTAAACTGACCGCTTCCGTCGCGGGCTACCACGATCGGATCATTCATTTCGCGAAGCGTCATCGGCGCATCCCTCCTTCATCGATTTGGCGCGCTCGAGCAGCGCCGGAATCCGCACCCCGAAGCAGTACGACTGTCCGACGTCTTTTCCGGAGCCGGAAGGAACTCCCGCGCTATGGGCAAAAGCGCTCATCGCCTTCGCGAGCAGCTCCCCGTCCCCGGAGTACAGATAGCCGTACAGGACGGCGGGCGTCACCATTTTGTCGGTTTTGGCGTTATGAACCCGCTCCCCGCCCGACAGCATCGAATGGGTATATTCCCATGCGCCGACGTCCGGCAGCCAGTTCAGCCTCGCAAGCCGCCGGGCCGCTCGCACGACCGTTTCTTTGGCCCGAACGTCTCCCGTCGTTTGCTCGTACAGGACGAGCGACTCGAGAACGGGCGAGCCGATGACAAACGTGCCCCAGTTGTTTTTCGTCGTCGGCCGGCTCATCGTCCCCTTGAAGTCGCCCTCGAGCGGGTCGTGGCAGTCCAGCACCGTGCGGACGAGCAGGCTCGCCGCCTCCAAATAAGCCGGCTTCGGAAATGTGCCGTACGCCGCCAGCATCGAAACGACCGGCCATGTGATGCCCCGCTCCGTCCCTTCCGCCACGCCTCTGCCCAAAATATCGGCGCTCCACGTATCGGCGACCTTCAAGGCGACGTCTCTCGCCCGCAAATCCCCCGTGAAGCAGTAATATTCCAGCAATCCGCGAATCCAGGCGTGCGAGCCGAGCTTCGGCGTCTCCGAATTATGCCGCTCGCCGTGCTGATGCACTTTGCCCGCATGCGGACCGGCGTGGCAGACGTCGATGTCCATCATATGCCGCGCGGCCGGCAGCGCGTACCGCTCGAACCAATCCCGTCCCGCGCCGCGGAGGAAATGAAGCATGCCCACATGGGCGTAATCGTACTCGCCGTTGTTCCATACGCCCGGCTTGCCGTATTGGTCGTCGCCGAAGTTCCGGTCTCCGTACAGACGCAGCGCATCGCGCCGGCGCAGGCAGGAAGCGAGCGTATCGTCCACCGCTTTCTCGTAGTCTTCGTACCGGTCGGAGCGCGGAATCAGGTCGCCCAGCGCGCCGCTATCCGTGTACCAGTCCCACGGGGCGAGCGCGAGCATCGGGCGGTGAAACGCGGCGGACATGCGGCGCGCCGCTTCGTCGCTCAAGTCCGGCGCGGCGAAGGCGAGCAGCAGCTCGTGCGTGCGCGCTTCCCCCGGAGCGAGCGAGTAACGGTCCAGCATCTGATTCGCCGGAACGAACGAATCTTTCGTATCGGACCGCCCGGGCAGCAATCCGATCGTCAGCTCGTCCCCGTTCGTCTCCACGCTTTTCGGATAGGTTTCGGCAAAATGCCGGATCGTCGCGACAACGGCCGCGCGCCCGTTTCGCGCGGCGAGCCAGCCGTCGTGCCGACCGTTCTCCCGCCGATGCTCGGGCGCCGCCGGGTCAAGCGCGCCGCAGCCGTATTCGTCTTCGGCATAATGTATGATCCCGAGCGTCCGGCCGGGCGCGACGCCGTCTTGCTCGTACAGGACGCCGTCCCCGCCGCCCGCCGATATCCGCTCGACCGGCATCGGCAGACGGAGCGCCAGCTCCGCAAAATGAGCGCCGTCCGGTCCGGCGGCGACCGTATGGGTCAGCTTCAGCTCCGTTTTCCCGCGATACGCTTCGATCCGGATCTCGTACGCCAACCGGCCCCGCAGCCCGTCCTCGGCGCCCGATTCGGCGGCTTCGCCCGCTTGCGGCTGCTTCGGCGCCGGTACGTAGCTTCCGGCGATTTTGACGATCGCCCGCTCCGTGCCGTTTTCCTCGACGATCCGTTCGCGCGGCTTTCCCGCCACGTACCTCGTTCCGCCCGCTACGGTTTCCGCCGTACCGTACAATCCGCCCTCGGCGGACGAAACCGGCCGCCACGCTTCGCCCGCTTTCACCTCAATGCCGCTTACGAGCGCGCCGTCCGCGCCGATCGTGCCGCGCCAAACGCCCGTATCGAGCAGCACGCCTTCCGGCGTTTCCGTCGCGATACGCCGCGGCGCAGTGCCGTCGTCGAGGCCGACGTCGTCCGCCCTCGGCTCTGCGACGAGATCGTACCGCCGCTCCGCGCCCGCTTCCGCGTCCGTCCGGAAGTGGAGCAGCGCCCATTTCACGGCGATGCCGTCCTCCCAATGGGCGAGCGGAGCGAATTGGGCCGGCACGCGCCGGCCGTCCTGGTCGTAAAGCGCCAGATCGCCCGCACGGCGAAGCCCCGCCGTTTTCGGCACGGGAATCCCCGTCGCGACCGGCTCGTTTCGCCGCGGAAACGGCAGCGTGTTGCGGACCGACAACGTAACCAGCCGGTTCATGCTCGTCCCCCCGTTTCTTCGCAGCCGCCGGATCGGCCGGAATCGCCCGGCGATTCGAGCGGCCGGTAGCGAAAGCGGCGGAATACGGCGGTTCCTTCCCCCGCGGCGTCCAGCCCGACGCGCAGGCTGAGAAAGCCGCCGAACGTATTGTGATGGAAGCCGGAGGCGTCGGCCGTTTTGTCGTATTTGCGCCAATGAACGCCGTCCTCGCTGTAATGAAACGATACGATATGCCGGTCGTTCCGTATGCGCACCCTTACACGGTCGCCCCTGCACGGAATCGAGGCGTACGATTTGTGCGAACGGAAATGGCGCACTCCGCCCGCCGACACCCCGATGCCGAGATAGGCTTGCTCGTTGTAGTACAGCATCAGCCTGCCTTCGGCGCCGCCGCGGACGATCACGTCGACTTCCGCTTCATAGGCGCAATCGCCCGCCATGTACAGAAGCGGCGCAGGAGGGGATTCGCCCGGCGCGCCGTCGACGCGCAGCTCCCCGCCGCCCGGACGGAATCGCTCCCGCCGCGGTTCGCCGTACCACTGCCAATGCAGGCCGAGCCGGTCGTCTTCCCAATCGTCGCCCGCGACGTGTCCGCCGGCTTGCGGCTCCGCTCCCTGCGCGGCGGCTTTTGCAAGCTCCGTCCGTTCCGCGCCGGTTCCCGAGGCGATATTGTACCAGCCGTCGGCGGTCCATTCGACCTTCTGCAGCAGCGTTTGACGGCCGAGCGTATGAAAGCCGTTCAAATAGCCGTGGTACGCGATATACCAGTCGCCGTGCGGCGTATCGGCCAGCGTGCCGTGGCCGCGCGACCACCAGCGCTCCGACGCGGAGGCGGTACGGACGATCGGATTGTAGGGCGAATGCTCCCACGGCCCCCACGGCGTCCGCGATCGGGAGGAGACGACCATATGGCTCGTCGGCGGGCCGGCGGTTCCCCCTTCGGCGGCGGTCATGTAATAATAGCCGTTTCGGTACGTCGCCTTCGGCCCTTCCAGACCGAACGCCTCCACCTCCCATTCCGCCGGATAATGCCAGCCTTCGTAAACCCGCCTCGGCGGCCCGACGACCGACATTCCGTCGTCCGACAGCGGGACGATGTCGATCCCGGACACGTACAAATACCGGTTGCCGTCCGGACCTGCGACATGGCCGGGATCGATCCCCTTCAGCTTCAGGTCGACCGGCCGGCTCCACGGGCCGTGCGGCGAATCCGCGGTCACGACCCAATTGGTGCGGGCGGCGGGAAAGTAGATGTAAAACTTGCCTTCATGACAGACGAGCTCCGGCGCCCAGACGTCGCCGACGTATTCGTGCAGCGCGGCGGATATCGGCGTCCAGCGGAGCAAATCGCGGGAATGCCAAACGATCAGCCCGGGCACGTGCTTGTATGACGTATGCGTCATATAGTAATCGGCGCCGACGCGGATGATCGACGGATCGGCATAATTGCCCTTCAGCGCCAAAACGACCGGCGCTTCCGCAATGTCGGCGTTCGCGGTACGATGCATGGACGGTTCGCCCCTTTCTCCTTTTCGCTGTCGGCGCTTCCTGCGGCAAAAATCGAAGGGAGTCCGCCCGCGCCCGCGTCCCCCCTTCCGCTTTCGGCCGGCGTTCGGCGCCGGTTATTTCGCCTTCAGCTCGGCGATTTTTTTGTCCGCCTGGTCTTTCGCCTGCCGCAGGGCGGTATTGATGTCGATTTTGCCGGTAGCCAGGTTCACGATATGCTGGGTCGCGGCTTTTTCCACGTCGGCGTCGTACGGCGTCTTGCGCATGACCGGCGCGAACTTGTTGTGGAAGGCGGCCTGCAAGTTTTTGCCTTTGTACGCGTTCGTGCCGTACGCCTTCTGGATGTCCGGATTTTTCAGCACGGTCATGTTGCCCGCCTTGGACGCTTCCGTCTGGAATTCGTCGGAGAGCAGGTACTTGATGATTTTGAAGGCGTCGTCTTTGTTTTTCGCGAAAGACGGAATCGCGAAGTAGGTCGGATACGACTGGCTGCCGACGTCCGGACTGTCCGGGTACGTCGGGTACGAGGCCATATCCCAGTTGAAGCCCGCTTTCGCGAAATTGGCGTTCCCCGCATGATGCTGAATCGTGCCGAGCATCGCCGCCTTGCTGTCGTAAAAATCTTGGGAATCGGCGACTTTGTCCCCCTTCGCGGCCATGAACGACCGATAGCCCGGGTCTTCCGCCGGAACGTACAGCGGCTCGAATATTTTTTTCCACTTCTCGTCGTCGTACGTGGACAGTCCCGTTTTCGCATCGACGTACGGCATGCCCAAGCTGTTCAGCTTGATTTGATGCTGGCCGGACAGCGCGAGGCCGACATACGTCACGCCGTTTTCGGTACGGTTCAGCTTTTTGGCGGTATCGTAAATTTGCGGCCACGTCATGCCGTCCTTCGGATACGCGACGCCGAATTTGTCGAAAATGTCCTTGTTGTAGTAGAGCACCAAGTTCGTGTTGAACACCGGCAATCCCCACAGCTGGCCGTCCGCGTTGTTTTTCATCGAATCGATCAGGCTCGGCTCGATCCGGTTCAGATCGAGGCCGTACGTTTTGACCATGGCGGAAAGATCGTACTGAAACTTGAATACCGGAACCTCGTTGAAAAAGGAGCCGATCGACCGGGTGTAAATGTCGATGTTTTCGCCGGCGGTAATCAAATTTTCCAGCCGGATCTCTTTGTTCGTCAGCTTGTAATTGATCGTCACGTTCGGGAACTTTTTGCGGATCGCATTGCCGAACAGGGCGTCCAGCTGATCGGCCGTCGTGCCGCCGGCGTCGGTGATGTCGATCGTGACCGGCTTGTCGATCGTATCGGTCGCCTTGCCGCCGCCGGCATCGGCGGCGCCGGAGCCCGCGCCGTTTTCTTTATCCGTCCCTCCGCAGCCGGCGGCCGCCGCCGCGAGCAAGCCGAGGACGACGGATAACGTTACGTGTTTTTTGAACATGCAAACCCTCCTCTTATTCGTTCTGACCGGTCCGACCGCGAGGATACAGCGCTTTCCTTTGCCTGAAGGACAATGGCTTCGCGCGAACGGCCGCCTCCCGCGCTTGCCGTCTTTATGCGCGCCGCCTTACGTTCGGAGCCCGGCAGCGGCGCTGGGGCGGTCCGATCCGCAGGCGGGCCGTTGCGCGAAAGCGTTTACCCCTTCTCTAGCTTCAACGAGCAACAAGCGAGCTTTCCTTTCGGATAGCCTGTTACCGCTTTCAGTATATCGCACATAAGTGCTATATTCTTCATATTTGGATGTCATTATGCGATATAAATTGATTTTAATTGTCTTATTATACCCGAAACGGCAGCGGAGCGGGAAACGAGACGGAAATGTTCCCGTTATTGTCGCCGGTTTCCCGTTTCCGGGTAAAAACGGGATAACGCCCGTTGCAAGGGTCCATGCCGTGCTTTCGCCGATGCGGCGCCATCTGAACCGGGGCTTCTCCCGTTCGTTCGAAACGACACCGATAGGAGAGCGAGTAAGCCGGAGATTACGAAACGGAAAACGCCGAAACGGGAACGCATAACGGCCGCTGTGTCCGCACGGCCCGGCCCCCGTCCGGCTCGCTTCTTGCCGGTTTCGAACATAGGCTAACGAACCGAGACATCGTTATCGGAGCCGAATGCGGCGCTTTACTTTTGTAACGAACTCCAATAATGCTATTGCCGGCAAACCGGTCCGATTTCCTCCACTTTCGGCTCGATAACGATACGAGGATTCGTTAGCCTGAAAAACGATCGTTTTTCCGTCCCATAAGCATCGGACGATTCGTTAGCCACTGAACCCGGTTCCGCCGGCTGCGAAGGAGCGGGCGAAAGGCTCCCAAGCGGTCAGGACGGCCGCTACAGCGCCTTAACGATATAGGCGCGCCCCGTCTCCGTCGGAAACGAGATCGTCTTCGTCGAGCCCGAATCCGCGACCGAATCCGCATCCGCATCCGCGTCGGTCTCGATCGGCCGGCCATCCGCCGATACGCGCGCCGCGTTTCGGTCCAGCATCAACCGGCAGCGGCCGCCCAGCGCGGAGCGGATCGCCGCCGTCCGCAGCTTACCGCCTTCCCATTCGATATCGACGACGAAGCCGCCTCTCGCCCGCAGCCCTTCCGCGCGTCCCGACTCCCACGCCTTCGGCAGGGCGGGCAGCAGGCGAATATAGCCCGCGTGGCTTTGCAGCAGCATTTCGGCGATGCCCGCCGTCCCGCCGAAATTGCCGTCGATCTGAAACGGCGGATGGTTGTCGAACAAGTTCGGCAGCGTCGATTGGCGGAGCAGCTCCATTACGTTCGCGTACGCCTGCTCCCCGTCCTCGAGCCGGGCCCACATGTTGACGATCCATGCCCGGCTCCAGCCGGTATGCCCTCCGCCGTGCGCGAGCCTGCGCTCCAACGCGACGCGCGCCGCCGCGGCCAGCTCCGGCGTTTCCTTCACGGTGATCGCGCTGCCCGGATGAAGGGCGAACAGATGCGAAATGTGCCGGTGCCCCGGATGCTTCTCCTCGTAATCGGCAAGCCACTCCTGCAGCTGGCCGTGCTTGCCGACGCAAGGCTCCGGCAGCCGGGCCAGCGTCTCCCGGAACGGCGCCGATTCGCCGCCCTCCCCGAGCAGCTGTCCGGCCTCGACGACGGCCTCGAACAATTCCCGCAAAATTTGGCTGTCCATCGAAGGACCGGCGCACAGCTGCCCCTGCTCGCCGTTTGGCAGCACATACGTATTTTCCGGCGATACCGAAGGACACGTGACGAGACGGCCGTCCCCGCTATCGATCAAATAATCGAGGAAAAATGCCGCCGCTTCCTTCATCGTCCCGTAGCAGCGGGCCAAAAAGTCGCGGTCGCCCCCGAACCTGTAATGCTCCCATAAATGAAGGCACAGCCACGCCGCTCCCATCGGCCAATGCGTCGCAGGCAAATAAATGTCCTGCGGCGCCGTGTCGGCCCAAATATCGGTGTTGTGATGGGCGACGAAGCCGCGGCAGCCGTACATGCGCCGCGCGGTAACCCGGCCGTTGACGCGCATCCGCTCGATCAGGTCGAACAGCGGCTCGTGGCATTCCGCCAAGTTGCACGTCTCGGCCGGCCAATAATTCATCTGCGTATTGATGTTGATCGTATATTTGCTGTCCCAGGGCGGACGCATATGCTCGTTCCAGATGCCCTGCAAATTGGCGGGCAGCGAGCCCGGACGGCTCGACGCGAGCAGCAAATACCGGCCGTATTGAAAATACAGCGAAACGAGCCCGCTGTCCTCTCCGCCCTCGCGGACGCGTTCCAGCCTTTCGTCCGTAGGCAGCTCCGCCGCGGCGGCCGCGTCGTCCGAGCCGCGGATGTCCAGCCGCACCCGCCCGATCGGGGCGGAAACGTCCGCGACATGGCTGCCGCGCAGGGCATCGTACGTTTTCGCCGAAGCCTCCCGCACCGTTCGCATGCACTCCGCTTCCGGATCGGCACGGCGAAACGTCGTTTCGGCCGCCAGCAGCAGCGTGACGCGGTCCGCCCCTTCGACGAGCAGATGCTCGCCGATCGTCCTAACGCTTCCGCCCTCGGGATAGGCGGCCAGCACCGCGCAAAAGTCCGAGCCGCCCCGGCCGCCGCAATGGCCCTTCATGACGAGCATCCGGCCTCCGCTCGAGCGAAGCTCGTCCACGTAACGCTGCTTGCCCCGCGTCAAACGGGCGGCAAAGGAGATACTGCCCTTGCGATCCGCCGCCAGGCGGACGACGAGCACACGATCGGGATAGCTGGAAAAATACTCTCTCGTATGGCGCACCCCGCCAGCCGTATAGGAGACGGCGACGACGCCCGCGGCGAGGTCCAGCTCCCGGCGATAATCGCCGTAGCCGGCGTGATCGAGCTGAAGCGAAAGTTCGCCGAGCGGCATATAATGGCGCTGGCTTTCGGGCGTGCCGGACAGCGCCATGGCGGCGAGACGATGCGCCTCGCCGAGCCGGCCGTCCAGAATAAGCCGCCGGATCGCCGGCAAATGCTCGAGGGCGTCCGGATTGTTGCGGTCCGCCGGCCCCCCGTACCAGACGGAATCTTCATTGAGCTGAATGCGCTCCCGGTCGGGAATGCCGAACACCATGCCCCCGAGGCGGCCGTTCCCGATCGGCAGCGCCTCGTTCCATTCGGCGGCAGGCTTGCGGTACCATAAGAAGGGACGGTTCGCGTCGTTCATCGTTTTATTCCCCCTTCGACCGTTCTTCGACCGCCGATACGCGGAACCAATCGACGTCGGCGTATCCGCCGACCGCGGAGGCGGGGCGCTGCCCGGAGATCGCGAACAGCCCGGTTTTGGCGCCGACCCAATGGCCTTTCCGCGCCTCGAACACCGGCGCTTCCGCCGGACGGAACGACACGCCGTCCGCGCTCCAGGCGAACGCGCAGCGCGCGCCTTCCGTCACGGTCACGCGCAGGTACAGCGCGCCGGAGTCGCCGCCCCCGTCCGCTTCTTCATTGCCGACGCTGACGCCACCCCCGCTTCCGTTTCCGTTCCGCGCCGTCTTCTCCCGCCACAGCTCGCTCTCGCCCTCCTTGTCGCCGACCGTCAGGCTGACGGCCAGGCCGCCGGCGCCGTCCGCGGTGCGCAGGACGCTCAGCGTCGCGTAGCTGTAGCCGAACACGACGATGCCGGCCCGTTCGCCGGCGGCAAGCCGGGATCCGTCCAGCTTGGCCGTCGCCTCGAACGACGGCGCGGGAAACTTTTGCAGCAGCAGCTGCGGAGCCATATACAAGCCCGGCGCATCGTGCGGCGCCTGTACGGCATACAGCCGCAGATGGCTCGGCCTCTCTTCGAGTCGGTACCAGCTCTCCTGCGGATTCGCCTGCCACTGCCATTGCAGCCCGAGCTCCGCCGCGTCGAACTCGTCCGAAGCGGCCGGCGTCTCGATCGGATACGAGCGCCCGACATTCGGCTTCCGCATGCGCAGGACCGGTTCGCCGACGCCGTCCCCGTCGCGATCTTCGCCCATCAGCGGCCAGCCGTCGCGCCAACGGACGGGCTGCAGATGGACGATGCGGCCGTACGCTCCTTTGTCCTGGAAATGCAGAAACCACGATTCCCCCGAATCCAGCTCGACCCATCCGCCCTGATGCGGACCGTTGACGGGGGTATCGCCCTGGCGCAGCACGATTTTGTCCTCGTACGGACCGAACACGCTTTTCGAGCGGAACACGACCTGCCAGCCGGTCGCCACGCCGCCGGCGGGAGCGAAAATGTAATAATAGCCGTCCTTCTTGTACAGCTTCGGTCCTTCCAGCGTCGGATGGTCCCGCTCGCCGTCGTAGACGATCGCCCCTTCGTCCAGCAGCCGCGTGCCGTCCGGCGACATGCGGCAAACGCGCAGCTTGTGCTTGATCCCGCACCGGCTGTTCGCGTAGGCGTGCACGAGATACGCCCGACCGTCGTCGTCCCAGAACGGGCACGTGTCGATCAAGCCTTTGCCTGCGTGAACGAGATGCGGCGGAGACCATTCCCCGGCCGGATCGACCGCCGTCGTCATGAAGATGCCGACGTCCGGATCGCCGTAAAAAATCCAAAACTTCCCGTCATGATGCCGGATGCTCGGCGCCCATACCCCGTTTCCGTGCTGCGGCTTGTCGTAGCCGGGCAGCTCCATCCGGCGGATGGCGTGACCGATCAGCCTCCAGTTGACCAAATCGTTCGAGCGCAAAATCGGCAGCCCCGGAATATGGCCGAAGCTGGAGGCGGTCATATAAAAATCGCCGCCGACCTTTACGACGTCCGGGTCGGAATAATCGGCATGCAGCACCGGGTTCGCGAACGTGCCGTCTCCCTGGTCGGACACCCACGGCTCACGGCTTGACAATCGATCGGTTATGCTCATCTTCGTTTCCTCCTTCATCGTCGCGCGCAAGCGTCTTCCACAGCCAATCGTACGATTTCGCGCCGCTGATTTCGTGTCCGCCGGCAAAAAAATCGGCCTCGAGCTTATCGCCCGCTCCCGCCGCCGCATAAATGCGGCCGAGCCGCTCGTACGCCTTGACCGCGCCTTCCGCCGGAAACACCTGGTCCCGGGCCCCGGACTCGATCAGCAGCGCCCTCGGCGCGATCAGGCCGAGCAGGTCCGGCATTTCCGCGTCGAGCAGCACGCCGGGAATGTAGTTGTCCACGCAGTGGGCTCTCGTCAAAACGCTGTCCGCGAACGTATTCGCGTAGCCGCTGACGACGGCCGCCTTCACGCGCTCGTCCAGCGCGGCGGTAAATCCGGCGACGAGTCCGCCGCCGGAAATGCCCATGCAGCCGATGCGCGCCGGATTTACGTCGCCTCGGGACTGCAAGTAGTCGATCGCGCGCATCGTTTCGTACATGCGCACTCCGGCGATCGTCATCCCGAGCATGAGCAGATGGACCGACAGCCGCAGACACGAGCTTTGCTTCGGGCCGGCCGCCTTGTCCTCGGGGAATCGCCTGTCGCCGAAGCCGAGCAGCTCCGGCGCCGCGACGACGAAGCCGCGCCGGACGAGCTCCACCGCGAAATCGCGGTGCAGCGTCGGATCGCCCGCCCGCTCGGAGCCGTCCGGCTCCAGCCCGACGATTTCCCTGCTGCCGTACCCGTGGCCGTGGCAGGCGACGACCGCGGGCGTTCCCGGCTTCGCTCCGTCGGGAACGAGAACGTACATCGGCATCCGCACGCCGGCATACGTCGTCACTTCGACCTTCTCGCGCACGTAGCCGTCTTTCCGCGTCCGCTCCGTCACGGTATGCGACGGGTCCGGCTCTTTCCCTCGCTCCGGAAACCCGCCGAGCCGCTGCGCGAATCGCCCGGCGAGCCGCTCCCGCCAGCCGGGCCAGTCGGCGGCGTCCGGCCCGAGCTCGTCCGAACGAATGCGCCCTTGCGACAATTGCCGCAGCACATGCTCCGGTCCCTGCATAACTACCCCTCCGTTTACATTTTCGGTTCGGTAAAGTTAAAAGCGTCTTGATTCTCGCTTCAATTCGTGAAAAAATTGATTTAATTTGCGATATCGAAAGGAGAACGTCCCCGATGATACCCGATACCCCGCCCAAATACGAAATCGACGACGCCGCCTTCTCCATCCAACGGATGAAACGGTCCGGCTATTCGAAGATGCCGCGCCCGCACGTCCACGATTTTTACGAGCTGTATTATTTGCTCAGCGGGGAACGGGTTTACTTCATGAACGGCAGCGTCTATCTCGTCCGGAAGGGCGATCTCGTCTTCGTCAGCCCCGGCGACCTTCATTCGACGGCCAGCTCGGAGGTGCTCGAGTTCGAGCGGGTGCTCATCCACGTCTCGGCGCCGTTTCTGGCCGACCCGGGAGCCCGCGCGTCCGACCTGCTGTCCGCCAATCGTTCCGGCCTGATCCGCTTCTCCATCAAGGAACAGGCGCGCGTGGAGCGGCTGCTGCTGCAAATGATGGCGGAATGCGAAGAACGGCAGCCGGACTACGACATTTGCGTCCGCGCTTCGCTGCTCGAGCTGCTCGTCTGCATCCGGCGGGCGGAACGGCAGCAGCATCGGCCGTCCCCGCAGGCGGACGCCCATCCGATGCACCAAAAAATATCGGAAATCGCCGCCTATATCCACGAGCATTATCCCGAGCCGATCACGCTCGAATCGGTCGCCAAAACGTTTTACATCAGCCCTTCTTACCTCAGCCGCGTCTTCGTCAAGCTGACCGGCTTCCATTTCCGCGAATACATTCAAGTGGTGCGCGTCCGCGAGGCCGAGAAACGGCTGAAGCAGACGAAGGACAAAGTGCAGGCGATCGCCGAGCAGGTCGGCTTCGAGCATATCGCCCATTTCAACCGGATTTTCAAAAAGCAAACCGGCCTCTCCCCGCTCCGGTACCGCAAGCACAGCTGACACGCCCTTGCGTCGGCGGCGGGACAAGCCGCGCGCGCCGAAGCCGAATGCGCGGGCTCCCGACAGCCGGATAACGGTCGAGCCGGAGCGGCGCCGAAGCTCCCGGCGCGCGGCGATTCGCCGCATGACGGCGGTCGGCAACCGCAGGGCGGGCGTCATTCCGTCCGCACGCGGCCGGCCTTCACCTCCGGCGCGAGCTCGAGCGTCCGCCCGAACGGGGGCGGCTCCAGCCCGCGGCAGACGATGCCGTCCGACCGCGGGCCGGAAACGCGCAGCAGGCAGCCGCCATCGCCGCCGTTCCCGCTCCCGCTCCCGCTCCCGCTCTCGCCGGACAGCCGCTCGATCCGCGCGCCGACGCAGTCGTCCAAGACGACGAGCGGTCCGCCGCTTGTGCGGATGTGCGCGTTCCGCAGCGTCATGCGGGCCGCGTTCGCGCACCGCGCCCCACGCTTGCCGGAAAAGCGGAAGCCGTCGATCGTCAATCGCTCGAGCGGCATTTCCGGCAGCCCGTTGACGAGCAGGCCGGTTTCGGCGCCCGCACACCAAACGTCCCCGATCCGGATATCCCGGAAGACGGGCGTCTCCTCCGAGACGGGTACCGGCGTTTTGCCCGCTTCGCCCGACCCTTCCTTCCCTTCGTAAAACAAATGGAACGATACCGCTTCCGCTTTGATGCCGAGCATCCGAATCCGTTCGATCCGGATCCGTTCGACGACGCCGCCGCGCCCTCTCGCGCTTTTGAACCGAAGGCCGATGTCGGTGCCGATAAACGTGCAGTCCGACACCGTCACGTCGCGGACGCCGCCGGACATTTCGCTGCCGATGACGAAGCCGCCGTGGCCGTGATAGACGGTGCAGCCGCGCACCGTAATAAACTCGCACGGCTTGCCCAACGCACGGCCGGCGGCGTCCTTGCCCGATTTCAGGCAGATCGCGTCGTCGCCGACGTCGAACGTGCAGTTTTCGACCAGCGCGAACCGGCACGAATCGAGATCGAGCCCGTCCCCGTTTTGCGAATGCCACGGATTGCGGACCGTAACGCCGCGAACGGTAATATGCTCGGACGCCCACGGATGCAGGCACCAGGCCGGCGAGTTTTGAAACGTCGGCCCTTCCAGCAGCACCCTGCGGCAATGGCGCAGGCTGAGCAGCACCGGCCGCAAATAGTCGCGCACCTCGCGATAGGCGGCGATGTCCGTCCGCTTCTCCCGGCGCAGGCGGGCCACGATCTCCGCGCCGTTCATCGCGGCTTCGGACGGCCACCACATGCCGCCCGCTTCATCGACGACGCCGCCGGACGCGACCAGCTTGCTCCACTCGCCCGCGGTCAGCTTCGCTTTTTTGACCGGCCGCCACGCCTCGCCTCCGCCGTCGAAAATGCCCGGGCCGGTAATCGCCACGTCGTGCAAACGCTCGCCGTCCAGACCGGAGCGGCAGCGGAACGATTCGCTGCCTTCGTAGCTGGACATCATGAGCGGGTAGTCGTCGAAATCGGTACTGAACCGGATGAGCGCCCCCGCTTCCGCATGCAGCTCGATCCGGCTGCGCAGCTCGATCGGCCCGGTCAGCCATATGCCGGGCGGAATGACGACCCGTCCGCCCCCGGCTTCGGAGCACGCCCGAATCGCCCGGGCAAACGCTTCCGTATTGCTGTGGAGGCCGTCGCCGACGGCGCCGTAGTCCGTAATCCGAAAGCTTGCCTCCGGTATTTGCGGAAGCTGAACGATCGGCATGGCAAGGCGCTCCTTCCCCGTCTGTTCGATCCGTATGCTCATCCTTTGCTCTCCCTTCCGCTCTGAACGCCCCTATTATAGAACATGGAACCACTATTTTACTTGCACCGGATCGTCCATTTTCGCCGTAAATTGACTTTATATGTCCTTTTGCCGAGCCGGACCGGCGGCTTCCCGTTCTGCGGGGCGAAACTTTCGCGGGCGATGCGCCGTATTCATGTATACTGTAATCGTACATCGCGGCAAGAAAGGAGCGCACCCCGTTGTCATTCCCGACCCCGGACAACCGAAAATGGTACCGGAAAAAAAGAAACGCCGCCCGCATCGGCGCGGCGGCGATCTGGCTTGCCGGCAGCGCGGCGATCGCGGCGGCGTATTCGGCGGACGAACGTCTCGTCCTTTGGACCCAGCTCGGCATCGGATGCGCCGCGCTGTTGTTTTTCAGCTTTTTGACGCCGTATGTCGTCCGCCTGGCGAAACGTCGACGCTACCCGAAAGGGTATAACCTCTTATTCGCCGCCGTATTCGCCAGCATGCTGCTCTATATCGCCGTTCTGCTCGGCGGAACCGTGCTCGACATCGCACAAGGACCCGTCACGACGAAAGCGACCGTAGCGGACCGATGGGATCCGAGACGCGGCGGAGACCAAGTGCGGTTTGCCGACGGAAGCACGTACGAGGTGTTCAAGGAGTACGTTCGGCTGGAGAAAGGACATACGTATACGGTCAAATTGTTCAAGCACAGCAAAATCGCGATCGGCATCGAACGGATCGACGTCAATAACAGATAGCGCCATGCCATTCGCCTTCGAGCGGCGCGGGAGGAGGCACCGGCAGCTTCAGCTCCTGTGCGGCGATTCGAAGGTATTTGACGGAATACGGCACCCGGATATCGGACGGAGATGCGTTATACCCCAAATAAAAGGCCGGATCGACATGATTCAGCAGCTTCAAGTCGTTCCGGTACAAGGCCGCGTCCCACCGAACGTTCGAGATCGAGCGGATGACCGCTTCAACGGGCCACTCGGTTTCTTTGGCTATCGCCGGCGCGGCCCGATAAGGCTCCTCGCGAAACAAACGGCCGGCGAGCAAATGCGCCTTCATGTAGGCCACGGTTACATCCTCGTGGGCGAGAACCCAACGTTCGTCGGCGGCCACGCCGGCCAAAAGGCCCGAGGCGAGCTCGCGCTGAAAGACCGCAATGCCGATCCCCTCGTGCCGAACGAGACTTAAATAAGGCTCCCACATCATCGTCGCGTTCAATCTGCCTTGACGCAAGCTCTCGATGCTGTCGTCGATCGAACGGTGGATGATGTTCAGCTCCGGCAAGCGATGGGATTCCAGCAGCTTTCTTAACCGGTACTCCGCATTCGTACGAAAGGTGGTTGCGATGGGGAGCGTGGCGAGCTCGGACAAATCGTTCAGAACGGTCCCGTTCGGCACGACGAACGCGAATCCGCCCCCTCTCGGGGATTTCCCTCCGGCCGCGAGCAGAACGGGATGGAAGTCGGGCATGATTTGGCTCAGCAGCCGGCATACGGACAAGGCATAATCGCCGAAGGTGGCGATTTGGATTTGCCCGGCCAGCATCCCTTTCACGAGCTCCATGCCGTCCTTGGCGCGATGCCACCGGACATCGATCCGGTCGCTCGGCCGAATGCGACCGAGCTCCTGCTCGAACAGCCCCAACTCCTTGATGACGATCGGACTCCACATATGCGTCGAAACGGGCGTATACCCGACCGTGATCGCCAAGACCGGCGGGGCGTCCTCGGGAACGCGCCGCATCCGGCTCAAGCCGCGGTACCAGCGCTGCAGCTCGTTTTTGTCGAAGTAAATTTCTTTCCCGATCTTGACGCTGGGCATCTGTTTGGTTTTGCGCCAGCGATCGACCGTCGAGCGGCTGACGTCCAGTTGTTCCATCACCTCTCGAATCGATATATATTGAAATTGGTCTTTGAGCACGATCGAATCCCCCGCATTGTAAAATAATGGGCATTATCGTCAATAATGGTCATTCCACACTTATTTTCGTCAAATCGTTGACAAGCAGCATCGTTATTCCTAGTATAACGATAAGAATAGAAAGATATCAACGCCGTTATCGGCTAATGAGGAAAGGAAGGATCGATTTGTCGAACACAGTAAGCGCGGAATGGCTCCGCGAACGGCTGCGCGATCCGGACTTGGCAATCGCCGACTGCCGATTTGTGCTCGGCGATCCGGCGGCGGGCAAGCTCTCGTATGAGAACGGTCATTTGCCGGGAGCGGTTTATTTCGATCTGGAGCGGGATTTGTCCGGTCCGATCGGCATCCACGGCGGAAGGCATCCGCTGCCCGAAGCGGAGCGGCTCGCCGCCAAGCTCGGGGCTGCCGGGATCGGCGGGGCCTCGACCGTTGTCGCCTACGACGATCAAGGAGGCGCCATGGCGTCGCGACTTTGGTGGATATTGAACTATTACGGTCACACGCAAGTCTATGTGCTGGACGGCGGCTACGGCGGCTGGATCCGTCGCGGATATCCGCTCGAGACGGAAGTCCGGTCCCGCCCCGCCGAAACGTTCGTTCCGCGGCTTCGGCACAATTGGCTTGTGGACGCGGCGCAGGTCAGACGGAGATTGGGGGACGAGGCCGCGATACTCGTCGATTCGCGCGATGCGCGAAGATATCTCGGGATCGAGGAACCGATCGACAAGGCGGCCGGCCATATCCCGGGCGCGGTCCATTACGATTGGAAAAGCGTCTTTACCGCGGAAGGAGCTTTGAGGGAGCCGGCGGAGCTGCAGGAGCATTTCCGGGCGCTCGATCCGGCTAAAGAAATCGTCGTCTATTGCGGGTCCGGCGTCACCGCATGCGCGAACGTTCTCGCCCTGACGGAAGCCGGATACGCGAACGTCAAGCTGTACGGCGGGAGCTGGAGCGATTGGATCACGTACCCGGACCATCCGATCGAAACACAACCGGAATCGAATAGCTGACCGGACAGCCGGAGGCTAAGATCGTCACAATGCGCGAGTCGCGACGGTCTTGGCCTTTTTTGCATCCAAAGAAAGGAGTCGTGAACAACAATGAGTCATCGATCGGGACAGATGCATCTTACGGTAGCGTTACAAGGGGCCGGCTATCACCCGGGGAGCTGGCGACATCCCCGGGCCGAGGCGGATCGATTGGTCGATCCTTCCTACTATTACAAGCTTGCGCAGACCGCCGAACGCGGCAAGCTCGATCTGCTGTTTCTGGACCTAACGGCGGTCGGCGAACGTCAACGGTTGGCGGGAAGCGAACCCGGTTTATTGCTCGAGCCCTTCACCCTGCTCGGGGCGCTCGCCTCGGTGACGGAGCATATCGGGCTCGGCGCCGCCGTATCGACATCCGTCATCGAACCGTTCGCCGTCGCTCGTCAATTGTCCGCTCTGGATCATCTCAGCGGCGGCAGGCTGGCGTGGCTGGCCGGCACCGCGGTCGATTTGGAGCCCAGACGACTTCGAGGCGGCCCGCCGGAGCTGTCGCGGCCCGAGAAGCTTGCCCGGCTGCAGGAATTTTTGCAGGTCACCGCTCGTCTGTGGGACAGCTGGGAGGACGGCGCGGTTATAATCGACAGAGCCTCGGGGCGTTATATCGATGCGGATAAAGTGCATTTGATTCGCCATGCCGGGAACTACTTCCGGGTACGGGGACCTTTAAGCATACCGCGCTCTCCGCAAGGGCATCCGGTCCGAATCGGACTGTACGGCGGAGACGATCGCCCGGACGACACGGATGTCGATACGTCGGAGCTTGTATTCGCCTCGACCCGATCCCTCGAAGAGTCCGTCGATTTCTACAAGACGTTCCAAACGCGTATTGCGGGAAAGGGGCGCTCCCCCGATAGCGCGAAGGTGCTGGCCGTCGTGACGCCGATTCTCGGATCGACCGAAGCGGAAGCCCGAAGCCGTGCGGCCGAACTCGCCGAGCTTGCGATGCCCGAGGGGGGAAAGGCTGCCGAACCGGGGAGAGCGCAGCCGTTCGTCGGGACACCGGAGCAGCTGGCGGACCGGCTGGAAGCGTGGTTTCTCGCCTACGGCAGCGACGGGTTTCACATTCAGCCGGCTTTGCTGCCCGGCGGGCTCGAGGAGCTCGTCGATCAAGTCGTCCCTCTGCTTCGGCGCAAAGGGTTGTTTCGCGAACAATACGAGGAAGCTGCGCTGCGGGACCGTCTGGGGCTCCGGGTGCCTCGCGGGCGGCCCACTCGGGAGGAGGTGCGGCTATGAGCGGAGCGAAACAGCTTCATCTGGGCGTGTTTCTGTTGAATACCGGCCAGCAAACGGTCGGATGGCGCCATCCCGAAACGGAAGCCGGCCGGATGCTCGACGTTACGTTTTACCGGGAATTCGCCAAACTTGCGGAAAGAGGGAAATTCGACACGATTTTGGTGCTGGAGCAAATCGCGATCGGCGAACAGAACGGAAAGGTTGCGGAGGAGCGCCCGATCCCGACACCGGATACGTTGACCTTGCTGTCGACGATGGCTTCCGCGACGGAGCGCATCGGATTGACCGCCACGTTGTCCACGACGTACAACGACCCGTTCCATATCGCATCCAGACTCGCGACGCTGGATCATCTGAGCGGGGGCCGGGCCGGCTGGAATATGGTCACTTCGCAGGATCCCCGTATCGCCTCCCAATACAGCAAAGAAGCTCATATGGATCATGCCGAAAGGTACCGGCGCGCCGACGAATTCGTAGAGGTCGCGATGAAGCTTTGGGACAGCTGGGAGGACGACGCGGTGCTGGCCGACCGACGAGCCGGCCGATTCGTCGATCCCGGCAAGGTGCGCGATATCGGGCATAACGGCGAATTTTTCGCCTTTAGCGGCTCTTCCTATGTTCCCCGCCCGATTCAAGGCCATCCGGTGCTGTTTCAAGCGGGGTCCTCGGGCAGCGGGATGCAATTCGCGGCGCGGAAGGCGGAGGTCGTGTTCACCGCCCAAGACAATCTGCATGACGCCCGGGCTTACTACGCGAAGCTTAAAGGGATGCTCGCGCCGTACGGACGAAAGCCCGAGCAGCTTCATATTTTGCCGGGGCTCGCACCGATTCTCGGCTCGACCGAACAAGAGGCGAAGGAACGCGAAGAGCGGTTCAACGAGCTCGTCCTTCCGGAAATCGCCGTCAAAACGTTGTCCGGTACGATCGACATCGACTTGTCGTCTTACCCGCTCGACGCTCCGTTTCCTTATTGGGAAATCGATCCGGAGTCCAACAACAGCAAAAAAAGCAGGCTTCAGCTGCTGAAGGATCTGGGGGAACGGGAAAAGCCGACGATCCTGCAAATGAGCCGCCACGTCGTTTCCGCGGGAGGACATCATACGTTTACCGGCACACCCGAGCGACTGGCAAGCATGATGGTGGAGTGGCTGGACGAAGGAGCGTGCGACGGCTTCAATATTATGCCGTCCCATTACTTTCGCGGGCTGGCGGAGTTCGTCGATCACGTCGTGCCGATTTTGCAGCGGAAGGGCCGGTACCGATCCGAGTATGCGGGCCGTACGCTGCGCGACCATCTCGGCCTCGCCCGGCCGGTCAACCGCCTGTCGGGGCTGCATTCGCAAGCTTCCATCTAAACGATTTATCGGGGGAGGAACCACCATGCAAACCATCATCCGCAGACGTCTTCATTTGCCGCTCGCCGTTCTGCTGCTTTTATCGATTCTTACAGCCTGCGGGCAAGCGTCAACCCAACCATCCGCGAGCGGCTCGGCCGGCTCGGCGTCCTCCGGCGGCGGTGCGCCCAAAGTGATCAAAGCGGCGTTAAACACCGTACCGGTGCCGCTCTTCAGCTATTTGGACGAGAACAACAAGCCGGCCGGCTTCATGATCGACTACTTGAAGGAGCTGGAGAAGAAGCTGCCGGAATACAAATTCGAGTACGAGTCCGTCGACAACGAAAGTCAATTGATCGGAACCGATACCGGCAAATATGCGTTCGCCGCGAACTTCTGGTTCAAAAATCCGGAACGCGAAAAAAAATATTTGTACCCTCAGCAGGAGTTCGGCTACTCGATTACGGCGCTCGCGGTCAAGCCGGAACGAAACGATATCAAGACGCTGGACGATCTCGTCGGCAAGAAGCTGGTCCCGATGACTCCGGTATCCGGTTTCCGCTACATCCTGAAGGACTATAATCTGAAGCATCCCGGCAAAGAAATCAAGATCGAGGACGTGGAGAAAACGACTCCCGCCGACGATTTGAAGCTGGTCGAGTCGGGCAAGTACGACGCGCATTTTTTGAACGTCGTCCATTTCGAAGACGCCGTGAAGAAGCTCAATCTGAACTTGAAAATTGGCGGAGTCATATCGAAGGAGCCGGTCTACTTGCTGTTTAACAAAAACCAGACGGAGCTCGCCCGGAAAATCGACGAGACGACGGCGGAGCTGATCCGGGACGGCACGCTGCCGAAGCTGTCGGAAAAATGGTTCCGGGTCGACGTGTACAAAAGTTTGGAGTATGTTCAGCAGGGCTATCGGTTCCGGAAAGACGGTTAATCGGTCATGAACGCATCCGGGTGGGACACTACGCTATCTTTGATCCAACGAATCGCCGAAAGGCTTCCGGTTACGCTCACGATTATGCTGCTGTCGCTCCTGTTCGGGCTTCTGCTCGGCTTCGGCCTCGCCGTCGTCCGCATTCAGCGCAGACCGATCCCGTACGCCATCGCGACGTTTTACATCTCGTTCATGCGCTGCACCCCGACGATCGTTCAGCTGTTCCTGGTCTACTACGGTTTGCCGCAGCTGTTCGCCGTATTCGGCGTCGACGTGAACGACTGGGACAAGCTCGTTTTCGCGGTCGTCACGTTCGCGCTGCACAGCGCCGCCTATTTCTCCGAGGTCATCCGGTCGGCTTACCTTGCGGTCGGCGTCGGTCAGCAGGAGGCGGCATACAGCATCGGCATGAGCCGCGGCCAAACGCTGAGACGGATTGTGCTGCCGCAGGCATTCGGCATCGCCATTCCGAATTTGGGCAACAACGTATTGATTTTGTTGAAGGAAACGTCGCTTGCCTTCTCCATCGGCATCGCCGACATGATGGGGCAGGTACAGATCATTTTGGGCAACAACTACGGCGCGAACAGCTTCCGGATGTATATGATCGTTTCGCTCATTTATTGGGCTCTGAGCATCGCGATCGAGCGAGGGTTCGGGCGATTGGAGAAGCGTTTCCGCAAAGGCCGTGTCGGCCTGTCGGGGTAAGGAAAGGAGGGCGTCCGCATGGACTTTGATTGGCGGTTCGCGATCGAACAATTTCCGCAAGTGCTGAAGGGCGTGCCCGCGACGATGCTGGTGGCGGTCGTCTCGATGCTGCTCGGTACGCTGCTCGGCTCGATCGTCGCCCTGTGCAGATTGTATCGGGTGCCGGTACTGGATAAGCTAGGCGCCCTGTACGTGTCCTTCGTCCGCGGCACCCCGCTGCTCGTGCAAATTTATGTCGCGTTCTACGGAACTCCGCTTGTGATCGACTTCCTGCACCAGGAATGGGGATGGCGGCTGCCGCTGCAGGAGCTGTCTCCGCTCGGCGTCGCGCTGTTCGCGTTTACGCTCAACTCGGCGGCTTATCAGTCGGAGGTCATCCGGGGAGCGCTCGGCGCGACGGATTCCGGCCAGATGGAAGCGGCGCTGTCCGTCGGGATGACGACAACGCAAGGTCTGCTGCGAATCGTGGCCCCGCAGGCCATTGTCGTCGCGCTCCCGAATTTGGGCAATATTTTTATCAATCTGATCAAAGGAACCTCACTCGCCTTCGCGATCAAAGTCGTCGAGATTATGGCCCAGGCGAAAATCGTTGCGGGCGAAGGCTACCGGTACCTGGAAATGTATGCGGCCGCTTCGGTCGTTTACTGGGTCCTATGCTGGTTCTGCGAGAGAGGGTTCGCCTGGCTGGAGAGCAGGTTCAGCCGCCATGAAAGGAGAATGTCCCTATGATCGCCTTATCGAATATAACGAAATCGTTCGGCCGAAACCAGGTGCTGAAGGGGATCGATCTAACCGTGCGAAAGGGCGAGGTCGTCGCGATTCTCGGGCCGAGCGGCTCGGGCAAAACGACGCTGCTGCGCTGCTTGAACTATTTGGAGAAGCCCGATGAGGGCATCATCTCCGTCGGCGATTTCTCCGTCGACTGCAAGCGTGCGGGGAAAAAGGATATTCTGCGGCTCCGCCGGAAGACGGCGATGGTGTTCCAGCAGTACAATTTGTTCAAGCATATGACCGCATTGGAAAACGTGATGGAAGGGCTGGTCGTCGTCAAGAAGCTGGCCCGGGGGGAAGCGAGAGTCCGAAGCGTCGGGCTGCTGAACAAGGTCGGACTCGGGAACAAGCTGGATGCGTATCCGTCGCAGCTGTCCGGCGGGCAGCAGCAGCGAGTCGGCATCGCGCGGGCGCTGGCGCTCAACCCGGAGGTGATTCTGCTCGACGAGCCGACTTCGGCGCTCGATCCGGAGCTGGTCGGCGAGGTGCAGTCGGTCATCCGCGGCATCGCCAAGGAAGGGATCACGATGATCATCGTGACCCACGAGATGGGCTTCGCCCAGGACGTCGCCGGCCATGTCGTGTTTATGGACGGCGGCGTAATCGTCGAACAGGGCAAACCGAACGAGCTTTTCCAGACTCCGAAGGAGGAGCGAACCAAACAGTTCCTCAATCGGATTCGGCCGGAATTGAACTATTCGATATGAAGGGCCGTTCATTGCCCGATTACAACGGATTGGATTCGATCGGAGGGCGGGCGTTCTTTTGATATTCCTGCCCCCATTCCCTCATAAGCATAATGATCGGAATCAGCGTTTTGCCGAAATCGGTAAGCGAATATTCCACCTTCGGAGGGACCTCCGGATAAACTTTGCGGCTAATCACGCCGTCCTCTTCCAGCTCGCGCAGTTGAAGCGTCAACATTCGCTGGGTAATCCCCGGACAGATGCGTCGGAATTCGTTAAACCGCTTTTTGCCGTCCATCAAATGATATAACAGAACGCCTTTCCATTTCCCTCCGATTACGTCCAGCGTATATTCCACCGGGCAAGCCGCATCTTTTCCTTCGGGACATAGTCCGAATCCGCCTTTTCGGTTTCGCACGCGGGTCGCCTCCCTCCAGGTATCATTTTTGATCGTATATCACATTAATGTGCGTACTTTTAAAAAAGAGTGCATTATTTTATTATTAGGAGCATAGCGGGCGCCCGTCAATATCCGATGCCAAAGAGGAGCGTTACACATGATCAATGCTGCAGAAAAGAAGGAAGAAATTTTGACCGCCTATACGTTCAGACACGCCACGTAGGAATTTGACAGCAGCAAAAAAATAAGCGATTCCGATTTCGAATTTATTTTGGAAACGGGACGCTTGTCGCCAAGCTCGTTCGGCTTCGAGCCGTGGAAATTTGTGGTGGTCCAAAATGCCGCCCTTCGCGAAAAGCTGCGCGAACACGCCTGGGGGGCCCGAAAGCAGCTCCCGACGGCAAGCCATTTCGTTCTGATTTTGTCCCGATTGCCGCAAGATATGGCCGCGGATTCGGACTACATTCGAGATATGATGAAAAACGTGCAGCGTTTGCCCGACGAAGTTGCGGAAGGCAAAGGAAACGCGTACGACAAATTTTTGAAATCCGACTTTGCGTTGGAGGACAACAAGCGGGCAATGTTCGAATGGGCTTGCCGGCAAACGTATATCGCTCTGGGCAATATGATGACCGCGGCCGCTCAGATCGGAATCGACTCTTGTCCGATCGAAGGGTTCGAGAAAGCTCCGATTGAGCGGATCCTCGTTGAAGAGGGCGTGATGGACCCCGACCATTTCGGGATTTCCTGCATGGTCGCGTTCGGCTACAGACTGCGCGAGCCTCGCGAAAAGACACGGCGTACGACGGAACAAGTCGTGGAGTGGATCCGGTAAGCGTCGTCGCGATTCCTGCTGCCGCACATAAAAGGATGCCGCGAATAATGGCAGAGAAAAGACGTTCGGGACCGACTTTTCGAGAGACAAAACCCAAACAGGGTTCGCCGGTCGAAAATAAAGGTCCCGAACGTCCGCTATCTGCGGCCTTCCTTCACCGCATCGGTTCGCCTAGCGGTCCCGAAAGACCGCTTACGCATGAAACTCTTGCCCGCAGCGAACTTCCTTCACATAGCCCGCGCGAATGACGAAATCGCCGAAATGCTCGCCTTCGTTGCGTTCCTTCGCATAATGGCCGATGATCGGCCGCAGCGACTCCAAAATTTCCGTTTCGCCGATATTTTCCTTGTACAGCTTGTTCAGCCGGTTGCCGGCGAACCCGCCGCCCAAGTACATGTTGTATTTGCCCGGCGCCTTGCCGATAAACGCGATTTCCGCCAGCATCGGCCGTGCGCATCCGTTCGGACAGCCGGTCATGCGGATGACGATATCTTCTTCCTGCAGCCCGTTCTCGACGATGATCGGTTCGATTTTGTCGAGCAGCTCCGGCAAATACCGCTCCGATTCGGCCATCGCCAGCCCGCACGTCGGAAGGGCGACGCACGCCATCGAATTGCGCCGCAAGGCGGTATGATGGGCGCCGTCGGTCAGCCCGTACTGCTTCGCGAGCTCTTCGATCTTTTTCTTCTTTTGCGCCGTGACGTTGGCGATGATCAGGTTCTGGTTGGCGGTCAGCCGGAAATCCCCCGTATGCACTTTGGCGATTTCCCGCAAGCCGGTCATGAGCATATGATCGCCGATGTCTTTGACCCGGCCGTTTTGGATGAACAGGGTGAGATGCCATTTGCCGTTGCTGCCCTTCACCCAGCCGTACCGGTCCCCGTTATGCTCGAAATGGTACGGACGCGCCGCCTCCAGCTCCCAGCCGAGCCGCTTGTGCAGCTCTCCGATAAACCAATCGATGCCGCGGTCGTCGATCGTATATTTGAAACGGGCGTGCTTCCGTACCGCGCGGTCGCCGTAATCGCGCTGGATCGTCACCGTCTTCTCCGCCACGTCGACCGCCTGCTCCGGCTTGCAGAAGCCGATCACCTGGGCGACCTGGGGATACGTTTTCGGATCGCCGTGCGTCATGCCCATGCCGCCGCCGACCGTCACGTTGAACCCCTGCAGCTTGCCGTCGTCGTTCAAAATGGCGATAAACCCGAGGTCTTGCGAAAATACGTCCACGTCGTTCGAAGGCGGGACGGCGACCCCGATTTTAAATTTCCGCGGCAAGTACACCGGTCCGTAAATCGGCTCCTGCTCCGTTTCGCTGTCCTGGCTGTCCAGCACCTTTTCGCCGTCCAGCCAAATTTCGAAGTACGCCCTCGTCCGCGGATTGAGATGCTCGCTGATTTGCCGGGCCCACTCGTACACTTCGCCGTGCGCCTCGGACTGGTACGGGTTCGGGTTGCACATGACGTTGCGGTTCACGTCGCCGCAGGCGGCCAGCGTGCTGAGCATCGCGTCGTTCACTTCGCGGATCGTCTTTTTCAGGTTCCACTTGATGATGCCGTGCAGCTGGAACGACTGCCGGGTCGTCAGCCGAATCGTTTCGCCCGCGTATTGACAGGCGAGGCGGTCGACCGTAAGCCATTGCTCCGGCGTGACGACGCCGCCCGCGGCGCGGACGCGCAGCATGAACTGGTAAGCCGGCTCGAGCTTTTGCTTTTGCCTCTCGTTTCGCAAATCCCGGTCGTCCTGCATGTAGCTGCCGTGAAATTTCATCAGCCGGTTATCGTCCTCGGGGATCGATCCGGTGATCGGGTCCAGCAGCGTCTCTTCCAGGCTGCCCCGCAAATAGTTGCTGCTCCGCTTAATATGCTCGACCTCGCTGTGCGGCGCGCTATTCGGCGAAAGCAAATTGTTGTCGGACATGCTTGCTTCTCCTCCCTGCGATCTTCGGGATCAATACACGTCCCGCTGATAACGTTTCTGCTGCTGCATGCGAATCAAATATTGCTCGGCTTCCTCGGGGGCGAGTCCGCCCTCCTGCTCGAGAATGGTGGCGAGCGCCGCATGGACGTCGTGCGCCATCTTCTTCTCGTCGCCGCAGACGTACACGTACGCGCCTTCCTGCAGCCATGCGTACAGCTCCCGGCTCTTCTCGAGCATCCGGTGCTGCACGTACACTTTGCGGTCCGTATCGCGGGAAAAGGCGACGTCCATCCGCGTCAGCACGCCGTCCTTCAGCAGTCGCTGCCATTCGGTCTGGTACAGGAAGTCGGTGGAGAAATGCTGGTCCCCGTAAAACAGCCAGCTTTTCCCGCCCGCTCCCGTCTCCGCCCGCTCCGCCATAAACGCCCGGAACGGAGCGACGCCCGTTCCCGGTCCGATCATGACGATCGGCGTGTCGGGATGCTCCGGAAGCTTGAAGTTCGGATTGTGCTGAATGAACACCGGCACCGTATCGCCGGGCTGCACCCGCTCCGCCAAATGGACGGAGGCGACGCCGTACCGGTCGCGGCCGCCCGCCTCGTAGCGAACCGCGCGAACGGTGATGTGCGCCTCGTCCGGCGACGCCTTCGAGCTGCTCGCGATCGAGTACAGCCTTGCCGGCAATTTGCGCAGGATCGAGACGAACGATGCGGCCGGGATTCCCCGCAGCGAGTAGTCCTGAACGAGATCGAGCAGATCCCGTCCGGCAATGTACGCCTTCAGCTCCGTTTCGCAGCCCGCCTCCAGCAGCTCCTTCAGCTTGTCGTTTCCGGTAAGCTCCTGCGCTTTGGCCAGAAGCGGCTTCGTCAGCACCGTAATTTCGTAATGGCGGAGCAGCGCTTCGCGCAGCGAAACCGTCTCGCCGTTTTTCGGAGCGGGAACGCGCTCGTCGGCGTTCCAGCCCATCGCCTCGATCAGCTCGTCGACGAGACGGGGATGATTTTCCGGGTAGACGCCCAGGCTGTCGCCCGGCTCGTATTGCAGATTCGAACCTTCGAGCGACAATTCGATGTGGCGGGTTTCGCGCGCCGAGCCGCGTCCGTTCAAGTTCAAGTTTTCGAGAACTTCGGCCATGAACGGGTTCGTCCGCGAATATTCCGATTCCGCCGCCGTAGCGGACGCGGTCGCAGCGCCGCCGATTACGGCCGCGCCGGACGATGCCGCCGCAGACGCGCTCAGCGTCTCGATCACTTGGTTCATCCAACCCGCCGCAGGCTCGTCGAAATCGACGTCGCAATCGACGCGCGGAACGATCCGCTTGGCGCCGAGCTCCTCCAGCCGTTTATCGAAATCTTTGCCCGTCTGGCAAAAAAATTCGTACGACGTATCGCCGAGAGCCAGCACGGAAAACCGCGTATCCTCAAGCCGCGGAGCCCGCTTGCTGTGCAAAAACTCGTAAAACTGCACGGCGTTGTCCGGCGCGTCGCCCTCCCCGTGCGTGCTGACCAGCACGAGCAAATATTGCGTTTTTTTCAAATTGTTCGTTTTGAAATCGCTCATCGCGGAGAGCGTCACCGTAAAGCCGCGCTCCTCCAGCTTTTTGCTCAGCTTTTTGGCCAATCCGTGGCAGTTGCCGGTTTGCGAGCCGAACAGCACGGTCGCTTCCTTCACCGCAGCCGCTCCCGCATCGGCCGACGCCGCCTGCGCCGCAGCCGGCGCGCCGTTCGCCGCCGCCCCCCCTTGCAGCGCGGCGAGATAGCCGCTCAGCCAGATGCGCTGTCCTTCCGTAAGCGTAGGCAGCAGCCGATTGAGCAAATCGGCCTGCTCCTGGTTAAAAGGACTGTTCGTCATTCGAAGTTCCAACTCGATCCTCTCCGTCCGCTCCGTTTTCCGCATGAATCGACAAAATGCGAAATCCTAGTATTCGCATCCATTATTCCTTCCCTTGAACCCTACCATTTCAAGCGGAGCGGGTCAATTAGAATGATCTTATAGGATTTATCAGGATTCCTGATAAAAGCAAAGTCCCCGCGGATTATTCCGCCGGGGACCCGGGCGCCTTCGCCTGCGGTTCGGAGGCGAGCACCGCGTCCAGCGCCGCCTGTTCCCGCTCCTGCATGGCTTCAGCGCTTCGTCGACCGTTGCCGATCCGTCCAGCACCTTGTCGAATTGTTCCACGATGATCGCTCCGTAAACGGCCCGGAACGGCATCGGAAGTTTACATTTCTCCAGTATAAGTAACTGGAATACAAACATAAAGAAACCGGCATCCGCTCATGCGAATGGCCGGTTCCGTTTTGATCCTGCCCGACTTGCAGCCCTCAACCTTAAGCCCGCACGTACCTTTCGTCCTTCACTTCGTCCTGCAGCCGGTACAGCTCTTGCTCCAACAGTTCCGCCACGCGGGCGTAGTCCGGATCGTCGTATACGTTGATCATTTCGTAAGGATCTTTTTTCAGATCGAACAGCTCCCACTCGGGGGGCATCGGGATATCCTCGGAGCCCGCGGTGCCGAGCGCGTCCGCGTAGTAATAAATGAGCTTGTACTGCTCCGTCCGGACGCCGTAATGGGCGTACACTTTATGCTCGGACAAATGCATCCAGTACCGGTAGTACATCGACGTGCGCCATCCCGCCGGGTGTTCGCCGCGAAGGATCGGGCGGAAGCTGACCCCTTGCATCGACTCGGGGACGGCGATGCCCGCGTAATCGAGAAACATCGGGGCGAAATCGACGTTCAGCACCATCCGCTTGCTTACGCTCCCGGGCGCGATTTCGCGCGGATACCGGATGACGAACGGCATTCGCAGCGACTCCTCGTACATGAACCGTTTGTCGTACCAGCCGTGATCGCCGAGGAAAAAGCCTTGATCCGACGTATAAATGACGATCGTATCGTCTGCCAGCCCTTCTTCATCCAGGTAGTCGAGCAGCCGCCCCACATTGTCGTCGACGGATGCGACGCAGCGCAAATAATCTTTGATATACCGCTGATATTTCCAGCTTTTCAGCGCGGCCCCTTCCAAACGCCCGGGGGGATCCGTTTTCAAGTCCCGCTTCGTCAAATCGCGGTCGATCCGCATCTCCGCGGCGGCGGCGGCGCTCGCCCGGTTCGAATAATCGTCGTCGAACGTCTCCGGCTCCGGAATGTCGATCTCTTCGTACAGGTGCGCGTGCTTGGCATCCGGAATCCACGGCCGATGCGGCGCCTTGTGATGGCACATGAGGAAAAACGGCTTGTCCTTGTCCCGCCCCGCGATCCAGTCGATCGACTTGTCCGTAATGATGTCGGTCGCGTAGCCGGAAACGGCGATCCGCTCGCCCATCTCGATGAAAGCAGGGTCGTGGTAGTCGCCCTGCCCCGGCAGCACGCTCCAAAAGTCGAAGCCGGTCGGATCGCTGTCCCCGCCGTGGCCGAGATGCCATTTGCCGATGATCGCCGTTTGGTAGCCGTGCTGCTTCAGCAGCTTGGATACCGTAAGCTGCCGGCCGTCCAGCCGGTCGGAAAGCGTCTTGACGCCGTTGATATGATTGTACGTTCCCGTCAAAATCGACGCCCGGCTCGGCGTGCAAATGCTGTTCGTGCAGAAGCAGTTGTCGAGGCGCATGCCCCCGTCCGCGATCCGGTCGATATTCGGCGTGCTGTTGATCCGGCTGCCGTAGCAGCTCATCGCGTGGGCGGCGTGATCGTCGCTCATGATGAACAAAATGTTGGGGCGTCTCCCGGCTTTCGGTTCCATTCCGTTCGCTCTCCTTCCATCGTTCGCGCTTTCACCCCATTATATCGAAGCCCGCCCGTCGCGAGCCATGTACGATTCTCCGATTCGATGTACAAAATCACATCGTAAAGCGGCCCGTCTCATGCTACGATAGAAACGACGAATGCGACTGGAAAGGACTGCTGCCGGCATGCTGATGCTACGATCCGCCTTTTACGACGACATGATTCCGAACTGGCGCATGGCTCCGGTCGCCGTGGCGTACAATATCCTCGTCCTCGTCGTACACGGAAGGCTGATTTATTCGATCAATCGGGCGAAAATCGTCGCCGAGCAAGGCGATCTCGTCTTCATTCCGAAAGGAACGTTTCGAGGCGCGGAAAACGACGGACCGCATCCTCATCGCAAATATTCGGCGCTGTTCAGCCATTCGTTCCCCCCCGGCACCGTCCCCTTGTTCGATGCCGGCCGGTTTGCGATCAAACGGATTCGCGGCTTCGATGACGCCGCCAAACGGTTCGAAGCGCTGCACCGCGAAATGCGGGAAGAACGGCCGATGCACGAATTCATAGCCGCCGGCATTTTGCAGGAGCTCGTCGGCATCGCGAGCCGCGAAGCGGAGACGACGGACATGTCCCCGACGAAATGGCGGCTCGCCGACATCCTGCAGCGTCATATCCGCGAGCATTACCGCCGGCCGCTCCAGATCGGCGAGCTGGCCGTGCTGATCCGGCGGTCGCCGAACTATACGATTTCGCTGTTCAAGGAAGCGACGGGACAAACGCCGGTCCATTACATGCAGCAGCTGCGCATCGCGGAGGCGCGCAATTTGCTGCTCAGCACCGATTTTACGATAGCCGAAATCGCCGACTACCTCGGCTTTTACGATACGTCGTATTTTTACCGCACGTTCAAAAAGGTGACGGGCCTGTCTCCGTCCGCTTTCGCCGCGCGGCGGGCGGCGTCTTCGCCCGATGCCGGGAGCGCCGATGTTCCGTAAACGCGAACGGCCTTTATCCCCGTTGGAGGATAAAGGCCGCCGGTTACAGCTCCAGCTTCTTCGCTTTCTCTTTAATGTAATCCGCCGTCCGCAGCGCCAGCGACATGACCGTATTCGTCGGATTGCCGCCGCCCGACGTGACGAACAGGCTCGCATCGCATACGAACAAGTTCGGGATATCGTGGGTTTGCCCGTACGAGTTGGCGACCGAGCTGCGCGGATCGTCGCCCATCCGGCAGCCGCCCATCATGTGTGCCGTATCCGGAACGACGAACTCGACTTTTCCGCCCGCCGCCTCGAGAATCGAGCTCATTTGGCCGACCGCGTGGTCGATCAGCTTCCGGTCGTTGTCGCCGTAGCCGAACGTCACCTTCGCCCGCGGCATGCCGTATTCGTCCTTCTCGTCGGTCAACGTAACGCAGTTGGCCGGGTTCGGCAGCACTTCCCCTACAAGCGTCACTCTTCCGTAGTAGTTGTAGTCGAGCAGCGTTTCCCTGAGACGCTCGCCCCAGATCGGTCCGCCCTTCGCCTTCGAGACGCCGCTCGCAAACTCGACGGGCCTCGCGCCGTGCGCATGAAGCGTATATCCGCGGGCGAAGCCGCGATTCGGATCGGTGCGATAAAACTCCTGGGTCGTCGCCAGGACGGGCGTCCCTTTATACAGCCGAATTTCTTCGTCGAATTTGGCGTATACGTCGTTGCTGCTGTGCACCATGATCGACTTGCCGACCATCCCGCTGCTGTTGGCGAGGCCGTCCGGGAAGCGCGCGTCCGCCGAATGGAGAAGCAGCCGCGGCGTTTCGACCACGTACGCCGATACGATGACGAGCTTCGCCTTCTGCTCGTACGTTTTGCCGTCGTGTACGAACACGACGCCTTTCGCCCTGCCGTCGTCCCCCATGACGATTTGCGTCACCATGCAGTCGGGGAGCACGTCCGCTCCGGCCTTGACCGCTTTCGGAATATGGACGATCAGCGTGCTGAACTTGGCGTCCGGCATGCAGCCTTGGTTGCAAAATCCGCGATTGATGCACGGCGGCCGCCCTTCGAACGGCGCGGACAAAATCGCCAGCGGAGCGACCGAGGAGCGAATGCCCAGCTTGTCGCACCCGTTCATGAACATGTACGCGTTCGGGCTGAGCGGTTCGCGTTCCGGGTACGGATACGGGCCATGGTAGTTGCCCCACGGAAAATGCTTCGGGCCGGAAACGGCGATTTCTTTCTCGATCCGCGAATAATACGGCTCCAAATCGTCATAGCCGATCGGCCAGTCGTCGGCGACGCCGTCCAACGTTTTCGCTTTGAAATCGACGTCGTGAAAGCGAAGAAACACGCCCGTAAAATGAACGGTTCCCCCGCCGACGCCGCGGCCGGAATTGTTATGCCCCATCGTCAGCGGGTCGCCGCCGTCCACGATGCGCGTATCCTGCCAGCCCAGCCGTTTCATCGACAGCTCGTCGCTCGCAAAATCCCGCTGCGCATCGCGCATCGGCCCCGCGTCCAGCACGACGACGCTCATTCCGGCCTCGCTCAGCTCCTTCGCCAGCACGCCACCGGCCGCCCCGGCGCCGACGATGACGACGTCCGCCGTTTCGCCCGCATATTTTCGTTTGATCATTCCGGCTGCGCCTCCCACGGGTCCAATTGGCCGAGCTGCGTTCGCACGTAACCGCGCGGATAGGCGGGACCGGCATAACCGATCTCGGACCAAATGCGCGGATGCGAGCAATACGCCTCGATCGTCAGCGTGCACAGCTTGCGGAACAGCGGCTCCTGCGGGATGCCGGCCCATGCCTCGCTCGGCTCCGCGGCGTTTTCGCTGATTTTCCGCAAGTAGGCGGCTTGCTCCGGCTTGTCCAGGCTCATGAACGTAGTGGAGTGCCGGAGCAGCACGCCGCGCTCGATCGCCTTCAGCCCGCTGCGGATCAGCTCCGGGGCGGGAGGGACGCCCGCCTTCCGCTCGCTTTCGCCGATCGGCTGCCGCAGCGTTTCGTCGATATGGCGGAGGATGAATCGGAGCACTTCCTGCTTCTCGTCGTCGACGAGCAGCGAACAGATGCTGCGCAGCATTTCCGCCTCGACGAGCGTCAAAAACTCGTACCGGTCGTTCGAGCTTAGCCGGGACGTCACGATCGCTTGCGTATGATCGTCCCACTCGTCCCGCTCTTTCATCACGTCAAAGGACGGGTAACGGCTTCTTTTCGTCGTCACGCGCTCACCCTACCTTCCAATACAGGGCGATCAAGCCGAGAACGCTGAGCGCGGAAAACAGGAGCGGAAGCGTAATCGGCGGACCGATCAAAAAATTGCGCAAAGCCCAGCCACCGACCCGAACGCCCACTCCGCGAAAATGGTAGTAGAAGCCGACCAGCCCGGCGAGAAGGCCGACCCACATGAGCGCCAAAAACAGCGTCCGCAGCCAATCCGCGTAATACGAAACGAGCGCAAGCCCGACTATAAAAAACAGCGGGGCGGCGATGACGGGGGCCCACATCGATTTATGGTTGAAATTTTGCCGGTAATGAAACATCGTCACCTGCACGCCGATGACGAGAAACGCGATGCTTACGAACAAAATGACAATGCGGTCCAAAGACCAGTTCGGCCAATTCATGCGGGAACCTCTTTTCATGTTCGGGATGTTCGGTTGTACTATTTCCATCCGATGGAAAAACTATTCCAAACGATGCATATGGCAGCAAGTTTTTCCTTGCCGCCGAAATGTTCAACCAAACGGTTGAAAGGCGAGCTTCGCGCAGAGCAGTTAGTTCGGCACCGTTTCCGCGACCATCTGTCGCTCCGCAGCTTTCGAGCCCCGGCGTAGTTCGGCGTACTGACAAGAATTAGAAAAGTTCAGCTAAGGGGAATATCGTGGGGATGATGCTGACTTGGAAGTCTGCGAGGACAACCGAACGAACTCCGCAATATAAATGAACCTTATATTACTTGCTCGCTTTGCGGCACCCCCTGCGCGATCGTCTCAAGAAGACGGTCGGCTGTCCTTGCTTGTACAGTTCCTCGACGATCTCCTCGTCCGTCCGGCCGCCCCGGATCACTTCGCTTTCGCCGATCGCCACATAGTCGGGATGCTCCCGGACGAACGCGAGCAGCGGCATCGGCTCTACACCGCTCATGCGGAAGATGAGCGAAACCGGCTGCAGCTCCCCGTCGGGCGTGCCCAGCTCGAACGGCGCCCCGGCCATCGCGCACAAGTCGCCGTCGCCGGAGCAGTCGACGAACGCAGCAGCCTCTACGACGGCGCGTCCCCTTTTATTACGGAGGACGACGCCCTTCGCCCGTCCGCCGCCGTCCAGAATGACGTTTTCCATCATCGTATGCAGCAGTACGTCGACGCCGTATCGGCGCAGCACGTTCATGACCGCGATCTGCATGACGACCGGATCGAAGCAAATGTAGCGGATCAGCCTCCAATCATTGAAGGCGCCGACGTAGCCGTCCAGCTTCTCGAGTTCCTCGATGAGCTCGTTCAGGACCCCGCCGACGATCCATTCGCCTCGTGCATTGATCGCGCCGTCGATCGTCATGCCGCTCAGCAGTTCGCCGCCGACCGTCGGGCCGGCGTCGACGAGCAGCGTACGCACGCCGTTTCTCGCCGCGCCCGCGGCCGCCGCGACACCGGCGCAGCCTCCGCCGATCACGACGACGTCGTATTGTTGATGATGCAGAACTGCTTCCATTTGTCTCCCCTTCCTCCCACAGTATTATACCCGCTTCGCCTCCGCCGTCGCGGTCGAATGTGGCCGAAGCCAAGCATCCTCCCAATCGCTTTTCGATCGCCTTCGCGATGCCGCCGGCTCCGCGGCCGCGCCCTTGATCCAGACAATGTCGATCGAACGGCTTGGAATGACGATGCGGACGACGTCGCTAGTTCCTGCTTTGCATCGGTTTAAACCTCCCGGCCATCATATCATAGCGCGATATTGTCGACAATATATAAAATATAATATTGAATGGATTGTGAGCCTCGGTAATTGCCGGCATCGAAAAAGATACGACGGTATCTGATGATATTGGAGCTTTTGCGAAGTTAGATGAGTGGTAAAGGTTATATGTTTCAAGCCTTGCATGTGCGTACAGACATATTAGTGGAATATCATACGGGGGTGATGAGGGTTAATTTGTATTGGACGTAGCCGCCCGAATCATTCGGCACTGGGTGGTGTAAAAAAAGACCCTGAGGATTATCTCCTCAAGGTCATAGTGCATACCTGCCTACAATTCCTCTAGTTTGAGTCCCAGATCGCGGAAGAGCGAGCCAAATCCTTCTTTCTTAGTCTCCCCACAATGAAATAGGATGTTTAAAGGTGTTGGAGGAGTGGAAGTTGCACCAAAATCCCTTCCATTCTCCCATTCTTGAACTGTGCTTGATAGTGTATTGACGAAGGTCACAAAATCGCCCTTCTCAAGATGCAACCTAATCCCCCCACTCTAACCGGAATTCCTCCATCTATTCCGTCGACAGGCAGGTATTGGCTCGAGGTAACGGGAAAAGCTCCCGGCAAATCGCCGCATTTTTGGCGAAAAGCGCAGTCCGGACGAAGGTAACGGGATGTTTTCCAGCTAAATGGTCCCGATAACCGGGAACCGGGAAAAAGAACGGGAGGTTTTCCCGGCCAACCTGATCGTTTCCGCTCAAGGCCCCAACGGCAGCGGCGGCATCCCCAAACGAAGCACAAGCTGCCGCCGCGCAGCGTGAAGGCGCACGAGCGAAGCCTCCGCCTAAAGGGCTTCCTTTGCCGCATATTACCCCCCTCGCAATTCCCCGCCCCCGCGCACCGCAACAAAACCGCAACAACAAAAAAAGCGACCGCACAGCCGCCTAACGGCACTGTACAATCGCTTTCTTGCCCTACCGCGCATCCGACATTTGCCGCCGCTCCTTGTACTGCAGCTCGAACAGCTTGTAGTAATACCCCCGCTGCGCCAAAAGCTGGTAATGGTTGCCGACCTCGCGCACTTTGCCTTTGTGCATGACGATGATTTGGTCGGCGTGCTGGATCGTCGACAATCGATGCGCGACGATGAGCGTCGTCCGGTTTTTGGATATCGCCTTGAGCGCGTCCTGCACGACGAGCTCCGTCTCGGTGTCGATGTTGGACGTCGCTTCGTCCAAAATCAATATTTGCGGCCGGAACACGATCGCCCGGGCGAACGACAGCAGCTGCCGCTGGCCGAGCGACAGGTTGACGCCCCTCTCGCCGAGCGGGGTCGCAAAGCCGAGCGGCTGCTTGCGGATAAATTCGTCCATATGGACCATCCGCGCCGCTTCCTTGATCTGCTCGTCGGTGATCGACGACTCGTTCAGCCGGATGTTCGAGGCGATGTCCCCGTTGAACAGAAACACGTCCTGCTGGACGACGCTGACCGCCTTGCGGAGCTGGTCGAGCGGGATGTCGCGAATATCGATGCCGTCGATCCGGATCGATCCTTTCTGGATTTCGTAAAACCGGTTGATGAGCGAAATGATCGAGCTTTTCCCCGCCCCCGTCGCGCCGACGAACGCGACCGTTTGCCCGGGCTCGATTTTGAACGACACGTCGCGCAGTACCCATTCGCCTTCGTTGTAGGCGAACCAGACGCGGTCGAATTCGATCTCGCCGCGCACGTGCTTCGGCAGCGGCTTCGGGTTTTCGCTGTCGACGATGGCGGGCTTCTCCCCTAGCATTTCGAAAATGCGCTCCGCGCCGACCATCGCCGTCTGAATTTGGTTGTATTTTTCCGCCAAGCTCATGAGCGGGTTGAAAAATTGGCGCACGTAATGGGTGAACGCGTACACGATCCCGAACGTGATCGCGCCGTCGATCACCGAACGGCCGCCGTACCAGATCAGCAGCGCGATCGCGAAATTGCCGAGAAAGCCGACCGCGGGCTGGAAAATCGAGTTGACGATGACGCCGCGAAGGCCCGCCTTGAAATGCTCCCCGTTCAGCTCGCGGAACTGCTCCAGCTGACGCTCCTCCCGGGTGAACAGCTGGGTGATGCGGATGCCGGACAAGTTTTCCGACAAAAACGAATTCAGCCGGGCGAGCAGCAGCCGCACTTTCCGCTGCGCCTCGCGGACGACGGTCCGGTACCAGAACGTCATGCCGAACAACAGCGGAATGACGATGATCATCAGCGCGGTCAGCTTCAGGCTCATCTGCATCATGATGACGAGAATGCCGAACAGGACGATCACGTCTTTGACCAGGTTGACGATAACCTGCGTGTACAGCTGGTTGAGCGTTTCCGTATCCTGGGTGACGCGGACGACGAGCCGCCCGACCGGGTTGCGGTCGAAAAACGACGCGGACATCCGGCTCAAATGCTCGAACAGCTGGTTGCGGATCCGGTAAATGATATGCTGCCCCGTATACTGCAGCAAATTGGACTGGATGTAGTTCAGGATCGCTCCGCCCAGCACGGCCGCCAAAAACAGGATGCCGAGCGATAGCAAGCCGTTCGTGTCGTGCTCGCGAAATTTCAGGACGTCCGCCTCGTCGAGCCGTACCGCCGCATACGTCCGGCCGTCCGCTCCGACGAGCTCCGCGCGCTCGCCGTTTTGCCGCACGTCCGGCTGCTCCGCCGGATCCGGCCAGCCTTCGGCCAAATACGACGCGCCCGCCGCTTCGACGATCCGCATCTTCGCGAAAGCCCCGTTCTCGGGCGCAGTCGGGCTTTCGGCCGAACCGTTCACCCGCACGTAAGCTTTGTCTCCCACGACGATCGGCTTGCCGTATGCCTTCAATCGGTCCGCTTGATCCGCCTCGGTCGCATACATCGGCTTGTGCAGTCCGCCGATATGGTCGTCGATCGCGACCTTAATCAAGTACGGCCGGGCCAGATCGGAGGCGACGATCAGAAACGCGAGACCGATGCACAGCGCGATCATTTTCCAATGCGGCACCGCATAAGCGAGCATTTTTTTCAGCAGCTGGCGGTCCTTCATATCGACGACAGGCTTTTCCGCGTGTATGCTCATCCCGCTCGCCCTCCCGTCGCCACGCCGCGTCCGGCATGCCGCTCCGGCGAAACGCCCGCCTCATCGCCGCCATGCCGCCGCCGCTCGCCGTCGTCCGAGGCGCCGTTCGCCCCCTCGCCGGCTTCCGCTTCCCATTCCCGCTCCTGGCTCCGCACCGCCTCGTCCAGCAGCTGCTTATGGTACAGGTCGGCGTACAGGCCGCCGAGCGCCAGCAGCGAATCGTGCGTGCCGCGCTCGACGATCCGGCCTTCGTCCAGCACGACGATTTGATCGGCCGACTGCACCGACGAGATACGGTGCCCGATGATGATCGTCGTCCGGTTGTCCATGACGTGGCCGAGCCCTTCGAGGATCCGGTCCTCCGTCTCCGTATCGACGGCGCTCAAGCTGTCGTCGAAGATGAGAATCGACGGCTTCTTGATGATCGCCCGGGCGATGCTGACGCGCTGGCGCTGGCCGCCCGACAGCGAAATGCCCCGTTCGCCGAGCGCCGTCTGAAACTTGTTCGGAAACTCCACGATGTTGTCGTACACTTGCGCCAGCCGGGCCGCCTGCTCGATTTCGTCGTCGCCGTACGGCTTCGGGTCGAAGCCGATATTGTCGCGGATCGTCGTCGAAAACAGAAACTGGTCCTGCGGCACGATGCCGATATGGCTGCGCAGCACATGCAGCGGAATTTCGTGAATGTCCCGCCCGTCGATCCAGACGGTTCCTTTCGGCGGGTTGTACAGCCGGACGAGCAGATGGACGAGCGTGCTTTTGCCGCTGCCGACTTTGCCGACGATCGCGAGCGACGTCCCTTTCGGCACCCGGAGCGAAATGTCCCGCAGCGCCGGCTCGTGCGCCTCCGGATAGCGGAACGACAAGCCGCGCAGCTCGATATCCCCCTCGATCCGCTCGATCGAAAAATCCGCGTCCGAATCGTCGGCCACGTCCGGCCGCGTGTTCAAGATCGCGAGCAGGCGCTGCTCCGACGCTTTGCCGCGCTGCATCGTATTGACGACTCTGCCCAGATTCTCGATCGGGCCCATGAGCAGCGACAAAAACGAGTTGAACGCGACGAACTCGCCGAGTGTAATCCGGTCGTGCAGCACCATAATGCCGCCGAGCACGACCGACACGAGAAAGCTGAAGCCGACGACCGCCGAGCTGAGCGCGCCGAACAGCGAGTTCGATTTGACCAGCCTGCGGTTCATCGCGACCGCATGCCCGTTGTCTTCGCGAAACAGCCGCGTTTGCTCGCCCTCCTGCCGGAACGACATGACGACGCGAATGCCGGCGACGAACTCCTGCACCCGGCTCGTCAAGCTGCCGATCGCCTCCTGCACGTCGACCGATTCGCGCTGGATGCGCCGCCGAAACCGGTACGAGAGCACCGCCAGCAGCGGCAGCGGCAGCAGCGTCAGCAGCGTGAGGATCGGATCGACCGCCACTCCCATCGAAACGATCGTCATCGTGATGATCACGATCGCCTCCAGCGTATTGAAAATGCCCCCTTGCGTCACTTCGCGGATGACGCTCACATCGCTGATCGCGTGCGACATCAAATCGCCGACACGGCGATTTTTGAAATAGTGGGTCGACAGCGTCTCCCAATGCCGGAACAGGTCGTCGCGAATTTGCCGGTCGAGCAGCCGGGACAGCCGAAACAAAAAGATGCGCGACACCGAACGGAAAAAGGCGATGCCGAGTCCGGCCAGCAGCATCCACAGGGCGATTCGAAGCGCTTCCGCATAGGTCAGCAGCGACATCTCCAATCGGTCCGTAAACGTGCCGAGCAGCGTCGGAATGACCAATTGCATCATGCTCGATATGGACAATAATGCAAAGCCGAACACATACGAAAAACGGTGATCCTTGACGTGCTTCCAAACGATATGCTTTCTCTCCAACCGCTCTCCCCCCAAGTCGCAAGCCAATTACAGTCGCGAAGGCCGATTCTATTTGTAAGCTTACAGAACCGGCTTGGGAGAAGCCATGGATTTACATGCTCGAAACAATGGACTATCCGATCATTTCCACGATTGTCGATTTTGGCGAAAGAGGCGCAAATCGCCGTGACCGACCGCCGTCGGAAGGCCATACAATGCCGATGACCGAACCGTTCGTGCAAACGAATGAAGGGCTAGCCGTTCGTTCGGCGAAAATGCCAAACGTGGACGCGCGGCAGGCCGCCCGGAACGAAATCCTCGAGCGCCGTCCACGGCCGCTCCGGGCGTTCGACGCGGGAGCGCTTGAATTCCACGTACCGGTCCGCATCGACGTTCGGCCACAGCTCGACGAACAAATTCGGCTGATCCGTCCCTTCGTAATGCTGGAGCTCGGGATACGCGCCGGCCCATTCGCGAACCCAGCTTAAGTATGCTTCCCGCTTTTCCGGGAACACTTTATATTCGACAAAAACGATTCCCACTCTACCGTCACTCCGATCGTTTATTGCGCCGGAACACGCGCTTCGGGCGCGGTTCGTTCGCTCCGGACGGCGAAAAAAAATCGAATTGTTTTCGACGTCGTTTTTTTATTTTACCGGAGATCGTGTTATGATAACAATGAAGACCGATGAGGAGGAGACAGTTTTGGATACAGGCACGCATCTGGTAGTCGGACTCGGTTTGGCAGGACTCGCATACGTCGACCCCGCCGTTGCCGCGGATCCCGCTTTGGCTACCGCCGTCTTGATCGGCACCGTGCTCGGCTCGCAGGCACCCGACACGGACGGGCTTTTACGGTTTCGCAGCAACGCATCCTACATCCGCAACCACCGCGGGAAGTCGCACAGTTTGCCGGCCGTGGCCATATGGACCGCGCTGATTACGCTCGTGCTCGCCGTCTTGTTTCAGGGCATCTCCGTTCCGCATTTGGCGCTGTGGGTATTTATCGCCGTCGCGTTCCACGTGTTCAGCGATCTGTTCAATACGTACGGAACCCAGGCGTTTCGCCCCATTACGGAAAAATGGATATCGTGGAACATTATTCATATTTTCGATCCGATCATCTTTTGCAGCCACTTGATCGCCATTTTCATCTGGTCCGTTCATTTGGCTACGCCGCAGCAAATATTTCCGGCGCTATACGTCCTGATCGCCTTGTACTATGTGTGGCGCACGCTTGCGCACTTCGCGATCGGGCGTCGGATCAAGCTGCAGGACCCGCAGTACGATCCGAGCCACCGTTATATATGGATTCCGACGATTCATCTGTATACGTGGAACGTGGTCAAACAGACCGGACCGGGCGATTACGTGCTCGGCGAATTCCGCGGCGGCAAGCTCAGGTGGGTCGACAAGGCGCACTGCCACAGCCATGATGCGATCGACGCGTCGAAAAACCATCCGGACGTGCAGTCGTTCCTTTATTTTACGTCCACCGCGTGCGCGGAAATGAGAGAGCATTCGTGGGGATACGAAGTCCGCTGGACCGACGTGCGGTACCGGCACCGCAAGCAGTACCCGTTCGTCGCCGTCGTGCTGATGGATAAGCAATACGAGCCGATCGACTCCTACGTAGGCTGGCTGAGCGAAGGGCGCGTCGAGAAAAAGCTGAAAATAAGCACGTATTAGACCGCAAAGGCCCCCGATCCGGGGGCTTCGTTGTGCCTTGCCGAACAGCGCAAAGTCCGAACGATATTTTTTGTCGGTTCGGCATGTCGCTGTTCGCTTTCGCCATTCTGCAAACGATAAAAAGCCCAAGGGACGAGTCCCTTGAGCTTGTCATAACGCAAGTCCGAAAGAAGTCGATTAGCGGGTAGCTCCGCCGGAAAGTTGTTGTTCGGCGATTTGCACCAAACGACGAGTGATGTTTCCTCCGATAGCGCCGGCGTCGCGAGTAGCCATCCAGCCCATGTAGCCGTCTTGCGGGATTTGGATGCCCAGTTCTTGAGCGACTTCGTATTTAAGTTGATTCAAAGCTTGGTTTGCTTGAGGAACTACCAGTTGGTTGCTGCTGCGGGATTGACCAGCTGCCATAATAAGATGCGCTCCTTTCAATCTGCGGTGTGTGTGTGTGATGTATTTTGCAAGCTTGCAAGCTTATTATGTTTCGATTAACAATTAATATGCATCCGTTTTGACGAAACTTTGAATCGCGATTTCAACCAAAGGAGGATACGGATGAACCGCCTTCTCTCGTTATTGTTCGCCTTGGTCGGCACGGCGCTGCTCGTCGGCATCGCGGCCGCGATCAGCTACGGCAACGCCGCCGCCGTCTGGCTTTGCTCGATCGGCTCCGTGGCGTTTATCGGATACGGCTTCGCGCTCAAGGCGAAGCTTCGCCGCAAACGGCAAGAGACTCCGACCGAATGACGGCGGAGCCTCTTAAGCTTTCGGCTATGGCGAGCGGGTCCCCGGAGGAGGCGGACCTGCCCGTTTCCGGTTTTACGGCAGGACGAATCCCATCTTTTCTTTGACTTCGCGCACGGTGCGGTTGGCGATGTCGGCGGCCTTTTCGGCGCCTTGGCGCAATATGCGGTGCAGCTCCCCGGAGGCGCGAATGTCTTTGTAGCGCCGCTGCAGCGGTTCAAGCGCGGCGACGACCGCTTCGGCCAAATCTTTTTTGAACGGCCCGTAGCCTTGTCCGTCGTACTTCGCTTCGATCTCGGCGACGCTCAATCCCGCGCAGTGCGAGTAAATGCTGATCAAATTGCTCACTTCCGGCTTCGTTTGCGGGTCGTACTTGATTTCCCGGCCGGAGTCGGTGACGGCGCGGCTTATTTTTTTGCGGATGACGTCCGGCTCGTCCAGCAGCGCGATCATGCTGTTCGGATTCGGGTTGCTTTTGCTCATCTTTTTGGAGGCGTCGTCCAGCGACATGATCCGCGCTCCGACTTGCGGGATGTAGGGCTCGGGAACGACGAACTGCTCGCCGAACCGGCCGTTGAACCGCTGCGCCAAATCGCGCGTAATTTCCAGATGCTGCTTCTGATCGTCCCCGACCGGCACGAGATCGGCGTTATACAGCAAAATGTCCGCCGCCATCAAAGCCGGATACGTGAACAGTCCGGCGCCGACCGATTCTTTGCCGGCCGCCTTGTCCTTGAACTGGGTCATCCGCTCCAGCTCGCCCATATAGACGAGCGTCGTCATAATCCAGCCGAGCTCGGCATGCGCCGGAACGTGCGACTGCAAAAAGACGCTCGCCTTCGCCGGATCGATGCCGGCGGCGATGAACAAGGCGGCGACCGCCTCGGTTTGCTCCCGCAGCGCGGCGGGCTCCTGCGGCACCGTCACCGCGTGCAGGTCGACGACCATAAAGTAGCAATCGTGGTCGTGCTGCAGCTTGACGAAATTTTGCATCGCGCCGATATAGTTGCCGAGCGTCAGCTTCCCGCTCGGTTGAATGCCGGATAAAACTCGTTTCATTCGCGACAAACCTCCTTGTAGTTCTTTTCGCTTACAAAAAACAAAAAGCCCCCCGCCGCAAGGGACGAGAGGTCGTGGTGCCACCCTAATTCGCCGTCCGACGCCGAGAGGGCCGGCGGACAGCCTTAGCCGTTCCGATAACGGGGAACGTCCGTTCCGCCTACTGCGGCGACCGATCGCATCGGCCCGCCGTTTCGGCTTCATGCTCCAGGACCCATTCCGCATTCGCTTCCGCGCCGGTTCGCAGCTTCCACCGGCTCTCTGCGGCGGCCGCGAATGCGTACTCGCTCCTGTCATCGCTTGCCTATTCCGCGCATTAGCGGGTTTCGCGGTGAAGAGTGTATCTCTTCAGGCGAGGGCAATATTTTTTCATCTCGATCCGCTGCGGATGAGTTTTTTTGTTTTTCGTAGTCGTATAATTGCGGTCACCTGTTTCGGTGCACGCCAAAGTAACGATAACGCGCATCGTACACACCTCCTTTTGTCAGTCGAACGCGAAAAAACCGCATAGCGGCGGGTCGGTCCGCAAATCTGTTCCCTATTACAGCATAACATTTATAATACCAGCAATGCCGCCTGTAGTCAATTCCGCAAGCTCGCTCCGCGGCCTGCGGGAAAGCCATTTTTACGTTTCGGACGCCATAGGATAAAACCCGCAACATGCTGACGAAAGCTTCCGGTTCAAAAATTTGGATGACTGCATCATTTAGAAGCGATTGAATGAACGGGAAAACCTCCCGTTATTTCGTCGGATTCCCCGCTGCCGGACACTTTAACGGGAAAGCCTCCCGATAATTTCGTCAGGACCGCGCTTTTCGCGGATGCGGCGCGGATTTAGCGGGAGCTTTTCCCGTTCAATCGCACCAATGCCTGATAAGGGACGAAGTAACGGGAGAAAATCCGGCTATACGCGTCGGTTTGGCCAGCTTGCACGAGTGAGATGGCCGGAACGCGTCCATTGCGATCGGCACCGAGACCGGCGCCCCCGCGCGCAAAACGAAACGATACGAAACGTGCGGCCTATATTTCGCTCTTGTCGTTGCGCCGGTCCAACCGTTATAGTCGAATGGAGGACAAACGTTTCCAAAGCGAGGAGGCATCGTGGTGTCAAACGCAAACGAAAGCCGCTCCGTGGAGGAGCATCGCCGGGAAGCGCCGGCGTCGGTGCGCTGCATGGTCGTGACCGTTTCCGACACCCGCACCGAACAAACGGACAAAAGCGGCTCGCTCATGCGGCAGCTGCTGGAAGAGGCCGGCTATACGGTAGCGGCCTGCCGGATCGTGAAGGACGAATACGAGCAAATACGCCGGCTCGTCCGGGAAGCGGCCGAGGACGAGGCGATCGAGGCGGTGCTTCTGAACGGCGGTACCGGAATCGCCGTGCGCGACACGACGTACGAGGCGGTGCGCGATTCGCTCGATAAAGAAATGCCCGGCTTCGGCGAAATTTTCCGCTATTTAAGCTACGTCGAAGATATCGGCTCCGCGGCAATATTGAGCCGCGCCGTCGCCGGCGTATGCGGCGGCACGGCCGTCTTCTCGATGCCCGGCTCGACCGGGGCGGTCCGGCTGGCGATGAGCAAAATCGTGGTGCCGGAGCTGCGCCACGTCATGAGAGAAATTTACAAAGACCGCAAGTAAACGCCGCCCTCGGCTTTCGGCCGCACGGTGCGCGAAGCCCGTCTATCGGCCGCGTAAGCGAAACGATCCGCTTATGCCCGCCCGGAGGCGGGCTCTTTTTTGCCGTTTTCGGCGCGGCGAACCCGTTGTCCTAACGCCGCCTTTGTCCGCATACGTTATACTGTCCCGGACCGTCCGCACCGGTATCGGGGCGAGCCGCGCGCCGATCTTTTCGACCTGCGTCCGCACCATCGCGCGAATTAGGAGGACAGGAGGTTTCCGCTTGCAAACGATACTGCGAAAAGGGCCGTTCGTCGCCGCAGCGGCTTGTCTCGTTCTGCTTGCGCTCATCGTCGCCCGCAAACGGCCGCCGGACTTCGGTACGCTCGCCGCTTTTCCTTGGAGCGGCTTCAAAACGATCTTCATCAGCATTTTGCTCGAGGCGGTGCCGTTCGTGCTGCTCGGGGTGCTCGTCTCCGCGCTGCTGCAAGTATTCGTTTCGGAGCGGACGGTTCGCCGCTGGACTCCCCGTCATCCGGCGCTCGGCGTCCTGTTCGCCTGCACGCTCGGCATCGTCTTCCCGCTGTGCGAATGCGGCATGATTCCGATCGTCCGGCGTCTTATGCGCAAAGGAATGCCGGTTTACATCGCCGTCACGTTCATTCTGGCCGGACCGATTTTGAATCCGGTCGTCTATGCCTCCACCTTCGCCGCCTTCCGCTCCCATCCGGAAATGGCGTATTCCCGCATGGGGCTCGCTTTCCTCGTCGCCGCGGCGATCGGCCTTCTCGTCCGGGCGTTCGTCCGACGCAGTCCGCTGAAACGGGAGCACCCGGGGCTCGCATCCGGAGCGGACGAAGGCGGCGGCGGACGGCACGACCACGGCCGTTCCGCCCGCGGAGCCGCGCACGTACACGGCGCGCCGGGATCGGGCAAGCTCGCCGCGACGTTCGGCCACGCGTCCGACGAATTTTTCGAGATGGGCAAATATTTGCTGATCGGGGCCATGCTGACCGCCGTCATCCAGTCGGCCGTCGAACGGGAAAGCCTCGCCGCGATCGGACAAGGGGCGTGGAGCTCGCATCTGTTCATGATGGGGTTCGCCTATCTCCTTTCCCTTTGCTCGACGTCCGACGCGTTCGTCGCCTCCTCGTTCGCCTCCACGTTCACATCCGGCTCGCTGCTTACGTTTCTCGTTTTCGGCCCGATGCTCGATTTGAAAAACACGCTCATGCTGCTGTCCGTCTTCCGCGTCCGGTTCGTGCTGGCGCTGGCCGCCTTGTTGGCCGCCGCCGTTCTGACCGGCTCGCGTCTGTTCGAGCTGTATGTTTTGAATTAACGCGAACCCGTCCGCGATTGGAGATGAAAAGGACGCCATGAACAGCCGAACGGCCTGGATCCATCCGCTCGTCAAGGCGGTGTTGTTGATCGGCTTCGCCGCATATGTCGCCTATTTGGTCAAAACCGATCGGATGCTGTACTACATCGCTCCGCGCATGACGCTTTACGTGAAGCTTTCCGCGCTCGGCTTGTACGCGGTCGGGGCGTTCCAGCTGTATGCCGCGTACCGGGCGGCCTCGGGAAAACGCGACGCAGGCTGCGATTGCGGTCACGACCACGATCACACGGCCGCCGGTTCGCCCTGGAAAAGCGCCGCCCTGTACGGGCTGTTCGCGTTTCCGCTGCTGCTCGGCTTTTTGACGCCCGACGCGACGCTCGGCAGCGCGCTAGCCGCCAAAAAAGGGATGAATCTCAGCTCCGCTGCGCCGATCAAACCGGCGGCGCGGGGCGACGGCGAAGCCGGGGATGCGGGCGGCGCCGACCGGCTTTTTCCGTCCGATCCGTTCACCGCCCCGTTCGCCAAGCTCGCGCGCGAGCTGTATCCGCTCGACGTCGTTCCGGTTTCGGACGATCGGTATATCGAAACGCTGACGACGCTCGACCTGTACGCCGACCGGTTCGCCGGCAAAACGGTCAAGCTGAGCGGGTTCGTCTACCGCGACGAAACGATCCCCGCCGGCCGGTTCGTGCTGGGCCGGTTTTCGGTCGAATGCTGCTCCGCCGACGCCGCCCCGTACGGCGTTCTCGTCGAATACGACCGGGCCGCCCTTTACGCCACGGATCAATGGCTCGAAGTGACCGGCACGATCGGCAAAACGAAACGGGACGGCGACGAACTGCTCTCCGTCCGCGCGCAAAAAATCGTCAAAATCGACGCACCGAAGGAGCCGTACGTATACCCGAATTTCGAGCTCGGCCGGTAGCCTCCGCGCGAACGCGACGGACCGGACCGCCCTGCCGGCAGCCGGTCCTTTTTTTGCGCGCAAAAAGGCCAATGACAGCGTCCGCCCCGTTTGCTACAATGGATAGCGAGAATTTGTAAGCGGGGAGGAGCTTGACGCCGCATGGCAGCAGTTCAGCAGCAGCAATGGGACGGAGCGACCGTATACGTTTTGGAAAACGGCCAATTTTCGCTTTCCGTCATTCCCGAGCTCGGCAGCAACGCGATTCGGCTTTGGGACAAAATCGCCGGAAGAAACGTGCTCCGTACGCCGGACAGCTTGGACGCCCTGCGTCTGAAGCCGGTTCATTACGGCATTCCGCTTCTGCTTCCTCCGAGCCGGATTCGCGAAGGAACGTTCCGCTTCGGCGGACGGACGTATCGAATGGAAAAAAATACGCCCGACGGCCACCACATACACGGCTTCGTGCTGAATCGGCCTTGGCGCGTCGCGGACACGCATGCGGACGGGGAAGCCGCCTCGATTACGACGGAGTTTCGGACGACGGATTTTCCGGAGCTTCTGGAGCAATATCCGCACGATTTAACCATCCGGCTGCGCACGGAAATCCGCGGTGCGTCGCTTCTGCAGACGATCGCGTTCCGCAACGACGGCGAGACGGCGGCCCCGTTCGGCTTCGGAACGCATACGTGGTTTATGCTGGACGGCGAGCCCGAAGCGTGGACGCTTACGCTGCCCGTCGCGGACATTTGGGAGCTGAACGACAAGCTGCTGGCGACCGGAAACCGGCTGCCGCTCGGCCGCTTCGAGAAGCTGAACGAAGGCTTGAACCTGCAGGGCCAAAACATGGACATGGCGTTTCGGATCGGCGCCGGCCGGCCGGCATCCGCCGTATTGGAGAAGCCCGGCTATACGATCCGGTACGAGGGCAACGAGCCGTTTACGCAGTGGGTCGTCTATACGAGAGGGGAAGCGCGCGACACGATCTGCGTCGAGCCGCTCACCTGGACGCCGGATGCGCCGAATTTGGACGCGGGACCGGAGCTGACCGGCATGCGCTCGATCGGCCCGGGCGACGAGCTGACGCTGACGCTTGCGCTTCATATCGAGCGAGAGTGACATAGAGGGAGAGAACGAGATGAGTTTGAATGCTGCGGTCATCGGGACCGTATTTATCGATTGCAAAGGTTTCGCCCGGGACGCGTACATCCCGACGGGGCGCAACCTGGGGACGATCCGGTTCGTGCATGGCGGCGTAGGACGCAACGTGGCCGAAAATTTGGCCCGGACGGGCTTGCCGACCCTCTTCGTATCGTCGGTCGACGCGAGCGGACTCGGCCAGGAGGTGATCGACCGGCTGAACGGAACGAACGTGGACACCCGTTACGTGAAAGCCGCCGAGCAGGCGGGCATGGGCATGTGGCTCGCCGTGCTCGATCAAGCCGGAGATTTGGCCGGCTCGATTTCGCAAATGCCCGACTTGTCGACGATGGAGCGGATGATCGCCGAGCACGGCGAAGAGATCGTGAAGACGGCGTCGCACGTGTTGCTCGAGCTCGATTTGAACGCCGGCATTTCCAAAACGGTGCTGGAGCTCGCCGCCCGTTACGGGAAACCGGTATACGGCATACCGGGCAATCTCGACGTCGTGCTGAATCATCCCGAACTGATGCGCTCCTTGTCCTGCTTCATCTGCAACCACGTGGAGGCCGAACGGCTGACCGGCGTGCCGATTCACGAGCTGGATGCGGCGAAGCAGAAAGTAGCGCTTCTCGACTATATGAGCCGCAGCGGCCTCCCCTCCATCGTCGTCACGCTCGGAGCGGAAGGCTCGCTGTACGCCGTTGCGGACACGGGCGAATTCGGCTCGCAGACCGTATTCCCGGTGCAAGTGCAGGATACGAGCGGCGCGGGTGACGCGTTTTTCTCCGGAACCGCGTTCGGGCTTATGCGCGGCTTGCCGCTCAAGGACGCGATCGTTTGCGGCACGAAGGTCGCCGGGTGGACGATCGAATCGCCGGAAAACAACTGCATGCGGCTCGGAGAGCTGATGAAGCGGGACGAAACGATCCGGCGGCTCGTCGGCGGCGGGGCATAGACGCAAAAAAAATAGGCCGGGCTTGCGGATCGGCATGGATCCGCAAGCCCGGCTTTCTTTTTCGGCTTACTCGGTCTGCGCCTTGCGCTTCAGCTTCTCGACCAGCTCGCGCACGATCGGCACCGTGTCGGCGAAATACGGCCGATAATCGAGCGGCGCGACGAATTCGAGAAATCGCTCGCCGAGCCCGATCAGCTGCTCCCGGCAAGGTCCGAGCGGCACGACGTACGTCTCGTGCTCGCGGAACGAGCCGTCCTCGGCTTCGTCGATCAGCGTCCATTCCGCTTCGTCTTCGCTCGTATGCGTCACCCGGAACGAGTGCGCCCTGCATTCCGGATCGCCGCAGCCGCACACGAAGAAAGGCATTTTCCGCCACTCGCGCGCGGGCGCCCAGCGATAGGGCGACATGTTTTCCAGCCCGCTCAGCAGCAGCGCCGGAAGTCCCACGTCGATGCACAGCGGCTCGTCGACGATCGCTTCCCCGCCGATCGCAAGCGATACGTCGGCCTGTATGATTTGCAGCCCTTTGTCGAACGACATCCGGCTCACGCGCAAATCGAACACGTCATCCCGCCTCCATTCCATTGGTCCAAATTTCCAATTCCGGACATGAGTATTATTTCGATTTCGGATCATACTACCATCATCGGAGGTGATAAATATGGCAGCAGGACAAAGTCGTTCCAGCAACCAACTCGTAGTTCCCCAAGCTTCCCAAGCTTTGGACCAATTGAAATACGAGGTGGCTCAAGAACTGGGCATTCAAATCCCTCAAGACGGTTACATGGGCTATATGGCTACCCGTGACACCGGTGCAATCGGAGGTCACATCACTCGCCGTCTCGTGCAAATCGCCGAGCAGCAACTGAGCGGCGGCCAATTCGCCCGCTAATCGATACTTAACCGAAAAAACCCGGCTTACGCAGGAGTCGATCCAGCGGAAGCCGGGTTTTCATTTGCCGGTCTGCCTAGTTCCATTATAGCACGAAACGGGCGCTTCGTTCATGCGGCCTACGCCTTCGCCGCTTCCTTCAGCTCGGCGAGCTGCCGCAGCGCGCATTCCACGAACAAGTCTCCGGTATTTTCCTGCAAACGATTGCTTGCCGTTATTCTCGGCTCATAGCCTCCGAGACGGTACGACTCGCGCGTGCAGACATACGTGCCGACGATCCCGTTGCACAGCTCGTTGACGAGCGTAAGGCCGAACGGAGAGCCGGCCTTGATGCTCAAGCCGAATTCGACAAACATTTCCGCGGGCAGCCCGACGATCGCCGCGTCGCCGATCGCGATCGTCTGAATTTCCGCCGACGTCTCGCCTTCCCCGCGCCTCGCCGCTTCGAGCAGCTCCAAGGCGAAGCTATATTCCGCGTCGGTCTGCGGCAGCGCGGCAATCGCGCGGCGAGCCGCCTCGATCTGCTCCCCGGTCGGCTGGCGGTACCGGAGAACGACGTCCGACTTCCGCTCGTCGATCCGCGCCTCCGGCGACGTAACGATTTTTTCCCGCACTTTGCAAACTTCCCCGGCCAAAATGCGCCCCATCTTCAAATAGTGGCGGGACGGCTTCGCATAATCCTCGGCCCGGCCGTTCAGCACGTCGTAATGGTTGATGTTGCCGCTCGCGCCCATCATGAACAGGCTGACCGTCCGCTCGCCGAGCGTCCGTTTCAGCACGGCGGACAGCTCGCCCGGAAAATCGGCGCAATATTCCGTTCCTCCGACCGTATCGGTATGAACGGCGTAATTCGTCACGACGCCCATCGGCCGTCCCTCCGCGTCGTCGATCCGGATGACGCCGACCTGCGGGTCGATCGGCCCGGCCGGCTTGACGACATCCGGATGACGCAGGCCGGGATTCGTCCGGACGGTGCCGTCCTTCATGAAAAACCGGCGATGGAAGGCGATGTCCGCCTCGAATCCGGAGCCGAAGCCGATGCGCGCCTCCCGGCGCGTCCGATAGGCGAGGACGACCGCGTCGGCCGCCTTGGCGGCCATCCATGCCAAATAAGCGTCGTCCGCCTTCAAAAACGTCGTATTCGCGACCGCCGGCCCGGTATGCGTATGCGTCGCCGAAACCATGACGCGGCCCGGAGGAATGCCGGTCAAGGCGCCGACCCGCTCGCGGACGGCGACGACGACTTCGCGCGGCACCAGGATGGCGTCCAGCACGACGAAGGCGACGGCGCTTCCGTCTTGTTCGACGACGAGCGCCTTGGCGTACAAACGGTCGATAATCCCCGTCGATTTCCGGTCGTGAAAATAGCCGGGAATCGTGCTCCCGATCGGCGGGGTAATGTCCAATTCGCTTACACCGCAAAGCAGCATGAAGCGTCACTCCTCGTTCAGCCGTTTTCGTTATTCTATACTATAGAAGCAGTCGAACGGAAAATCTTTGGACAAAGCGACTTGAAAGTTGTACTTTTCGAGCGAGAGCCTTTGTTGTCCTCCCAAACGTTTGCGCGGCTGGGGGAACGGCAAAGTTTACCGGGAAAACCTCCTGTTCTTTTACCGGTTTTTCCTCGCTCGCCCAAAGCTGCAGGAATTCCTCCCGTTAAACTCGCCCGAATCGCGCTTTTTGCCGATGGGGTGCCGATTTATCGGGAGCTTTTCCCGTTCGTACGAGCCGGCACCCGTTTTGGGTAAAAATAGCATGAGAAATTCCAGTATGCTTTGGAGGCGAGCGGCTTCGACATGTCAAAAAAAGAACCGCCCGCGGTCGTCGCAAAGACGCCCGGGCGGCCCCCTCCTGCATACCAGCTATGCCGAATTCCCCGGCCTTGACCCACACTGCCCCGCCCCGCCCCGACCAACCCGTCTCCGCTCCGTCACGGTTCCCGACAGCCGGAGACCGCCGGTTACGGCTTGAGCCAGGCGTACAGCACGTCGGCCATTTGCCGATACCCTTCCGGCGCGGGATGGACGCCGTTGTTTTGCCGGATCTCCGTCCGCACGTTGCGGGCGTTGCCTTCGATCAGCTCGACCGGCATGTTGCGCGCCGTATCGAGATTGACGTGCAGCGGGATGAGCTCGATGCCGGCGCGATCCGAAAACCGGCGGAGCAGCTCGCGATTCCACATGTACCATTTGCGCTTGTACCGTCTGCGGCTTTGCAGCGCGCCGTAGCTTTTGCCGAAGCTGTCCTGCGTCCGGGAAGGCGGAATCGCGATCATGATCCCGACGCGGACGTTCGGGTTGAAACGCCGGAACTGCCCGATCATCGTTTCGAGCATCGGCATCGACTGCCCGAGCAACGCCGACATTCCGTCTTCTTCGCTCGCGTGGAACACGTCGTTGATGCCGAGATGGATGCATACGTCGTCCACCGCGTCGTATCCGCAGCGCTCCATATACTTCGCAAAGTCGAACCGGCCGTCGAACAAAAACGGACTTTCCGGGTTGCCGAAGTAATCGGCCACCTTCCAGCCGCCGCGTCCTTCGTGCCGGTTCAAACCCGCCCCTTTCGTTCCGAGCAGCTCGATTCCGCCCGGGTCGGCGGCGAACAATCGGAGCAGCTCCGCGGTGTACTGTCCCGCCGCCGTCGTGCTGTCACCGATGAACATCAAGCGCCGGCGCTCGCCGGAAACCGCGTCCGCCGCCTTGACGCGGACGATCGTATCGCCCGCCGTCAGCAGCTCGCCTTCCTCGGAATACACTTCGACGGTCAGGGCGTAATCGCCCGGCCGGTCCGCGACGCACGTCCAACGGTCGTCGCAGTGGCGTCCGATCGAGACGCGTACGTCGAAATCGTAGCGGGATGCGTCCCCGGCGATCAAATTGTCGAAGTAAACGTTCATCTCGTGCCCGGCAACGGCCGGGATGACGGGCGGCAGAAGCAAATCGTAAGACCGGATCGTCTTGTCGCCGTTATCCATGCGAACACTCCTTTAGCGAAATGAGAACATATCAAGATTTCGCCGAAGGGAACTTCAATTCCTTGTAGGTGACGGCGAAAGCTGCGCCGTCGTAGCCCGGATAGCCGTCCGGAATTTCCTGCAGAGCGATCGCGCTCCCTCCCTGCTCGGACGACAGCTTGGCGGCGATGGCGGCGAGCTCGACCTCGATCAGCTCCCCGATCGGCAGCGGGGCCGGGGCTTCGCCGGCCAAGTAAGGCAGCGTCGCCTCGAGCAGCGAACGATACAGCTTGCCGTTGTCCGCCTTCAAATGATCGACCCGCTTCTGCGTCACGACCGTGGCGTAGAACGGCAAATAGCCGGGCGTCTTGCCGACGCTGACGACGCCCGTTTGGCCGTCCTCCCATGTCAGCTCCGCCTGCCGCTGGCCGCCGGACTCGCCGAGGCAGCGGACGGACCGGACGCCGGGCCCCAGGAGCCCGTGCAGCATCGCGTAAGCGTGAATGCCGTAATTGAATTCGTCGACGGCGCAGCCGACCAGCGCGTATACCCATTCCTCGCGCGGGACGCCCAGCTCGCGCCACTCGCGCACTTCGCCGCAGCAGCGGAGCGCCGAGCCGCCTGTAATCCGCGCCCCGCCCCGCACCCAATCGGCGATTTGCCGCAAATCGCGGACGTTGCCGGCGAGCGGCTTGTCGATGAACACCGCTTTGCCCGCTTCGACGAACGGCTTCGCCCGCTCGACGTGCACGTCCCAGTTGCAGCTGTGGATAATGGCCGCATCGACTAGCGGAACCATGTCCGCCAGCGTTTCGCATACGCCCGCAATACCGTGGTCCTGCGCGAATTTCGCCGCATAACCGTCGGGATAAATCGTTCCCCCGTCATAGACGGCGGTCACTTCGTGCCCCATCTCCCGCAAAATCGGCACGAAGCTGCCGGGATGGGACGTATCCAGATCGACGAGCCCGATCCGCAGCTTTTTCGTTTCGCTCATGCCCGCTTTCCTCCTTCGAATAACGACTCGTACGGGCCTCCCGCTTCGAGAGCGCCCCCGTTCGTTTCGTAAAACGGCGCCTCGAGCCGGTACACGCCCTTCCGCGCGTCGATCCAATCCGCTCCCGCACGGGGGTGCCAGCTTTTCATCCGTTCCCAGTCGCGGTAATTTTGATGGCCGTTCGTCTCGACGACGCCGATCCGGAAGCCCGGCAGCGGGGCGAGTCGGGCCGCAAGCGTCTTGTTCCAATCGGCAAGCACCGGGTTCGCCGTCAAATCGGCGCAAAAGCACGGAACGCCTTTGCTTTGCGCCAGCTTCGCCACCTTCAGGCTCATGCTCATCGTTTTGGCGACCGGCTTGAGCGCCAACGCCCCGTAGCCCAGCTCGATCCGCTCCAGCGCGTCGTGCGCATCGTGGACGCTTTCGTCCGCCGCCAGCCGAACCGGGACGTCCGAGACGTCGAGCTTCGCTTCTTCCGGAAACGGCTCCTCGAACAGCGCGATGTTATCGAGCGCTCCGATCCGGTCGGCGTGATCGAGCAATCGGAGCAGCCGGTCTTTGCCGTCATAGCGCCCGTTCGCGTCCAAATAATAGGCGATTTTGCCGTTCAACGTATGCTCCGTCTCGTATGTCGAGGCGATCGCGTGAATGTGCGTCAGCCGGGCGCAGTCCCATTCGAGCATTTTGTCCTGGCTGCCGTCCCGGTCCGGATCGGCCCCGACTTTGATTTTCAGCAAAAAATAGCCGTCGTCCAGCACTTGGCGGATTTCGTCCTCGGCCATCCCGTACGGAATGAGCGGTATGCCCGCCAGCTCGTCCTGGCGCCCGGCAAGCGCGGACCGGTATTCTTCCGGGACGAGCCGCTCGAAGGGCAGCCGCTTCTGTTTCGCGTACAGCGCCCAGGCGGCGTGATCGACCGTAACGAGCGCGTTCAGGGCGAACGTGCTTCTCAGGTCGGGAAGACCGGCCGACTTCATGCCGAAGGCGAGCGCCTCCGGATATATCCGCTCCAGCAGCTCGAGAGGCGTGGCGAACTCGCCCCCTCGGCGGGCGGCTTCGAGCGCGCAGCGGGTAATGCCGGCCATCAGCTCGTTGCCGGCCGCTTCCCCGGCGGAGACGAACACGCGCGCGTCCGACCAGAGCACGCTTTGCACGCCGACCCCGATGCCGGTCGAGCCCTCCTCCCCGCGCAGCATCGCCACGGACTGCCACAGCTCGGTCAAATATGCGCCCTTGAAGCCGAACGGAGACAGGAGCGGCTCCTTGACGACCGCATGCTTCGCCTCCGCGATCCGGATCATGCCCGCACCTTGCCGGAACCGGCGGAAACGGCGCGCTCCACGACCGATTTGATCGGCTCCGGCTTGCCGCTGCGCAGCGATTCGAACGCCTGCAAAATCATCAGCGTCGCGTACAAGCCGTCCACATGGTCGATCGGCGCCGGCGCATCGTCCTGCAAGCAGCGCAGAAACGCCTTGTTTTCCTCCATAAAGCCGGATTCCGTGCCTTTGAAAACCTGCGGCTCCTTGCCGGCCTCCGTATACGTCAGCGTCGTCAGCCGGTCGCTGATCGTAATCGACTTGTTTTCGGCGAACAGCTGCATGAAAAATTTGCTCGTCAGCGGCGGACAGCCGGCGTCGCCCTGAACGAGATTGCCGGCCGTTCCGTTGTCGAACCGGAACACCGCGGCCATATTGTCGACGACGCCGGTCGGTTGGTAGTAGTTGCTGCCGGCGGCGTACACTTCGATCGGGTCGCCGCCCGCCACGAAACGAAGAATATCGGCGGAATGGCAGCCTTGGCTCAGCACGTTGCCGCCGCCTTTGACCGGATCGTTCGCCCAAGACGCGTTGCCCCAGCGGTTGTCCATCATTTGCATCGTCACCATGACCGGCTGCGGAATAAGCTCCTTCGCTTTCCAGAGCAGCTCGTAATACCGCATCTTGAACGCGGTGAACAGCTTTTTGCCGCTGCGCGCGACCGCGTCGCCGATCCGCAGGCAGTCCTCCGCCGTCATCGCCAGCGGCTTTTCCACGAGAACGTGCTTGCCGGCTTCCAAGGCGCGAATGCAATAGTCCGCATGCGTGTCGTGCTGCGTCGTCACGTAAATCGCGTCGAGCGACGGATCGTGAAAGAAACGGTCCGTGTCCGTCGTCGCGTAGTCGCCCCCGAACCGCTCCAGCATCGCTTGAGCGCTCGTCTCGAATACGTCGCAATAGGCGGACAGCTCCATTCCTTCGAGCTCCGCGATGCATGTCGCGTGCGTTTTTCCGAGATTGCCGCAGCCGATAATGCCCACCTTAACCGTTTTCATGTGAAGGCTCCCTTCCTCGTTCGGATCGATTGTTTCGCTTCACTGATGTACATCTTAACCAATGATTGCCGTAAATGAATGAACTGATGTACATGTTGATGTACATGTTCGCCTTAATCATACATACGCCTTCCGCCTACTGTCAATACGCAAAAAGCGCATTTTCGCAGCTCCTTGTCCGACTGTGCGCATCCGCCGCTCTGCTGTACATTCAACGGGGAATCCGCTATGATAGGAAGCAGAATACGAATCGGAAAGGTTGCTCTCCATGAATGACGCTACTTTCGACAAGCCGAGCCGCAAATCGTTCGACGCCCGCCTGAAGCGCATGGTCGACCGGCTGCGCTCGCAAATTTGGAACGGCGAATACAACCCCGGCGACTTCCTGCCGTCGGAAAAAGCTTTGACCGAGCAGTTCGGGCTGAGCAACAAATCGGTTCGCAAAGGGCTCGAGACGCTCGTTCGCGAAGGGCTGATCGTCAAAATCGACCGGGTCGGCAGCCGCGTCACGGAGGGCGCTCCCGGCGGCTCCGCAACGATTACGCTCGGCTATACGCATTCGATCGAGCGCGATATCGCGCTCTCGGCGCTGCTGGACGATTTTCGCCTCGCCCATCCGTCGATTCGCGTAAAGACGCTGGAAATCAGGTCCGTCTCGAATTATATGGCCGCGGTCAAAGAATATTCGGACAACGGCCTGCTCGACGTGTTTACGCTGAACAACATGGATTTTCAAATCGCGCTCGACGAAGGCGACCGGCTGCGGCTGGAGCGGTTTCCTCCCGATCCGCGGACGTACCGGTTCGCGCAGGACGCTTTCGTCAGCGACGGGGAGCTGCATGCGCGGCCGCTCGTCTTTTCGCCGATCATTTTGGCTTACAACCGGGCGCATTTTCGCGAAGAAGGCGTTCCCGAGCCGGACAGCAGCTGGACGTGGGACGAGGCCATCCGTCATGCCGCGGCGCTGACGAAGCCGGGAACGCGCCACGGGCTTTACTTTTATTTGCTGTCGGACAACCGGTGGCCGGCCTTTTTGCTGCAAAGCGGGGAACGATTCGAAACGGACGCGGACGGCAGGCTCCGGCTCGCCGGAAGCCGGCTGTTGGAAAGCGTGCGGCTGTGCCGCCGCATCGTCGCCGACCGCACCGTGTTCCCGAGCTATTTGTCCGAAAACAGCGACGATGTGAACGAATTGTTCCAGCAGGGCAAAGTATCGATGATCATGACCAACTATATGACGATCAACGATTTCAAGCATTCGGATTTGGAGTACGACATTTCTCCGCTGCCGTACATGTACGAGCCGAGGTCGCTCATGAACGTAATCGGGGTGGCGGTGTCTTCGAAGACGAAGCATCCCGAGGCGGCCCGCCAGCTGGCCGATTATTTGGCTTCGCCGCGGGCGCAGCGGATCATTCGGGAGCGGACGCTCAGCTTGCCCGCGCACAAGGAAACGGCGGAAATGCCGAGCGATCCGTCGGAAGGAATGAACCGGCCGTCCCGTTACTTCTTATTCCGCGAAATTATGGCGTCGTACCGGCTTCACCGGGAGCTCAACTTGTCGCCTTCCGCGTTCGCCGCCTTCCGTCAGCTGCTCAAAAAATACGGCTCCGGCCTGATCGACGAGGACGAGCTGTGCAGGCAGACGGCGCAGCTCCCGAACGGGGCGGGACGGGGCGCCGCGGCCCATCCGGCGCCCGCCCGGGACTAGCGGCCGCTCAGCCGCCCCATGCACGAAAACGCCTCCGAAACCGCGAACGGGCGGTGACGGAGGCGTGTTTGCGTTTTCATAAAAAGGAATGGGGATAAACGGAATCAGTTCGTCTTGCGCATAAGCAAATTCGACATATTATAATTCGACTCAAACTGGACGCTCGCGCACAGCTTGTTTTGCCGGACGGTGAAGTCCAGATTGATTTCGCCGTGCGTCCAATTCGTTTTGTACTTCAGGGCGTCCAGCGCCATTTTCTGAAATGTTCGCTGCTGGATGTCCGTAAGACCCGACCCCTTCGGCTCGACTTTGCCGTCCGTTCCTTCCAGCGGCAAATGGCGAACTCCGAATTTCCCGATGACATTGTTGCGGATTTGAACGAAAATCGTACCGGAAGACAGCTCGGACAATTCTTGATGCAGTTCCTTGAATACGATGTCCAACTGCCTTGCTAAAGACAGCTGATCGAAAAACATGAATTCCCTCCTTTTTCGCAAATTTTAACATTTTTGGAGTTTATGTCATGGTGCTTAAGTCACATTATACGAACTATTCGCACAACTTTCAACAACAATTTACAAATTCAACCAAGAATGTGGTTAAATAGACCTACAAAACAAAAAAAAGCCCGTCCCTCGCGGAACAAGCTCGTCCGTCAACATGTTGTCCGCCCCGATCCTCCGAACGGGACGTAGGCGTCTCCCCGGATTTCCAGCACTTTCGCGATCGGAATTCCGGTGTTTTCGTGAATGTCGAGCACCGTGCTGCGCGGATGCGTCTTCAAATATTCGCGCACGGCGAAATAATAGCGGTCGTGCATATCTTGACATTCGGCGCAATAGGGCGATTTTTGTCGCACGTAAAGCCGGCCGCAATGTTTGCAGTTGGCGAGCGGCATCGTATCCCTCTTTCCTTGACGGTGCTGGCTTTACTATACCCATTCGCAGCCGTCCTGCCGGTTTATGGGGGTAATTATAGGCATTGCCGCTTCGCCGTCCAAGGGCCCGCGGACCTATTGTTTCGCATAAGACGATAGACCGATATAGTTCGACATGATATAATCGACAAGTACAAAATATGGAAATGGGGTAGATCAGGATGAACGGTTTCCAAGCGCTGTCGTTCAAACGGAAACTGCAGTTCGGCTGCTATACGCTCGTGGCGGCGTTTTCCTTGCCGACGCTCGCGATCGCCCTTGTCTCGGACGTCTCCTTCGTCGTCTCGCTGCCGATCGTGCTCGCGCTGTGCGGCGCCAGCATCCCTTTCGTCGGCTGGCTGGAGAGAGCGCTTACAAGCCCGATCGAAAGCATGTCGCGCGTCGCGCTGGGCGTCGCGAAGGGCGATTTCTCGATGAAAGTCCATGTCGAATCGAACGACGCGCTCGGGGAGCTGGGCAGAACGTTCAACCAGATGATCGACAAGCTTCGCGGCATTTTGAACGAAACGACGACGATTACGCGAACGGTCGTCGATACGACGCGCGAAGGAAGCGACAAAAATCGGCAGCTGAAGGACGTCATGAGCCAAGTGACGCAATCGGCGGGCGAGCTTGCGTCCGGCTCGATCAAAATTACGGAGGAAATGGCGAACATTGCGGCGGCGATCAAAAATATCGAGCAGATGGTCACGACGTACGCGCAGTCGACGAAAGAAATGAACGACAAGTCGGAGGCGATGATCCGCTACGTCCAGCAAGGCAGACAGGCGGTCGTCAGCCAAAACGAAGGCATGCAGCGGAACGTCGAAGCGACGACGACCGTTTCCGAGTCGATCGACAGGCTTGCCGAGCAGGCGAGCGGCATTTCGCGCATTACGAAGACGATTTCGGAAATCGCCGAGCAGACGAACCTGCTGTCGCTGAACGCCTCGATCGAAGCGGCCCGAGCCGGCGAGCACGGCAAAGGGTTCGCGGTAGTCGCCCAGGAGGTGCGGAAGCTCGCGGAGGAATCGACCGCCTCCACGAAGGAAGTGTTCGACCTCGTGCGCCGCATCGAGCAGGGCATCGGACTCGCGCTGGAGCAAATGGCCGCCAACCAGGACATCGTCCGCACGCAGACGACGCTCATCCGCGAGACGGAATCGATTTTCGCCCGAATCGTCGACAGCATCGAATTCATCGCGGAGACGATATCGCGGTTCGCCGAGGAAAGCGACCGGATGCTGGAGAGCGCCCGGACGATTTCGGCGACGATGGAAAACATCGCGGCGATCACCGAGCAGTCGGCGGCCGGCACGGAGGAAGTATCGGCGAGCATGAACGAGCAGATCGCCGTCGTCGACGCGCTCGTGAGGCAGTCCGAGCAAATGATGCAAACGGCCGCGCAGCTTCAGCGGACGATCCAAATCTTCAAGTTTTGACGATACCCCGGACTGACGGTTCCGGCCGAAACAAAAGGCGGCCCCGCCCGGCCTGCGCCGGCGAGCCGCCCTCCTTCGACAATCGTCGCGAAGCGTTCGTTCCGATTACGTTTTCGTCATTTCCATAAACTGATTGACGTCCCGTACCGCCAGGTCGACGGCGCCTTGCCAAAAGTCCGGCTGGGTCAAATCGACGCCGAGGTGCTTCTCCGCGAGCCGCTCGACCGTCATGCTCCCCGTATCCCGCAGCAGCGACACGTATTTGTCCTCGAAGGCGGCGCCTTCCCGCTGCGCGACCGCGTAGATGCCGGAGCTGAACAAGTAGCCGAACGTATACGGGAAATTGTAGAACGGCACGCCCGTAATGTAAAAATGCAGCTTCGACGCCCAAAAATGCGGATGGTACTCGCCGAGCGCTTCTTTGTACGCGCGCCGCTGGGCGTCCTCCATCAGCTCGCAAAGCTGGTCGACGCCGACGAGCCCTTGCTTGCGCCGCTCGTAAAATTCCGTCTCGAACAAAAAGCGCGCGTGAATGTTCATGAAAAACGCGACCGACCGCTGGATTTTGTCCTCGATCAGCGCAAGCCGCTCTTCCCGGTTTTCCGCTTGCCCCACGGCCGCATCGGCCACGATCATTTCCGCGAACGTGGACGCCGTCTCGGCGACGTTCATCGCGTACTCCTGCGCGAGTGCAGGCATATCGTTCATGACGTGCTGATGGTAAGCATGACCGAGCTCGTGCGCGAGCGTGGCGACATTGGAGGCGGTGTTCGCGTACGTCATGAAAATGCGGGTTTCGCCCTTGATCGGGAACGACGTGCAAAATCCGCCGGGCCGTTTGCCCGGCCGGTCCTCCGCTTCGATCCACCGTTTCTCGAACGCCATCTCGGCGAAATCGGCCATTTTCGGACTGAAGCTCCGGAACTGGCTCACGATCATGCGCGCGGCTTCGTCGAACGGCACCTCCTTGGCCGACGTCCCGACGGGAGCGTCGACGTCGTGCCACGACAGCGAACCGAGCCCGAACATGTCCGCCTTGCGGCGCAAATAGTCGACGAACGGAGCTTTGTTCCGGTCGATGACGTCCCACATCACGTTCAGCGTTTTCTCCGACATCCGGTTGATGGCGAGCGGCTCTTTCAATACCGAATCCCAGCCGCGATGTTTATACACTTGAAGGCGGAAGCCGGCGAGCCGGTTGAGCGCGTCCGCGGCGTAGTCCGCCGAATCGGCCCACGCTTTTTCCCAATCCGCGAACAGGCGGACGCGAACGTCCCGGTTCGGGCTGTGCAGCTTGTTCGCCGCCTGCCCGGCCGACAGCGATACCGATTTCCCGTTCTCGTCGAAGTCGATCTTGAATTTGCCGACGGCGGTATTGTACGCCTCCTCCCAGCCGTGATAGCCGTCAACGGCCAAATCGGCGATCAGCGATTCCTGCTCCGGGGCGAGCTTTTCCATGGCCAGCCGGCGGCGCTCGTCGAGCGGATAGGCGATCGCGCGGAAGGGCTCTTCTTGCAGCAGCGCGGCCCAGTCGCCGTCCGGTATTTGCCGGAGCAATTGGTCGAACCGGGTCAGGGCGGAGGTAAACGAAGCGTTCAGCGAAGAAATGCGGCCGGCGAGCTGCACCGCCTTTTTATCGTGCTGATTTTCCGCGGCCAGACAGCTGGCGAACGAATCGGCTTCGCGCAGCATGAGCGTCACGTTCTGCATCCGCTCGACCAGCCCGGCGATCGTTCCGCGATCGGCGACGGCGCCCGCTCCGGCTGCCGCCAGCACGGCTTGCCGAAACTGCTCGACGTCCCGCTCCATTCGCTGCAAAAATTGCGCGAACTCCGCGGAGCCGCTCCCACCGGGGAAAAAGACGTCCAAATCCCAAACGAGACTGTATTGTGACATCGCGTTCCAACCTCCTATGTACGGATATGACACCATTAAATCATATTTCGCCCGAAGAAGAAAAGTTTCGCCTTGCGCCCCGGTTGGCGAAGCTTTCGGACAGGCATGACGCGTAACCGAAGCCGATCCCGCGTTTTGAGGCGAAACGATTAAAGACCGATCAATTTTTCTTTACCGATAATGAATCTCGAGTTACTCGAGAAGTGAAACGATTTTGAGTATAATATAGAAATACGAGAAATGCGACTAACGTACCATAGGGAGGTCCTATACCGATGAGACCGTTGCAAATATCGCCCGAAACCGCCGTCAAGCTGGCCGAAGCGCTGAAAGTGCCGATCGAGCAGCTTATGCATATGCCGCAGCACATTTTGATCCGGAAGCTGGCCGAGCTGGCCGAAACGGAACCGTCCGGACCGTCGGACGAATCGTCGGACGGAAAGCGATAACGACATGATCCCTTTCGAAAACACGCTGCCTTACGAAACGATCGGCTCCGACGTCTACATGAACGAATGTCCCCTCTGCGGGGCGGGCAACGTCTTGCTGCCGCTGCGGACGAAAGATCTCGGGCCGATCCGGGAAGGGCGAAAGCGGCTGATCGTATTCCCGTGCTGCCGCGAAAAAATAACGGCCGTCGACGCCGATCGCGACTACTTGCTGGCCGATCGTCCGGTTCGGCCCCGCTGACACCTTATGCGCATGGCGGCTCGGCGCCCGTTTGTCTCACACCTGTATGACCGTATGCAGCCCTTTCAGGAGCGATAAGCAATGAACGAATACCTCACACCGGTAACAACCTCCTGCACTTTAATCGCGCTCAGCTACATCGCACTGAAGCTGCGGAATCGCCTGACGGGGAGCGCCAACGAAATGGTGCTCGTCCCCTTGTATACCGGCTTGGCTTCCATTCTTATGATGCTGCTGCCGATCGAAACCGAGCCTTTCGTCTTGGACTTTCGACATATTCCGATCATTATGGCCGGGCTGCGGCTCGGTTTGCCTACGGCGCTTCTGTCGACGATTCCTCCGGCCGCGTTCGCCTTATGGCTCGGGCATCCGAACGGGCTGATGGAGATCGCCCTGGACATCGCGGCTCCCGCCGTCTTCGGCTCGCTTATGCACCGCAAGGAATACGCCTCCGGCTTCGAGCGGCTTCGGATGATCGACGGCGTAACCATTGCGGCGCTGCTGTTGTTCGTCAAAGCGGCCGCCGGATTTTTTACGCTGACCGCGCCGTGGCCCGATTATTTGCGCATGCACGCGTACATGTTCGTCCTTACGGCGCTGTGCCTGCTCGTTTTGATCGCCCTGCACAACGACGAGAACAAAAGCTGGCTTTTGCAGCGCCAGCTCGAGCTGGAGGCGAATCAGGACCGTTTGACGGGACTGCCGAACATCCGCAGCTTTTTGGAAATCGCCGGGAATATGCTGAAAAAGCGCCGCATCAGCATTTTGATGATCGACATCGACAACTTCAAAAATTTCAACGATACGCTCGGCCATTTGCAGGGCGACCATTTGCTCCGCGAAGCCGGCCAGCTGCTGCGGACGACGATCGGCGAGAAAGATTATATCGCCCGCTACGGCGGGGAAGAGTTTATCGTGCTGTGCGATTCGGTCGACCGCCAGCTGCTTGCGTTTTTGGCCAACCGGCTATGCCATGCGGTAACCGCCCATCCGTTCGCCGGAAGGGAAATCCAGCCCGGCAAAGCGATCTCGATCTCGATCGGCATTACGATCGCCGCCCGGCCGGACGACGACCTGTACCGTCTGATCGCCGAAGCCGACGAAGCGCTGTATCATTCCAAACGCAGCGGCAAAAACCGCTTCTCGTTTTACGAACGCGCCGACTCCCAATCGTTATTGTCGTAAACCCCTATCGGGCAACCGGGAGGGGGATTCGCGCTTTCCGCGAATCGCGGTCTTGCGCACCTACATTTCGCGAAATAAGAAAAGACCGGGAATCCCGGTCCGGTCTGTCTTCGTTCGCCTCGACTTTTGCGCGCGGGGCCGTTTAAGCGCCGCCTTCCTTCATCTCGTCGGGCAGCTCCAGCTTGGCCGCGAGCATATCTTCGCGCGTCTGCACCCACTGCTCCCGGCACGCCCGAATCATGGCCGAGTCCATAATTTTTTTATCGTTGATGACCTGCCCGAACCAGAGCACCGCCTTGCTATAGTTGCCGAGCCTGCGGTTGATTTCGCCGATCAAATACATGAGACGGGCGTTGTTTACGTCCGCGCCTTCGGTTTCGAACACTTTGACGTAGGCGTCCAGCGCAAATTCGAGAAAGCGGTTCTCCTGCTCCTTGTTGTCCTTGTACCGGTACAGCCAGGCGATATGGTGGAGCAGTCCGGCGATGACGCGGTCTTTCTCCTCCTTGATCTGGGCGCACAGCAGCGCCAGCTTGTACGACTGCATCGCCGCGTTCCAGTCCCTTTCGCCCGTCAAATCGAGCGCGTTCCAATTTTTCCCCAGCTTCTCGTAGTACAACTGCTTCGACTTCGGCGTCATCCGATCCGAGAAATTTTCCGTAAACGCGTAGCCGCAGTAAGGGCAAACCCGCACGACGTAATAATCCGGGTTATGCTGCTTGTAATGGATGCAAAAATCGCTGTCCGTCTTCGCCGTCTTCCTGAAGCTGGGCCGAACCCGGGATGTCTGAAACGACTGCTCGCAGCAGATGCAGTTCACTTTAATCAAATAAAGAGGCTCTACTTCCGTCACTGGCTACGTCTTCCTTTCCGCCGCTTCCCGATCCGGCCGTCCTTCCGCATGCGGGGCGCCTTACGGCGTATTGACAAAATGGTAGGCGGGACCCTTCAACCGCTCCAACACGATCGCCCGCCATTCGTCGTCCAGGCCGATTTCCTCCAACGCCCGCCCCATGCACGCAAGCCAGGCGTCGGCCCGCTCCGGCGTTATCGGAAACGGCAAATGCCGGGCCCTCATCATCGGATGGCCGTACTTGTCGGAATACAGCGTCGGTCCGCCGAAAAACTGGGTCAAAAACATCTTCTGCTTCTCCATCACCGGATCGATGTCGTCCGGAAACAGCGGCCCGATCAACGGATCGGCCTGCACTTTCGGATAAAACGCTTCGACGAGTTTCGCTATCGTTTCGGCCCCGCCGATCGCCTCGTATAGAGAAATAGTCCCGGGTTCGCGTCCGTTCATATGAGTCACCTGTCCTATCGATGTCCACCACATTATACACTACAACAACAAAATGGTGCCAACTTTTTTCAAAGCGGCACCATGCGTTAAGCCGGCTCGGCCGGACATGTCACTTTTCAATATCTTCCTCGGAGGCGCCCATGAGCGTTTCCCGGATGACAAAAACGAAGGCGCATACAATCAGGCCTGTGACTACACTCATCATTACGCATCACTCCGTCTGCACTTTTTTCTAGTTTACCATATTCGGCGGAAAATATCAGCCTTTTTAGCAAAAATGTATCCGATTTCACCCGCGCGGACAAACCCGCATGTCCGGCCGTTTCGCGTCATAAGTATAACTAACTATATCGTACGATCGAGGTGTTCATCGCATGCCGGCTGCCCGCAAATGGACAACCGCGTTGACGGCGGCCAGTTCGCTGGCCGTCGCCGCGCTCATGATGCTGTTCCCCGCCCAGTCGCTCGACGCGGCGCTGCGAGGACTCGCGATCTGGTGGGACATTTTGTTTCCCGCACTTCTGCCGTTTTTCGTCATCGCCGAGCTGATGCTCGGCTTCGGCATCGTTCATTTTTTCGGCACGCTGCTCGATCCGATGATGCGGCCGCTGTTTCGCGTCCCGGGCATCGGCGGCTTCGCGATGGCGATGGGCTTCGCGTCCGGCTATCCGGTCGGCGCCCGGCTGACCGCCCAGCTGTGGGAGCAGCGGCTCATTCGCCGCGACGAGGGCGAACGTCTCGTCTCGTTCACGACGACGTCCGACCCGATTTTTTTGATCGGCGCCGTCTCGATCGGCTTTTTCCACGACGCTTCGCTGGCCGTCATCCTCGCGGTCGCGCATTACGGGACGAGCGTCGTCATCGGGCTTTTGATGCGGTACCACGGAAACCTGCAATTCGTAGCGGCGGCGCCCAAATTAACTGGCGCCAATCCGATCCGGAGAGCGATGCAGTCGATGCACCGCGCCCGCCTGCTCGATAGCCGCACGTTCGGCGAAATGCTGCGGGACGCCTTGCAGTCGTCGCTCAAGCTCATCATGGTCATCGGCGGGCTTGTCGTCTTTTTTTGCGTCGTGCTGGAGGTGATGACGCTGTCGCATCTGATGCGCGGCTTGTATGCGGCCGTCACGTTCGTGCTGCAAGGCGCGCACGTCCCTCCGGAGCTGGCGCAGGCGGTCGTGGGCGGTTTGTTCGAGGTGACGCTCGGCGCCAAATCGGCGGCGGGGGCCGGCGTTCATTTGTCGCTCGTCAGCAAGGTCGCCATCGCCGCGTTTATTTTGTCCTGGGGCGGATTGTCCGTTCACGCGCAGGTCGTCAGCCTGCTGAACCGCACCGACCTGCGGTATATCCCGTTCGGCATCGCCAGGCTCGCCCACGGCTTTATGGCCGCCGCCGCCGTCTTCGCGTTGTGGGAGCCGCTCGCCCCGGCCCGGTCGGCCGTCTCGCACGCGGTGCCGACGCTTTCGACGGACGGCGGCTTGCTTCCGGCTTTGCCGGCGCTGTTTTCGTTGTCCGGCCTCTTGTTCGTCGGCACGCTCCTACTTCTATGCGCGCTGTATGCGGTCTATGCGTGCTTGCGTCCGTTCGTTCGCCGGTTTCGGGCGTAAGAAGCGTTTCGCGTACGGGCCTATCGCGAAAAAAGGCGGCTTCGGCCGTCCTCGAACGGCGTCTGCGGCGATCCAAGCCGCGGACGCCATTGTTTTGCGGCTCAAGATTTATTATGATGGGAGAGGGCGGCTCAAGCACGCCGCACGGCGCCTCATCGGGCGCGCGCAGTTATTCGATCGCTTACGATGCCGGCTTTTGCTTCGCAAAAGCCCTGCTTATGCTTACGATGCCGGCTTTTGCTTCGCAAAAGCCCTGAGGAGGATAACGGTGTGAAGTACAACGTAGTCAATCGGGGCGACGACGTTTCGGTCCGGACGAACAACCGATTCCACGAGCTTGCCGCCGAATGCGGACTGACGCTCGATCCGGAACATCCCGACATCGTCGTATCGATCGGCGGAGACGGCACGATGCTTCACGCGTTCCATCTGTACGCCGACCGGCTGGAGCGGACGTCGTTCGTCGGCATCCACACCGGACACCTCGGCTTTTACGCCGACTGGAAGCCTGCCGAGCTGGAGACGCTCATTCGCCATATGGCCGCCGAATCGGCCGAGCCGGTCCGGACGGTCAAATACCCGATAGTAGAAATCCGGATCGCGACCGAGCAAGGAACGGAGACGCATTTGGCGCTTAACGAATGCACGCTCAAGGGTGTCGAAGGCACGCTCGTCGCGGAGCTCCGCATTAACGACGAGCGGTTCGAAATGTTCCGCGGCGACGGCATATGCATTTCCACGCCGACGGGCAGCACCGGCTATAACCGGAGCTTGAACGGAGCGATTTTGCATCCGTCGCTCGAAGCGGTGCAAATCGCCGAGATGGCTTCGCTGAACAACCGGGTATACCGGTCGCTCGGCTCGTCGATCGTGCTGCCGAAGCATCACCACTGCGACATTTACCCGAAGAAGGGGCAAAAAATTTTACTTACGCTCGACCACCTGAACATGCAGATGACCGATTTGATATCGATTCGCTGTTTGGTCGCGGACCGGAAAGTATCGTTCGTCCGATATCGTCCGTTCCCGTTCTGGAACCGGGTGCGCGAGTCGTTTATCGGGGATATAGTGGAGTAGCGGAGAAAGGCCCTCGAACGGATCGTCCGGCCAATCGGGCGAAACGGGGAGGGCCGGATGGAGTATCCGATAATCGCAAAGCATTGCAAGGCTGCCTTCAAGCTTTCGGTCAAGCCGTCCGGCCTTTCCGCTCGTAAGAGGTCATCCGCTTCACTGCGCGTCCCCCCTCCCGAGACTCCGGATTGCGAAGCTCCGCCGCAGCCGTTCTTCTTCCTTCCCGTTCAACCGCAAATGCGCGCCTTCTTTTCTCCTGCATCTGTCCTTCTTCACGATATTCCGCTTGCTCAAAAGAGCGTCAGCCGATCGCAGGTCGGTCGCTCCGCCCGCCTAGGCGGCCGGAAAGCGCATCGACACGTCGGCCCCGCCCGACTCCCGGTTGCGCGCCGCGATACTTCCGCCGCACCGCTCCACGATGGCCCGGGATATCGCGAGCCCGAGCCCGGTCTCGCCGTCCTTCCCTTTGACGAAACGGTGAAACAAATGCGGGAGCAAGCTGTCCGGTATGCCGTCGCCGTCGTCCGCGACGGAAATGTCGATCTGCTTTTTGCCGACGGTTATCCCGATGCGAATCCGCTTTCGGGCATAGCGCGTCGCGTTCGACACGACGTTCAGCAGCGCCTGGAGCAGCTTGTCCCGGTCGGCCCGAACTTCCGCCAGACGAGCCGCCTCGTCCGCATATGCGGTTTCGATCGTCAGCCCTTTATCGACCAGCAGCGGATTGATCCGCTCGATCGTTTCGGTAACGATGTCGGCAATGCCGACCGGCGCCATCCGAAAGATGCCTTCTTCGCCGTCCAGCTTGGCCAGCAGCGTCATTTCGGTGACGATGTTTTTGAGCCGGCCGCTTTCGCTGATGATAATATCCAGCCCTTTGCGGACGCCTTCCCCTTCGAAAACGCCATCGCGTATTCCTTCGGCGTAACCCGCGATCGACATGAGCGGCGTCTTCAGCTCGTGCGAGGCGTTCTGGATAAACTGCTTCTGGATCCGGTTATACTTCTCCAGCTCCCCGGCCATTTCGTAAACCGTCTGCGCGACGTCGCCGATCTCGCCCCCGGCCCGAACCCGTTTCACGTCGGAAAACCGGCGGTTTTCCACCTTGCGCAGCTCGCCGCGCAACTGCAGCAGCGGGTTGATCAGCCTTCTCGTAATGACCAGGCTGAGCAAAAACACGAGCGCGCCGCCGATGCATAAAACGACGAGCAGCCGCACGAGCAGCGATTTTTCGGCCTCCTTTATTTTACTCATCGGCGTAAATAGCGTGAGCGTTCCGTCGTCCAGCGCATTCGAGGCGATCAAATACCGCTCGCCCTTGTCTTCCTGCAGCATTCGAACGTCGTAGACGTGCGCGGCTTCCAGCTTCGCCAAGGAAAACCGCACGGTCGCGACGGGAACGGTGCTGTAAATAATATTCGCATCGCCGTCGGTAACGATCGCGTCGAAGCCGAGCCCCGGAGGAATCGCCGCGGAAACCGGCGTCATGGCGGTCGACGGTACGGCGGCAGCGGCGATCGGCTCCACGGCGACGGTCTTCATCTGCGTGGATATCGTCGCGCTCGCCTTTCGCATATCGTCTTTCTCGACCTCGATGAAATGATCCAGCAGCACGACATGAAAAATAACGGCGGCGATCGACAAAACGACGACGAGCAGCGCGCCGAAAGCGACGTTAATCTGCACGAACAGCTTCATCCGCGATCCCCCCTTCGTCCGTACGCAGCCGGTAGCCGTGGCCCCAGACGGCTTCGACCGGCAGCCGCGCGATTTTTTTGCGCAGCCGTTTCAATAAATGGTCGACGGCCCGGTCGCTGCCGAAGTAGTCGTCGCCCCAGACGAGCGACAGCAGCTCGTCCCGCGTGAACGCCCGGTTCGGCCGTTCGGCGAACGCCTGGAGCAGGGCGAACTCCTTCGACGTCAGCTCTACCTCGTTCCCGCGCCAAAATAGGCGGCGCTGCTCCGCCATCAGCTGCAGCTGCCCGCTCCCGGTTTGCAGCACGACCGTCTCCTCCCGCTTGCTTTCGTCCATTGCCTTCAGCCGATAAGTGCGGGAAAGCTGCCGCTTGACGCGGGCGACGAGCTCGCGCGGACTGAACGGCTTGACCAAGTAATCGTCGCCTCCGAGCTCCAGTCCCAATATTTTGTCGACTTCGTTGTCCTTGGCGGAAATCATAATGATCGGCACTTCCGCCTCGTAGCGGATTCGTCTGCAAAACTCGTAGCCGTCCATGCCCGGAAGCATAATATCGAGCACCCACATATCCGGGGGCGAAGCTTTCCACAGCTCCCAAGCCTCCTCGGCGGAAGACAGCCCCACGGTGCGAAATTGCTCCTTCCGCAAATAAGCCTGCACCAGCTCGCGTATATGTCGATCGTCGTCGACGACGGCAACGCAATAATCGTTCATAAGCCGCCCTCCAAACGCCATTTTTCATTTATTGTACCAAAGACGGAAGCGCGGCGGCGGCTTTGCCATCGTTTTTCCACAATCCGTCGCTTGGATTGCCACCGTTCGCCTATACACTGGGAACTGCAACAACCCAAATCGATCCAAGCGAAAAGGAGTGCTGTACCCATGATTCACAACCGACTGTTTCACAAAATCGCGCTTTCGACCGTTCTGCTGTCGGCTGTCGCCGGTCCGACCGCCTTCGCCGAGACGACCGAGCCGCAAGCCGTGGGGAGCGGCGCATCGATCGTCCGGTTCGCCGCCGTTTCCGCGCTCGATCCGCTGAAGCTGGCCGAAACGTATGCGCCGGAAACGGCGGCCGAATGGAAGCAAACGCTCGAGCTGTACGAGCAGGCGATGTCGGCCAAGTTCCAAGTCCTCGACGGCATAGACGGGGCTTTGCGGAAAACGGTCGCGATCGGTCCGGCGATTCCGCCGGAAGGAAGCGCGGAGCGGATCGCTGCGGTTTCGATCAAGCTCGAGGAAGCGAACGCCGAGGGCGGGTTAGCGGTCGTCACCGAGGCGATGCCGCTGTCCGATACGGCCGCTCCGGCGATCAAGGAAGTCGCTTGGGCGTCGGTCGTCGCGAAGGATGGCGCACCGGAAGCCGTACCGGATGAAGCGGCCAAGCTTGTCGTCTCGGCCGCCGGCGGCGATTCGCCGAAAACCGCATTCATGGAAGGATGGCGGGAGCTGGACGAAGCGGTGCGTTCCAAAAACGGCGACGCGATCAAACAATCGCTCGCCAAGCAATTGACGCTGTACAAGCAGGAAATCGCCGCCTTGAACGAAAGCGGATCCGGCGATCCACACGCCGCGGATATCATTCAGGCCGTACCGGCAACAGCCCCGCAAGCGCCGCAGCCGGATAACGGCTGATCGGCGAACGCTGCCGCATGTCGGCGCCCCCGTCATACGACGCACGAACACCGCGCCGGGAGCTTTGTGCGGTGCGGAAAGAGAAGCCGGATCCGGCAAAACGAACCCGGCAATCGTTATCACAGTTGAATGCGGGGGCTTGTTACTGTAACGAACCCCGGTATCGCTACTTCCGGCAAATCGGATCGTTTTGTTCCACTTTCGGCTCGATAACGAGGCTAGGATTCATTCGCTTGGAAAAACGATCGTTTTTCCGCAAATAAGCATGCTGGGATTCGTTGGCCATCGACCCGAATCCGCCCGGCGAAGGCGCCCGGAGTCGGGCAGTAGGTCACCCCCTACGGGCATCCTTACCGGTTTAGGAAGTCGTTCTTCGCTGCAGCGCTTCGGCATCGTACATCAACGTTAAAACAGCCATGAATCGGTCCGATTCATGGCTGTCGTTTTCCGCTTTCGCCTGCGGCCGGATTCCGGGTGCGAATACGGATAAGCGCGCCGCCGCCGGGAAGCCGAACGGGCGGCCTTACCGGCTTTTCAAAGCGGCGACCGTTTGGATCGCCTCCTCTTCGACTTTGCGCAGCATCGAATTGAGATCGATATTGCCGACCGCCAAATCTCCGAGATATTTCCGGTATAGCGCCGACAAATCCGGATCGTAAATCGTCCGCTTCGAAAGCGGGGCCAGCTTGTTGATGAACACCGACTGCACGTTGCGGTCTTTGTAGTACGTATTTTGCGCGAACTCTTTTTTCCGCTGGTCGTTCACCACGACGGGGACGTTGCCGTCGCGGGCCGTAATCGTCTGGAACTCGTCGGAATACAAATATTGGATGACTTCCATCGCCTGGTCTTTATGCCTGCTCATGTTGGTGACGCCGAACAGCAGCAGGTTCGCTTGGGCGCTCGTGCCCGGCGCCTGGCTGTAGGTCGGGTACGAAACCATGTCCCAGTTCATTTCCTTCATCTCGAGGTAAGAGAGCGGCGCATGAACGAGTCCCGCGAGCATGGCCGCGTCGCGGCTTTTCGTAAAGTTGGCGTCGCCCGGAATCTTGTTTTTCAGGCTGACGACTTTGTCTTTGTACCCTTGCGCGGCGAGCGGCCGGACGGCGATCGTTTCGTATACCGTCTTCCACTTCGCCTCTTCCTGGCTCAGCGTCGGCTTCCCCGTCTGCGCGTTGAAGTAAGGCAGCGAAAGCGCGTTCAGCGCGAAATGCTGCGATTCGCCGACGGCGAGACCGACATACTGCACGCCTTGGTCGACGCGGGTCAGCTTGTTGTTCAGGTCGAACACGTCGTCCCACGTCATCTTGTCTCTCGGATACGCGACGCCGAACCGGTCGAACAAATCTTTATTGTAAAACAGCGTAAGCGTTTCCACACTGATCGGCAGCCCGTATAGCTTGCCGTCCCATACCGGGCTGAGGCCCTCGACCCAATTCATCCCGACGCGGTTCGGATCGACGCCGTGCTTCTTCATCAGCTCGGTCATGTCGTACACCATGCCGTTTTTCAGCGGTCCGTTCGTAAAGTCGTTGATCGCCGCATAGACGATGTCGACTTCCGTCTTCGTCGCGACCAGGTCGGCGAATTTCACGGCGCTGTTCGGAATGAACTTGATCGTGTAATTCGGGAACTTTTTGCGGATCGAATCGCCGAAACGGGTGTTGAACGCCTCTTCCGTATGTCCGGCGTTCGTGACGATCGTAAGCTGGACCGGCTCGGCCGTTTTGGGCGGCTGCCCGTCCGCGGCTTTCGGCGTCTCGCCCCCGCTTCCTCCCTGACTGCAGGCGGACAACATCGCGGCGGCGGCAATCGCCGCGAGCAGGACAGATTTCGTTGCGGCCATATGAACCCCCTCCTCTTCTTATACGGCTCCGGCAACCCGACAACCGCGCGGCGAAGCCCGGCGAAACGTCTATCCGGTTGTCGGAAGCGATTTCAATACAACTATATCACGGAGGAAACGAAAAGCATTTAACCGCCGCTGGGGGGCTCTTCCTTTTTTTTAACCGTGAGTGGTCAGTTTCGAAGCGGAAAAAGACGCCCCGCGCATCGTAGCGGGGGCGCCTTCACCGCTCGCCATTTACGAATACAGCAGCGAAATGACGAGGAGCTCGTATAAAACGAGCGGCAGTATGACGTTGTTGTACGTGTAAGCCTGGTACAGCGGATTGAAAAACCCGCGCGCATCGTGAGCTTTGACGCTCAAGTACAAGTGGCGGTCGTCAATCCCGGCGATCACGCCTTCATGGACATGGCCGTGAATCGTTTGGATGCGCACGGGGCGGTTCGCGCATTGGCGGCATACGTCGTTCAGCCGTTCCCGACAAGACTTCAACGCTTGAACGAAAGCGGGATCGGCTTCATATAGCGCCTGCGACGCTTGCATGGAGCCGTTCGTCATGAAACAGTCCCTCCGTTTCATCGTTCTCGGCTCCATTGTATGCGAATGCCTACCCGAATGTGCGAATGCCCTCCATAAATCGAAGGAAAGCGCTGCAGCTTTCGCCTCCGCCCGGAAAATCGCCCGAACGGGCGAGACCGCGGCCGCGGTCGCGGTCGGCCGTCAGACGGTCTGGAACACCTTCAAGGCGTTCCGCAGCTCCTGCGCCAGCTGTTCGAGCTGTTCGCCGGTTCGCACCAGCTCTCCGCCGGATTCGTGCTGCTCGCGAATAAGCGAGGCGACGTTTTCCGTCGTTGCGGTCGATTGCTGCGATACGGCGCTCACCTGCATCATCATGCCGGCAAGCTCCTCCTGCGCCTCCATCGAAAATTGCAGCGAATTCCACACTTGCTGGAAGCTGTCCATAAAACGGGCCATCGACGACTCGACATGCCGGAACACGTCCTGGGACGTACGCGATATATCGCTTTGCCGCGCAAAGATCGGCAGCGACTCGGACACGAGCTTGCCGGTCTCGTCCATTTCCGCCTGGATGTTCCGGATGACCTCCTCCACGGATGAAATCGATTCCTTCGACTGGTTCGCCAAGCTGCGAATTTCGCCGGCGACGACCATAAAGCCTTTGCCCGCTTCGCCGGCCGAAGCGGCTACGATCGAGGCGTTAAGCGACAATATGTTGATTTGCTTGGAAATGTTCGCGACGATATCGAGCACGACGGAAATCGATTCGGTGCCCGCCTGAAGCCGGGCCATTCGTTCGCTGAGCGACGATACGACCGCTTCGGCTTCCTGATTGTATTTCGACAGCTCGTCCATCGCCTGGGCGCCGCTTTTGCCCGACTCCTCGACCTGAAACGCGATGTCCTTCATCGAACGATTGACCGCCAGCACGTCCTCCAGCCGGTTCGTCAGCTCGCCGGTGAGCGCGCTGCTTTTCTCCGCGTCGCGCGACAGGCTGTCCGCTCCGGACGACACCTCGTTCATCGCGACGGCGATTTCCCCGGAAGCGTCGCGCGACCGCTGTACGAGCTCGTTGATCCGTACCGTCGCCTGCATGAGGCGATCGGACGATTGGCCGGTTTGCGCCACGATGCTGCCGATCCGCTCCATCATGCTGTCGAAGCTTCTCGACACCGAGCCGATCTCGTCGCTCCGTTTCATATTCAGCCGGACGTTCAGGTCGCCGTTTTCCGCCTGCCGCATTTTCGTGACGGCGACCATGAGCGGCCTGCCGATCGTCCGGTATCCCCAAAAGCCGAGCAGCAGCGCGAGCGCGGCGCCGCCGACGCACAGCAGCACGAGACTGTTCGCGATCGTCTTGGCGTCCTCCAGCAGCCGGTTTTCCGGAATGGCGCCGGTCAGCGTCCAATCGATGTTTTGCAGCGATTTCGTAGAGGTGAGAACTTTTTGCCCGCTTCCTTCCGCCGATACGTCGGCGGGCTGGCCGAACGCCGCTCCTTCGCGGTTGGAGTACAGGTTCGCTCCCGAGGCGCCGATCAGGTGAATATCGCCGATGCCGCCGAAGTTGATCGGCTTCAGCAAATTTTCAAAGAAGCCGAGCTTGAATTCGATAATGAGCACGTCGGCCCATTTCTGGTCCTCCGGACTCCAGAACGATTTGGCGACGACGAATACGCGCGTTTCTTCGTCGGCCATCAGAAACGACCCTTTTTGCGGCGGCAGGTAGACGTTTCTCCCTTTTGCCTTGAGCGCTTCGTTCGCCCATTCCGTTTCGTATAAGTTGGTCGTCCGCGGTTTGCCCGAGCTGCTGAACAATTGGTTTTCCCCGTTGAAGCGGACGATGCCGATCGAGAAAATCATGTCCGAGTTCGTCATCGCATAGGCCGATATGTATGCGTTAATCGCCGTGTCGAGCGCCGCTTTTTGCGTATTGAGCGCGTTGAAGCGGGTCGTGATCGTATTTTTCGTCTGCGAGGCGCGGGCGATATCTTCGTTCAGCTTGATCCGCTCGTTCGAATCGGTCGCCTTGCCCGCCTGCGCCGTCTTCTGGGCGATTTCGTCCTCCAGCGAGCGCAGCTGCGCGATCAATTGCCTGTATTCCTTCGCCTCGGGGTCCGTTTGCGGCTCCAGATTGCGCCGGTCTTTCGTCGTATACTGGTTTTTGTCGGCGTAAATCGCCAGCTGGTTGAACGTTCCGTCCATCACTTTGAACCAGCGGTCCGAGTTGCTGGCGGCATCCGCAACGACCTGTTCCATGTTGCTTCCGACCTTTTGCTTGAGAGCGCTTGCGGAAATTTGGTACGCGATGACGCCGGCGGCGGCGCTGGCCAGCACGATGCTCGCCAGAAAGGCGGCGAACAGCTTGAAGCCGATCGAACGATACCATCCCTTTTGCAGTTTGCCGATTGAAAACGGCAGCTTCCGTTTCGCTTTGTTGCCACTCATCAACATTCCCCCAACCTTATGTCCCATTTTAGACGGAGTTCGGCTCCCGATCTGGTTGAAAAGGCTTACTTTTTAAATGGGAACTTCCCCCTAGCCTCTATTGTAATGGAATAAATATGAATTTTATGTGAGCTTTTCCGACAAAATCTACTATATACTGGAACTTCGCCGGGGGCCAAACGGTTTATGCCGCTCGCGGCCGGCCCCGCTCGGTCGACAAAAAATTGCACGAGCTGCACCAAATGACGAATCCTTCTGGCTGAAAGGAACGAACGTGAATATCGTCTATCGACGTATTTCGAGGATGAGCGCAACAGTCGGCTTCCGAATAATAACGGACGCCACAGCGCTTATTTCGCGAAAATCGGCCGTTTCCGATCGTAACGGACACCACCTACGCTTATTGGCTCCGAACCGCCGTCCAAAAGGGGGTTTTTCGCCCAAATTGCTGCGCCTGTGTCCGTTAGAAAAAAAAAGGCCGGAATGAGGCTCATTAGCGGCCGCCATGTCCGTTACACATTTGGAACTTGGGGCCCGTCCCGCCGCCGCCCCATGCTCGCCCCAACTCCCGACAACCGTACATTCTAAAAAAAAGAAGCGCCCCGTTACGGGTACGCTTCGCCGTTCTTCTCGATTGCGCGGCTCGGCTTCGGCAGGCGCCGGCCCTGCCGGTTCAGTTGTTCAAAATCACCTGCTGGCCGGCCTTCAGCCCTTTGCGAATTTCGACTTCGGTCGCCGTTTCCAAGCCTTTCTCCACGTCGACCTCTTTCCGGCTTTCGCCGTCCTTCACATGGACGAAATTGCGGCCTTGGTACGAGCGGAGTCCGACGCGCGGAATCGTGAGAACGTTTTCTTTTTTGTCGGTCACGATCGTCATATCGCCCTGCGCGCCCAGCGTCGCATCGGGAGGCAGACTGTCGAGGGCGATCAATATCGTCCGCGAGTTGCGGTCGCTTTGCTGCTGGCTCGTCGCGGTCGGAGCGGTTCGCGGCGTTTGAACGACTTTGCCGGTATACGTATTGCCTTTGAAGACGATCTCCGCCGCCATATCTTTCTCGATGGCGTTCAAATCGGCGCCTATCGTCGTCGTAAATTGGAACAGCATATCTCCCGGCTCGGCCAATGCGATAATATCTTTATACGATGCGATCGTATCCCCCGGCTTCATGAAGTCGAGAAACACGACTTTGCCGCTCTTCTCGGCGACCAGCTTCGTCTTCGCCAAGCTCAGCTCCAGCCCTTCCAGCCTCGCCTGCTCCACCTCGCGGTTCAGGCCGGCCAGCCTCAGCTTTTCCGGGTCGCCCTCGCCTTTCGCCGTCTCCAGCGCGTCTTCCGCCTTGGCGACGACCAGCTTCTGCTGGGCGATTTTCAGCTTCATGTCGCCCGGGTCGAGCTCCAGCAGCACGTCGCCCTTGTTTACCGAATCGCCGGGCTTCGCGTAGATGGCGGCAAGCTTTCCGCCGACCGTATACTGATAAAATTTGGCCGACGCCGGAACGAATATGCCGGTTCCGCGCAGCTGCTTTACGATCGTTCCGCTTTGGACCTCGTACAGCTCCTCTTTCTTTTTGACCGGCTTAAGCAATTCCGGTTTCGGCTGCTCCCCCGCGCTTACGTACGAGCAGCCGGTTTGAACCGCCGCCAGCGCGCCGAGCAGCAGCAAGCATGCCAGGCGCTTCCCCGCCAAATGGAACAACGTCGTCGCCTCCCCAAGCGATGGTATCCTTGTTTCGACCGTTACTTCTGCGGCTGATGCTGCGGCCGCTCCTGCCGCTCGTGCCGGTCCTGCCTGTCGTGCCGCTCGTGGCGGCCCTGTCTTTCGCCCCGCTCGTGGCGCTCGTGTCTCGGATGCTCGTGCCTGGGATGATGGCGCTGCTCGGCGTAGGCCGGCCCGGTCGGCTTCGAAGCCGCCGGCTGCGGCGGATTGAGGCCCTCCCCCGCGTTCGGCTGAACGGCCGGCTCCGGCTGCGGCTTCCCGGTATTCACCTTGCGCAAAATGAAGTAGGCGCAGCCGAAATTGCAATATTCGTTCAAATAATCCTGTATGCCGGACGCGCACGTATCTTTGTTGCCGTGCTTGTTGCTTTCCTTGAAAAAGCCTTTCAGCCGCAACTGGCTGTAGCCCCAGTCGCCCACGATATAATCGTAGCGCTCGAGCACCTCGCTGAAACGGTCGCGGAACGCCTCGAAATTGTAGCCGTTTTTATGCTCCTGCACGAGCTCGTACGTTTTGCTGCCGATATGGATCAAAGGAATTCCCTCCCTGCGCCGTTTATACGGCCGTCCCGAATAGACAATCTATGGCTTCGAAAACGGATGGCGCGAGCCGGTTACGTCCGCGCCTGGGCCGATTTCACCTGCTCGTGGGCGTGATACGAGCTCCTTACGAGCGGTCCCGATTCGACGTGGCGGAAGCCGCGCTTCATCCCTTCTTCCTTCAGCCGCGCGAACTGCTCGGGCGTATAATATTCCGCGACGCGCAAATGCTGCTTCGTCGGCTGCAAATATTGGCCGATCGTCATAATGTCGCAGTCGACGGCGCGCAAATCGTCCATCGTCCGCAATATTTCGTCCCACGTCTCGCCGACCCCTACCATAATGCTCGACTTGGTCGGAATGTTCGGCGCGATCGTCTTCGAGCGGGACAGCAGCTCCAGCGAGCGGCGGTATTTCGCCTTCGAGCGGACGCGGTCCGACAGCCGTTCGACCGTCTCCATATTATGGTTCAAAATGTCCGGCTTCGCTTCCATAACCGTGCGCAGCGACTGCTCGTTGCCCATAAAATCCGGGATGAGCACTTCGACCGAGCAGAACGGCAGCCGTCTGCGGACGGCGCGAATCGTTTCGGCGAAAATCGAGGCGCCGCCGTCGGCCAAATCGTCTCTCGCGACCGAAGTGACGACGCAGTGGCGCAAACCCATCTGCTCGGCCGCCTCCGCCACGCGTTCCGGCTCCTGCAGATCGAGCTCCGTCGGCAGGCCGGACTTGACCGCGCAAAAGCGGCACGCCCGCGTGCATATATCGCCGAGAATCATGAACGTGGCGGTCCGGTTCGCCCAGCACTCGTGAATATTCGGGCATTTCGCCTCCTCGCACACCGTGTGCAGCGTCTTCGAGCGCATCGTTTCTTTCAACTGCTTGACATTATCGTAATCTTCGCCCGCCGGCAATTTGATTTTGAGCCACTCCGGCTTGCGAAGCGTTTGTTTCGTCGACATGTTGGACTCCCGCTTTCTTTTATCGAATAGCCCTATTATATCACGAAAGGGACAACAATCCACGTGCGGCCTGCCGGCGACTCGATCGACGAATCCGGGTCGGCCGCATCCGGCCGGGTCGGGTCGAACGCGGACTCCCATGCTCCCATTGTAACGACGCTTACACCGGGGCGCAGGCTCGAACTTGTTGGAAAAGGTGTCGATTTGTTCGGTACCGGCGGCTTTCGGACCAAACGTTGTTGTGATACACTTGCAGGTGGAGAGAATGCACACAATCAGCCCCCGGGAATCGGCGGTCAGCCGCCCGCTCGGAGCGGAGCTTGGGAGGGGAACTGCATGGAAACCGCAATGACGATTCGGGAAAAAGACGAGCGGCTCGGCCGCATTCTTAGGGATATGGGACGCGTCCTGATCGCTTTCTCCGGCGGCGTGGACTCCACGTTCGTGCTGAAGCGCGCGCATCAGGAGCTGGGCGATCAGGTGCTGGCCGTCACGGCCGCCTCGGAAACGTTTCCGACCCGCGAGTTCAACGCCGCCGTCCGGCTTGCCGAGGAGATGGGCGTCCGGCTTTTGCAAACGGAAGTGAAGGAGTTCGAGAACGCCGCCTTCGTCGCCAACAATCCGGACCGCTGCTACCATTGCAAAACCGGTCTGTATTCGCATCTGCAAACGCTGGCGAAGGAGCTCGGCTTTCCGTTCATCGTCGACGGCTCGAACGTGGACGATTTGGGCGATTACCGCCCCGGCTTGCAGGCGAAAACCGAGCAGGGCGTCCGCAGCCCGCTCCAGGAGGCCGGCTTCCTGAAAGCCGAAATTCGCGAGCTGTCCAAGGAGCTCGGCTTGCGGACGTGGAACAAGCCTTCGTTCGCCTGCTTGTCCTCGCGCATTCCGTACGGGACGAAAATCGACAAGACGAAAATCGACCAGCTCGACGAAGCGGAGGATTACTTGTACGCGCTCGGGTTTTGGCAGGTGCGGGTCCGCCACCACGATCAAATCGCGAGAATCGAAGTGATGCCGGACGAACTGGCGAAGGTGATCGAGCTGCACGATCAAATTCATCGAAAGTTTACCGAGATCGGCTTCACGTACGTCACGCTCGATCTGGCCGGCTATAAGACGGGCAGCATGAACGCCGTGCTCAAAAAGGAACTTCCCGTAACGGTAAAGGAAGCGGCGCGATGAACGATCTGGAGGAGCTGCTGCAGCAATTGAAGGACGGCCGGCTGGACGTTGCGGAGGCGAAACGGCTGATCGAGGAAAAGGCGCGGTCCGAAGCGGACGGCGCCAAAGTCGTCGACCTCGGCTTCGCCCAGCTCGACGTCGAGCGCGAGAAGCGGACGGGCTTCCCGGAAGTGATTTTCGGGGAGGGCAAAACGTCCGAGCAAATCGTCGCCATCTTCCGCCGGCTGACCGAGCATTCCGACCGGGTGCTCGCCACCCGCGTGGACGCGCCGAAAGCCGAAGCGGTGCTCGCCGCCGTTGATGGCGCGACGTACCATCCGGCGGCCCGCGCGCTGACCTGGTTCAAGAAACCGATATTGCACGTGCACGACGGCTATGTCGCCGTCGTCTGCGCGGGCACGTCCGATTTGCCCGTCGCCGAGGAGGCGGCCATTACGATCGAATGCATGGGCAGCCACGTGGAAAAAGTATACGACGTCGGCGTGGCCGGCATTCACCGGCTGTTCCGGCGTCTGCCGGTCATCCGCGGAGCGAACGTCATCGTCGTCGTCGCCGGGATGGAAGGCGCGCTCGCGAGCGTCGTCGGCGGACTCGTGGACAAGCCCGTCATCGCCGTGCCGACGAGCATCGGCTACGGCGCCAGCTTCCACGGCGTTTCCGCCCTGCTGACGATGCTGAACTCGTGCGCGACCGGCGTCACCGTCGTCAATATCGACAACGGCTTCGGAGCCGGCTACAGCGCGGGCTTGATCAACAAAAATATGTCGAAAAGGTCGTGAGATCAACGTGCGAGTCGTCTATTTCGATTGTTTCTCGGGCATTAGCGGCGACATGGCGCTGGCCGCGCTCGTCGATGCGGGCGCCGACCGGGCTTACGTCGAAGCCGAGCTGCAAAAAATTCGCATCGAACCGTTCGCGCTGGAATGGAAACGGGTGAACAAAAAAGGCATTTCCGCTTTGAAAATGGACGTCGTGCTCGATCCGGACAAGCCGCCGACGCATCATCGCCATTATGCGGACATCGTGCGGATGATCGAAGCCGCCGGCTTTAACGAGCGGGTTACATCGTACAGCCTGGCCATTTTCGAAAAAATCGGCGTCGCCGAAGGCAAAATTCACGGCATTCCGCTCGAAAAGGTGCATTTTCACGAAGTCGGCGCGATCGATTCGATCGTCGACGTGATCGGCGTCGCGCTCGCGCTCGATTCGCTCAATCCCGATTACGTATACAGCGCCCCCGTGCCGCTCGGATCGGGAACGGTGCGCTGCGATCACGGCCTGTATCCGGTCCCTGCGCCGGCCACGCTCGAGATGATGCGCGGGCTGCCGATCGCGCAAACCGACTACAAGATGGAGATGACGACGCCGACCGGCGCCGGCATCGTAGCGGCTCTCGCAAGCGGCTTCTCCGCCGGATTGCCGCAAATGGTCGTCGAATCGATCGGCTACGGAGCCGGTACGCGCGACTTGCCGAACCGGCCGAACGTGCTGCGCGTCGTCATCGGCACGACCGATTCGTATATCGCGAAGTGGGCGACGGCTCATCAGCTCGTTCACGCCGAGCACGTTCATGCGCACGAGCATCATCATCATCACGATCACGATCAAGGGCACCATCATGGGCACGGTCATCATCACGACCATGATCATCATCACGACCATGATCATCATCACGACCATGATCATCATCATGACCATGATCATCATCACGACCATGATCATCATCATGACCATGATCATCATCATCGACATGAGCATGAACACCGCCACGGTCACGATCATGGGCACGGACACCATCATCATGACGGCGAAGAACCCGACGATCATAAGCATGGCGAAGAACGCGCCCATCGTCACGAGCATGCTCACGGCTCCGGCCATCACCCGGACGACGACCATCGCGGAGCGTCCCACTCGCACAAGCATTGACGGTTTCAATCCTTGCATACGGCGAGGCTCTCCGGGAGCGAACGATTCGTTCGTCCGGAGAGCCTCATCCTTTTTCGGACCTTTACCGATCGATAGCAGAGAAGCGGATGCGACTGCGAATGTCGCGGCCAAACGTCTTGCGAACCTGACAATCGTTATCGGGGCCAAATACGGGGGGTTTAAACGGGTAACGAACTTTCCTGTCGTTATTCCCGACAAATCGGTTCGTTTCTTTCCTTTTCGCCGCGATAACGATATCAAGATTCGTTGGAGCGTAGAATCCTTCGTTTTCCCGCCAATAAGCATATTCCGATTCGTTAGGATCGACCACCGTCATGCGACGCCGAACACCGCGCGCCGGTAGCTTCGAACGGTGCAAAAAGCGTTCCGCCCGATTGCCCCGGTGCACCCTTTTTCAATACGTCCTTGCTTGGCTTGCCCGCCTGAAACTGAAACAAAGCATTACCCCTTCGGCTCCCCTGTCCGGCGCTTGTCCGCGTTTTCCGCATACTTTCGCCGGACTTCCTCGTACACCCGCTTGAGCGGCACGCCGAATCGTTTCGCCGCCGCTTCGCATTCCTTGAATTCCGGAGCCATCTGTACGAGCTCGCCCTTGTAAAACCCGAGCTTGACCGCGATCGGCCCCCACTCGGTTTCGACCTGCGCGAATTCCCGGCCGAGCCGATGGACGTCGGCCTTCGTATACCGAAGCCCGAGCGTGGTCGTTTCCGCGAAGACGACCGCCTCCATGTCGGAAAGCCGTTCCTCCGAAACGAGCACGTTCAGCATCAGTCCGGGTCTTCCTTTTTTCATGATGATCGGAATCCAATAGACGTCGTTCGCTCCCGCCTCGAACAGCCTGTCGGTGACGTACGAGCTGAATTCCGGGTTCATGTCGTCGATATTCGCCTGCAGCAGCACCATCCGATCGTCGATATGCTCGCGCCCGTGATCGAACATGATCATTAGCCGCCTCCTGTCCGGTTCCCCGTTTCTCTTCATCGTATCAAACCGCCGCCCCGGCTGTAAACGGGGACGCCTATCCGCCCCCGGGATCGGACCTGTGAAGCAGCCGGAGGACACGATTTCTCCACCAACCGCCATGAGCGGCTTCCGACGCGATACCCCCGCTCCCGCTCCCGCTCCCGAACGCGTCCGCCAAAGAATAGCGGAAAGCGCGAATGCGTATCCTAAGCGCATAGACGATGGCAATGATTGCGAAAGGAGGCAATACGATCTTGAAACGCGCAAGCCGGTTGTTTCGTTCGTCCGTCTTGGCTTTGTGCGGGCTGCAGCTCGCGTGGCTGGCGCCTGCCGCGGGAGAAGCCTCGGCAAACCAAGCTCCGCAAAACGAGACGAAGGACATCAAAGCCGTATTGGCCGAACGGAAGCAATTATTCGACGAAGTCAGCAGCATAACGGGCATTCCTTGGACTTATTTGGCGGCGATCGATCAGTACGAGCGGACGCTGACGATCGCCAATCCGAAAACCCGTCCGCGCCGGCAAGGGCTGATCGGCATTTATTATTCGGAACTGGAGTGGTCGGGCTTCGCAAACCCGATTCCGGGTGATACGAACCCGATGACGATCGCGCTGTTCGGAGGCAAAGGCAAGGACGGCTCCGGGGACGGCGTCGCGGACCGCAACAACGATCTCGACCTGCTGTCGGCGATGAGCTCCTTCCTGATGCCGTACGGCCGGGGCGAAGAAAACTTCAAGCTGGCGCTTTGGAACTATTACCGCAATCCCCGCAGCGTAGAGCGAATCGGGCAATTCGTGAAAATATACGAGACGTTCGGAAGGCTCGATCTGCACGAGCACGCCTTTCCGCTGCCGCTCGGCTCCGCATATTCATACCGCAGCACTTGGGGAGCGAGCAGAGCCTGGGGCGGACACCGGATCCACGAAGGAAGCGACTTGTTCGCCGGCTACGGCGTGCCGGTCCGGAGCACCTGCTACGGCATCGTCGAGATCAAGGGATGGAACCCGTACGGCGGATGGCGCGTCGGTTTGCGCGATTTGAATAACGTCTATCATTATTACGCCCACCTGTCGGGCTTCGAGAAGACGCTGCAGCTGGGCAACGTCGTAAAGCCCGGTCAAATTCTCGGCTGGGTCGGCAGCTCCGGCTACGGCAAGCCCGGCACCCAGGGGAAATTTCCGCCGCACCTTCATTTCGGCCTGTACCGCGACAACGGCAAGCTCGAATGGTCGTTCGATCCGTATCCTTATTTGAAAAAATGGGAGCGCGAGGAACGGCTGCGCAAGGAGAAAAAAAACGGCTGAGCCGAAGCGGGCCGCCTCCGTCTTCCCGAAAAAAGACGGCGACCGGCGGCGGAGCCGGACGGTTCGGCTCGCAAAAAGCTTCCGATCCGCTATCGCGGCGAATCGGAAGCTTTTTTGTATCGGTCGCACGAAACGGACGGCAAATATTCGCCGCTGTACCGGAATCGCACCTTATGCCGTCATGCCGATGCCGTTCGCCTCAGTTGCCGCTTTTCCCTTTCGCCGCGCCGTCCGCCGCTCCGGCCGCTCCGGAAGCCCCCGCTTCGGGCTTCGCGATATCCTGCTTGATTTGCGGGATCGCGATGCTCGGCGGCGCCGACGAGCTTTTTCCCGTCGGATTGCCCTTGTTGTCGTAGTAGTACATCGGCACGTCTCCGACGACGAGCACGTACGAGATCGGAATTTCCGTCTCGACCACTTCGGGCTCCGAGTCGAACGGAATGATGATCGCCACTTCCGTCGTAATGCGGATATACACCTCGACCAAAATATTGTTGATGCCCGTATCCTGCTGGCGCGTGCTCAAATCGACCTTCACCGCGCCGACGGGGGTGAACTTGATCGGAATTTTCGGGCCGAACGAAGCGATGATGGCGCTGTCCATCGCCTGACCGACCGGAATATGCTCCGGTATTTCCTTCAGCTCGTTCAGCACGCTTTGCACCGTGTTGATCGCATCCGACGTAATCCGCATATGCTCGCCGTAGTTGAGCATAAAGCCGGTAATTTTGCCGTTTTTGTCCGTCCGCCAATCGATCAGCCTGTCGAAGCTTTGCCCCCGCGAGATTTGCTCGGTGATGGCCGTGTTGATCGACTGCGTGGCGACCTGCTTCACCCGCAGCATGGCGACGTGCTGCAGCGCGGGACGCAAGTTTTTTTCGATGAAAACGAACGATTGGAGCGTGAATAAAAAGAAGATGAGCAGCGCGATGAAAAAAGCTCGCCGTCTCCCCTTCTTGGCCGGCCGGCTCCGCCATCCGCGTCGTAGCATGCAGCGTATCCCCCGATCCGAAAATCTTCTCCGCTAGTCCGTACAGTGTATGCGAAGGGACCGGAAAAAAGACGAGAACTCCCGGCTCGGCCCGCGAGCGGCCCGACTTCGGAAGCGGGGTCCGCGCCCGCTTGCCCCCGTTTCGCCGCCGGTCCTTCTTCGGTTTCGTCGCGCCGCGCTTTGTTTTGCCGCCGATCGCGACGGGTCCGTTTTGGAATCGCCGGAAATGGAGTACAATGGGAATGTAGGACCGAACTCGGATCGCTAGAGGGGGCTGAACTCGATACATGAAACGAAACACTCGATACATGGCCGCCGTATCGCTCGGCGTGATGGCGGCGGGCTTTGTCGTCACGATTCCGTTCGATGCGGTGCCGTGGGTCCGCTTCATCCGCAGCGGCTTCGAAGCCGGTCTCGTCGGCGGGCTTGCCGACTGGTTCGCCGTAACGGCGCTGTTCCGGCACCCGCTCGGCATCCCGATTCCGCATACGGCCATTTTGCCGAACAACCGGGAGAAGGTGACGAAGGCGCTCGTCGCGACGGTGCAAAACGAGCTGCTCAGCAAAGAAAGCATTCGCGACAAAATGAAGCAGTTTTCCGTCGTGCCGAAGCTGCTGGACGGCATCGAGGCTCACCTGCGCACGGAAGAGGGAGCGCGGACGATCGTGCGGATCAGCGACTTCGCCGTCCGCTCGTTTCCGTGGGACAAGCTCGCCCCCGTGCTGGAGCGGGAAATCGGGCGGCGCCTCGACGAGGTCGATCTTGCCGCGGTCGCGTCCGGACTGGCGCAGTACGGCTTCGCGAACGATTGGGACGGCAAGGCGCTCGATTTCGTCCTCGACTTCGCCGAAGACTATATCAACCGCGAATCGACCGTGCGGCAAATGGGCGTCATGGCTTCCGACGCGATCGGGCGCATTCAGGCCGGAGGGCTGATGTCGTTCGCGCTGAACGCGTTCGCCGGCTTCATGAGCGAGGAACGTCTCGGCGAAACGATCCGCCAGCTGCTGCAATCGCAAATATGGGAGCTGCGCAGCGCCCGCAATCCGACCCGCGTCGCCATTTCGGAGACGCTGCGCGCCAAAATCGCAGCGATGCTCGAGAAGCCCGAGACGAAGGAAGCGCTGGACGGATGGAAGCGCGAGCTGAAGGAACGGCTGCGGCTGTCCGAAAAGCTGAACGCTTTTCTCGAGCAAACGCGCGAAAAGCTGCTCGCCTATATCCATACGGAGGCGTATCCGCGCGACGTCGCCGTCCCCGTGCTGGAGCAGGCGCTCGGACGTTTGCGGGCCGACGCCGTGCAGGTCGGGCGCATCGAAACGTTCGTTCAGGACAAACTTGCCGATTGGATCGAGCGCAATCATCACCGGATCGGCACGCTGATCGAGGAAAATATCCGGAAATACGACAATGAGACGCTTATCGCGCTTATCGAGGACAAAATCGGCTCCGACCTGCAGTGGATTCGCGTCAACGGCGCGATATGCGGCTTCGTCATCGGTCTCGTGCTGGCCGGCGTCCGCTTTCTCGTCGAATAGACGGCAAGCCCGAACCGCTCATGCGGCTCGGGCGCAAATGTACAAAGCGCACGGAACGGCCGCGAACGACCTTCCGCACGTCAGACGGGCCGCGCCGCCCGAAAAAAGGCGGATTCGCCCGCAAAGCTCGTTACGTCTCCCGCGTCGTCCGTGCGAATCGCGAAAAACCGCCGCAGCTCCGGCGAGGCGTTCGCCAGCTTGCCCGCGAGCCGGGCGGCTTCGGCCTCCGGCAGCCCCGCCCGGGTGCACCAATCGCGGAACCGAAACGTTTTCGGAAAACGCACCATCGACTCGACCCGAAATCCGGCCGATTCCAGCATCCGGACCCATTCGGACTTTTTCCACGCCCGTACGTGACTCGGGTCTCTTTGCTTCTCGACTTCGTTGTAGAACGAATCGAAATCGTCGCGCTCCGGCGCCGTATTGTCGATCAGCAGCAGCTGGCCGCCCGGCTTTACGACCCGAAACGATTCGCTGACGAAGGCGCCGACGTCGGGAAAATGGTGCGCCGCGATGCGGCAGGCGACCCGGTCGAAGACGCCGTCCGCAAAAGGCAGCCGTTCCGCGTCGCCCTGAACGAACTCGACGTTCGAATGGCCGTTTCCGCGGATGAAGCCGGCCGCCGCCTCCAAAATTTCCCCCGTCAAATCAAAGGCGACGACGCGCCGCACGAGCGGGGCGAGCGCATTCGCCACATGTCCTCCTCCCGTCGCAACGTCGAGCACCTCCATGTCGCCGCCCGCTTCCGAAGCGGAAACGAGCAAAGCCAAGTCGTCGCCCTTCGCATGCAGCGGGCTCGTCACGTAATGCTGCGCCTGTCTGGAAAATTGGCGCCGCACCTGCTCCTTGATGGAATCGTTCGAGGTCATCGACGTCTCCGTCCTTTCTCTTTTATGTTTCACTTGATGAAACTCGATTCCAATAAATGAAACCATACTCATCATACTATACATCCCGGCCGCTGTACATGTCGAAAATTTCGCGGCTGCGGATAACGGAAAAAGGCGGGCAAGACGCTTCGATGCGCTCGCCCGCCTTTCGCTATGCAGCTTTTTCCTTACGAATAGACGCGAATTTCCGGCAGCTCCGCGCGCGGGCAGCCGTTCGTCCGCTCGACGACGACGCGAATCCGGTTCGTGCGCACCGTATCGAACCGGTGCGTCCGTTTGCGTCTCCGGTTCCCCGTCTCCCGGTGCACCGTCGCCCATCCGCCGTCCGTCCACGCCTCCAGCCGGTAATCGGCGGCGAGCTCGGGGATAATGTCGAACGGCATCCGGATATAGTGCAGGTTGATCAAATATTCGTTGACATCGTCGTTCCAGACGAGCTGGATTTCCGAAACGGCAACCGGCTCGGGCCATGACAGCTCCAGCCATTCGCCGCTTCCTTCCCGCATCCGCTCGGATACCCACATGTTCGGTCCTCCGTATGGCCGGGCGAAACCGCCTGCGGCTTTCCCCGCCCCGTAGGCGGCCGTCTCGTCCGCAAGCCGGAAGCAGAACGGCTTTCGCGCCATGCGCCGCATGCTCCATTCCGCCACGGGCTGCCCCGGCTGCTCCTCCAGCTTCGGATCGACGATCGGCTTCCGCCCGCGGACGAACGGAAGCACGCCGGTCATCGGCTCGTCGGAGCGCCACAGCGAGACGGCCGCGTTCGCCTTGACGATGACGAACGCGTTGCACGGCGCGGCGGGACGCCACGGCAAATCGAACGCGATCCATTGGCGTTCGCCTCGCTTGACGGAGACGGAAGCATCGACGATTTTCGCATGCGGAACGTAATTTTCCGCTCGTCCGGTATCCCAAAGCTCGACCGCGATCGCGGTGTCCGCCTCGACGTCGACCAGCAGCTCCAGCCGGCCGATTGCCGGATCGACCGGGAACAGCAGCCCGGCGTCGCTTTCCAGCTTATGCGGCTCGGCCGGCCGCTCGACCGCGAGCGAAACGAGCTCGCTCGACGCGGACGCCGTCGCCCGCCGCGCCAAATCGCGGGGATCGCGGTTTTCGAGTCCGATCAGCGCCGCATCCCGGCGCAGCAGCGTCTGCTGCAGCTCCTCCAGATGATGGTCGTATACGTCGCGCGGCGTTATGCCTTTCTCGGCGCACAGGGCCGCCGCCGTCCCGGCCGCCTCCCCGATGACCGCGCAGGTGGCCATCACCCGCGTCGTGCCGAACGCGACGTGCGAGGCGCTGATGTTGCGGCCGGCCATCAGCATGTTCGACACGTTGACCGAATACAGCGACCGGTACGGAATATGGTATATGCCGTCCGCGTACATATGCTTCGAGCCGCTCTCCGCGGCATACATCCCTTGCGGCGGATGCAGATCGATCGACCAGCCGCCGAAGGCGATCCGGTCGGCGAACGGCTCCTGCCGCAGCACGTCGTTTTGCGTCAGCATATAGTCGCCGACGAAGCGGCGGTACTCGCGTTTGCCGGGCACCGCCCCGACCCATTCGAGCGTCAGCGTGTCGGCCTGAAATTTGCCGGAATTTTTGATGTAATCCCATATGCCGTAAATGACCGACCACAGCTCGTCGCGAATCCGTTCGTTGTCGTGGACCGTGTCGAGCTCGCCGCCCCATTCGATCCACCAGTAATAACAGCCCGAATCGCCCGAGCGGATGATGCGCCGCTCCGGAATCGTCGTTTTCGTCACGTCTTTGGCGAACGAGGGAGGGATGTATTTCACCGGATGACCCGTATCCTTCGTGTAAAAAAGAAGCGTGCTGCCCAGCGTAATGTCGTCGGCCTCCTCCGGGGCCCACGATTCTCCGAACTCGCTTCTCGCCTCGCGTCCGATGCGGTATTTCGCTCCGGCCAAAAAGCCGACGAGCCCGTCGCCCGTACAGTCGAGAAAGACGCGGCTTTCGAACCGGATTTTGCGCTCCGAGCCCATCATCCAGCCCGTCGCCGAACGGATGCGCCGGTCGTGCTCCGGTCCGTCCGCTTCGACTTCATGGACGTCGGTATTCAGAAACAGCCGGATGTTCGGCTCGGCCAATACCGTCTCCAGTACGACCAAATCCCAGTAATACGGATTGCCGTCCGGGTTGCGGTACTCGTTCTCGACGAACATTTCGCCCATGATTCCCGTTTCCCTCGCATAGCGGTGCGTTCCCGTGGCGCTCGCCCCGCTGACCCATACCCGCACTTCGCTGCTCGCGTTCCCTCCGAGCACCGGGCGGTTTTGCACGAGCGCGACCGTCCGGCCGTGCCGGGCCGCCGCCACTGCCGCGCAAACGCCCGCCAATCCGCCTCCGATGACCGCTATGTCCGTTTGGACCGTTTCGAACCGCATATTCCTCACCCTTCCCCAACAATGATCGGCTTGCACATAATTTCATCATAGGGGAACGCGTTTTATTTTGACATTCAATAAGTTATCATCTATTTATACTTTATTTCGCTGGAAGGAGAACGAATCGCCATGGACGGCATGCTGCCCGAACGCGTCGCCCCGATCCTCCATTCGGTCCGGTATTGGCGGCACAAAGAACAGTTTTTGCTCGAGACGGATACGCACGACGCCTGGATGATGTTCGCCGTCGAATCGGGCTCGTTCCGGTACGACATCGCCGGAAACAAAGGCATCGCGGGGCGCGGCGACCTCGTCTTTTGTCCGCCCTTCACGCCGTTTAAGCGAACCGTCCTGAAGCCGCTTACGTTTTTCGCGTTCAACCTTGCGTTCGCCGCGGCCGATTCGGACGAACGGGCCGAGCCCGGTCCGGCCGCGGAAACGCGTCGTCTTCATTCGCCGGGCGAATGGCCGTCCGGGAAAGTGACGATCCGGGACGTGCAGCGGCTCTTTTCCGATTTCGATTATTTGCGGGCGATTTGGGAGCTCGGGGAGCCGACGTACGTGCGCAGGAAGCAATACTTGCTGCAGGACATTTGGCGGCTGTACGGCTGGGAGACGGATGCGGCGCGTCAAACGGCGAAGGCGAAAAACGATCCGCTCATGGAGCGGGCCGAGCGGCTCATCCGGGAAGGGGCGCACGAGGCGTTCAGCATGAAGGAGCTGGCCGGGCGGCTCGGCTTAAGCCCGGTCCAACTGACGCGAAGGTTTGCCGCGGCCTACGGCAAAACGCCGCTCGCGTACTTGACCGCCCTGCGGATCAACCAGGCGCGCGCCCTGCTCGTGGAAACGGATTGGACGCTGGACGATATCGCCCGCCGTTGCGGCTACGACAACGGCTTCTACTTCAGCCGGGCGTTCGCCGCCAAAATGGGAATGCCGCCTTCGCGCTACCGCGAGGCGAACCGGCTTTAGGCCGGCTTGCGGAGCGGGCCGGGATTCATCTCGGCCGAGCGGGCAAGACGTACGGCCCTAGCGGCGGCGGGCTCTCGCGGGTTCAAATCGAAGCCTAGCGAACAAGCCGGAAACGTAACGGACGCCACGGCGCTTATTTCGCGAAAATCGGCCGTTTCCAAATCGTAACGGACACCACCTGCGCTTATTTGCTCCGAACGGCCCCCAAAAGAGGAATTTTCACCGGTTAACCGCACCGGTGTCCGTTAAAAATAAAAAGGTCGAAATTCGGCTAAATAGCGGCCGTCATGTCCGTAAGATTTTTCCCCTCTCCCCCGGTCCATGCTCGGTCCGCTTGTTTCACTCCCAACGTAGACGCAGTTGATCATGTTTGATATAAAAACGGCACTCGGGCAGCTTGGCCCAAATGCCGTCTACGGTTTTCGTTATGCTTGCTTGACGCCTTCGATATCGAGCGAAATTTTGATCTCGTCCCCGATCAGCACGCCGCCCGCTTCCAGTACGGCGTTGTACGTCAAGCCGTAGTCGCTGCGCTTGATTTTGCCTTTGGCGCTGAAGCCGGCTTTTTCGTTGCCCCAAGGATCTTTGCCGGCGCCTTCGAACGTCACTTGGAACGTTTCCGAACGGGTGACGCCGTGAATCGTCAAATCGCCGGTTACGTCGTATTCCCCGTCGCCTTTCGATGCGATGCGCGTCGATTTGAACGTTATTTTCGGATATTTCTCCGTGTCGAAAAAGTCCGCCGAACGCAAATGCGCGTCGCGGTCGCCATTGCGCGTATCGATGCTGTTCACGTCGATGGCGAATTCGACGTCCGCCGTCGTCAAATCTTCCGGATCGGCATTCACTTTCGCTTCGAACGAATGAAACGATCCTTTCACGTTTGCGATCATCATATGCTTGACCGAAAAGTCGATGCTGCTGTGCGTCGGGTCAACCGCCCAATTCGTTTTTGCCATTGTAAAATTCCTCCTTCTAATTACTTACAAATTATTATTAACTTACGTTTAGTAACGATAATCCTATTCTAACGGGTCGCCTTTCGTTTGTCAATCTTAATTTTGAGATTATTTTGTTACTTTTCGTAAGTTAGTGTATAATAGTAACTATCTTGTGTCAAGTGAAATTAAGGGGTGATTCGAATGGAACAGCCGACGTCGTGCGCCCGGTTCGAGAAAGGAATGGAGTTGCTGAGCAAACGCTGGATCGGACTGATCGTACACCGGCTTTTGCCCGGCCCCTCCCGCTTCTGCGCCATCGAATCGGCGATTCCGATCAGCGCCAGACTGCTGTCGGACCGTCTGAAATATTTGGAGAACGAAGGCATCGTCCGCCGTGAGGTGTTCCCGGATACGCCGGTTCGCGTCGAATATTCGCTGACGGAAAAAGGCCGGGCGCTCGAGCCGGTCGTACGGGCTATCGAAGCGTGGTCTTACCGCTATATCGATCCGTCATGCGAATAAAACGGCGCGGCCGAAGGCAAACTAGCAGCCGTACGGCGAGAAAATACCGAGTCAATCACGCCCTGCGACTGTACTTTGACGCGCAAACCGATACGCTTGAATATGGAGAGGGGACGGGGACCAGGCTCAGGCCGCCGGTGAAGTCGCGTTGTTGATTCGATCTTTGGGACACAACACGACTTCAAAGGCGACCCGTCAACGTTTCGCCTTCGTCCACGCTCCCTCTAAGATGCCGCAGCCGCTTTCGGCTTTCATTCGCTTCTTTCGGTTTCGGTCATACGGCTAACGAATCGCTATATCGTTATCGGGGCCGAATGCGGCGGTTTGAATTTGTAACGAACTTTAGTAACGTTATTACCCGCGAATCGGATCGTTTTCTTCCATTTTTCGGCTCGATAACGATATTCGGATTCGTTAGCCTTGAAAAACGAACGTTTTTCCGCCGATAAGCATCGTAAGGTTTGCTAGCCGTTGATCCGGATCGGCCCGGTTGCCGCGAATACCTGGTACGCTGTGACGTGCTTCCGTAGAGAAACGAAAGAAAAAGAGATCCCCTGCCTTGGACCAGGGTGCTGCGCGGTTAGGGGCATCGTCTCCGGTACGGATCGCCGCGCTTCGCTCCAGTGCATTAGCCAGAACTGACGAACGTTTCGGCGCAAACCGATTTGCACGCCGAAACGGCGGCGGAGCGGGAAACGAACGGGAATTGCTCCCGCTATTTTCGGTCGTTTCCCGTTTCCGGGCAAAACAACGGGAAAACGTCCCGCTGCATTCGTCCAAACCGCGCTTTTCGCCGATCCAACGCCATTTTATCGGGAGCTTCTCCCGGTATTTCGATCCGACGGCTGCACGAGAGCGAGTGAACTGGAGGTTTTCCGGTTTGTTCGATTCCAGCGGCCCGGCGGGAATAGGATACGTCGGACGCGGAAACGACAGGCGCCATTCGCTTCATGCTTTGGCGTTCTTTGCGGCGGTCTATTTGTACATAAGGTTCTGATCGAAGCCTTTCGATGATGCACATCCATGTTTTAGCGGCAGGCTTGTTCTGGGTAAAGAACGTCGCACTTCCTCTAACCCTTTAGCGAAGTTAAACCTTCGATAAAAAAAGCGCACGGAGCCTGCACGCTCCATGCGCTTTTCCCATATAGTCGTCCCGGCGGACCGCCGCGTTCGGGAGTCAGACGAGCCGATTCGCCAGCTCGGGTATGTCTTTTTTGTTCGCGTACTTCAAATGCTTCACTCCGAGCGACCGGTAAACGGCACGGGAATAATCGCTCCGCGTGACGGCGTGAATCGCCTCCGTCTTCCACGACTTGCATATATGGATGTATCGGCAGCACAAGTTCATGCTGTCTTCGAACAGAAACACTTTGCCGATCCGGATGTCGGGCGGCGTCCAGCTGCCGCGGTCCCTTGTGTCGACGACGAGCACGCGGCGGATGCCTAGCGATTCGAGACGGTTTTTCTCGTACATATTGTTGGCGATCGCCATATGCGGCACGCCCCGCTGACGCAGCCGCGACAAAAACAGCTCGCCCGCCCGATTCGGCGCGGATACGAGAATGTGGGCCGGCTCTCCCGCTGCCGCTCGGACTCGCTTCATCGAACCGGCTCCCGGGAGGCGATATAGTCGGGCCGCGGCGGCTGACCGGAAAAAGGCTCGACCAGCCGGTTATGCACGCTGTTGTAGACGAGAAACACGTTGCTGCGCGGATAGGGCGATAGGTTGGAGCTCGAGCCGTGCATCAAATTGCAGTCGAACAGCAGCAGCGAGCCGGCTTTGCCGACGGGCGTCTCGATGCCGCCTTCCGCGGCGAGCTTCGTCAAGCTGTCGTCGTCCGGAACGCCGTACTGCTGCTTGCGGAGCGACTCTTTGTAATGATGCTGCGGCGTTTCGCCGACGCACGAGACGAAGCGGCGGTGCGAGCCGGGAATGACCATGAGCGGACCGTTGAACGCGTAGTTGTCCTCCAGCGCGATCGAGCAGCTGAGCGCCCTCATCCGCGGCATGCCGTCTTCGACGTGCCACGTTTCGAAATCGGAATGCCAGTAAAATTCTTTCCCCGTAAAGCCGGGCTTGAAATTGATGCGCGACTGGTGAACGTAAACGTCGCTGCCGAGAATTTGCTTCACGACCGCCGTCAGCCGCTCGTGGCCGGCGAGCCGCCGAAACACGGCATTGTCCCGATGAACGGCGAAGACGGAACGGACCGCATCGCCGTCGGGCTCTCGAATGATTTCCGGACGGTCGTCGCCTTCCGCTTCGCGCCATATTCGTTTCAGCTCGTCCTGAAGCGTCCCCACTTCCTGTTCGGTAAAAAAGCGGTCGAGGAACAAGTAGCCGTTGCGCTCGTATTCGGCCAGCTGCTCGGCGCCGATGACGGACTGGCGGATCGTTTTGTCGTAGACGACGGGATCGCCGCGCTCCAGCAGCCTCGGCTCGGGCTCCGTCCGGGACGGGTAGGCGTCCGGCCCGCCTCCGAGCGAGTAGGCGCCGTCGGCGTCGTGCACCTCCTTGCCGGTGCAGGGCGGGTTGAACACGCAGACGACGCGAAGCGCCGACTTGCTGCGCAGCTTGTGCTTTTCGTGTCCGTCCAGCACGTACAGCGTGCCCGGCGTAACCGGGTACGTTTTGTTTTCGTCCACGACCTCGAGCTCGCCTTCCCCTTCGATGCAGTATACCGCCTCGACGTGATGCTTGTACCACATTTCCGTCTCCGTGCCGGGCTTCATCGTCGTATCGTGCAGCGAAAATCCGACCCCGTCCCGGCGCAGCAGCAGCCGTCTGCTGAACCAGGTTGCCGTGTCGACATCGTGCTCTCCTCCGATCACCTGCTCCAAATGTCTGACGATCATGCGCGTTCTCCTCCGTTTCCCGCCGTTTTCGGCAATTGAGTCGTCCGGCTTGCGCCGGCCGCTTCGTCCACGCTTTGCTCGAGCAGCTTGAGCCCGCGCAGCAGCGAGGCGTCGTCGATCGTAAGCGGCGGCATCACCTTCGCCACCTCGCCGTCCGTCCCGGACGTCTCCATAATGAGTCCCCGCCGGAACGCCGCCTTGCAAACCGCTTCGGCCATTCCCTCTGCCGGAAAGGCGATGCCCTGCATGAGCCCGCGTCCGCGCCGCTCCGCCCGCAGCTGCGGATGCTTCGCGACGATGCTGTCCAGCTCGCCCGCGAGCATGCCCGCTTTCGCCCGGATCCGGCGCTCGAACTCGCCGGTTTCCCAGTACCCGAGCGCTTCCTCCGCGCAGACGAAGGCGAGATTGTTGCCGCGGAACGTGCCGTTATGCTCGCCCGGCCGCCACAAATCGAGCTCCGGCTTCATCAGCACGAGCGACATCGGCAGCCCGTAGCCGCCGATCGATTTCGACAGGCATACGATATCCGGCTCGATGCCGAACGGCTCGAAGCTGAAAAACGGTCCCGTCCGGCCGCAGCCCATCTGGACGTCGTCGACGATAAGCAGCATGCCGTGCTCGCGGCAGAGCGCCTCGAGCTTTCTCAGCCACATGCCGCCGGCCGCGTTCAAGCCGCCTTCCCCTTGCAGCGTTTCCACGATGACCGCCGCCGGCTTGGCGACGCCGGAGCCGCTGTCGCGGAGCATGCTGTCCAAATAGTCGGTCGTGTCGACATGCTTGCCGCAAAATCCGTCGTACGGCATCATGACCGCGAACTGCAGCGGAACGCCGGCGCCCTGCCGCTTGAACTTGTTGCCCGTTACGGCGAGCGCTCCGAGCGTCATGCCGTGGAACGCGTTCGTGAAGCCGACGACGTCCGTGCGCCCGGTCGCTTTGCGGGCCAGCTTCAGCGCCGCTTCGACCGCGTTCGCGCCGGTCGGTCCGGGAAACATCGCCTTGTAAGCAAGCCCGCGCGGCCGTAAAATCACATCGCGAAACCGGCGCAAAAACGTCTCCTTCGCCTCGGTCGCCATGTCGAGACTGTGGCTGATCCCGTTGCTTTGCACATAGCGGATCAGCTTCTCCTTCAGGCGGGCGTTGTTGTGCCCGTAATTGAGCGCGCCCGCCCCGGCGAAAAAGTCGATGTAGGCGTTGCCTTCGCGGTCCCACAACGTCCAGTCGCGCGCTTTTCGGAATACCGCCGGAAACGACCGGCAATAGCTTCTCACTTCGGACTCCAGTTCCTCGAACACGGTTAACTCGTTGCCCGATTGCAGCAATCCTCGGTTCGTCATTTGCAGGTCCCCTCCTCAGAACTTTTGCGCAAGCAAAAGTTGGCTTCATAAGCATGGACCGAACTTTTGCGCGAGCAAAAGCCGGCTTCGCAAACATGGCTGAGCTTTTGCGCAACGTCAAAACGCTATCGATCGGCCAGCCGGATGCGAATCAGCGGCTCGGCTTCGTGGCCCGGCTCCGGAAACGACTCGGCCGGAAACCCGCCGCCTTCGACCGTTTCGCACGGCGCGCCTCTTTCCCGGGCGAGCGCCTCGAACAGCCGTCTCGACGCCGCATTGCTCCCCGACACGGTCGCTTCGAGGCGGAGCGCGCCGCGGCCGGCCGGCAGCTCGAGCAGCCGGCGCAGCAGCGCGGAGCCGATTCCTCCGCCGCGCGCATCGGGTGCGACGGCGATCTGCCAGACGAACAGCGTGCCGGCTTCGGAAGGCGGCTCGAAAGCCGTGACGAAGCCGAGCAGCCGGCCGTCCCGCTCCGCGACGAGGCACGTATCGGCGAAGCAGCGAAACAGCAGCATGTAGCAGTACGCCGAATTCGCGTCGAGCCGGCCGTCGTCCCGGACAAGCCGCCATACGGCGCCCGCGTCCGAAACCTCGGGCCGCCGATATACGATCGATGCGCCGGTTTGCGTCGGATTCAAACGCATGCAGCTCCTCTCTTCCCTCACCGCCCGCGGAAACGGGCCAAAAACGATTGCAGCCGCTCGCTGCGCGGACGCTCGAACAGCTCCTCGGGCGGCCCCTCCTCGACGATCAGGCCGCCGTCCGTAAACAGGACGCGGTCCGCCACGTCGCGGGCGAAGTCCATCTCGTGGGTAATGAGCAGCATCGCCATCGAGCTTTCCTCCGCCAGCTCCTTGATCACCTTCAGCACTTCCCCGACGAGCTCCGGATCGAGCGCCGACGTCACTTCGTCGAACAGCATCACCTTCGGCTTCATGATAAGCGCCCGCGCGATGGCGACGCGCTGCTTCTGCCCGCCGGACAGCTCGCCCGGATAAGCGAGCGCCTTCTCCTTCAAGCCGACTTTGTCGAGCAGCATCAGCGCCTCCGACTCGGCCTGCTTCTTCGGCATTTTCAGCACGTGAACGGGCGCTTCGGTCACGTTGCGGATGATGGACATATGCGGAAACAGGTGAAAATGTTGAAACACCATGCCGATCGACTGCCGCACGCGATGCAGATGCTTTTCGTCGGCGCGCACCGTGCGGCCCTTCCGCACGCGATGCCAAAGCTGCTCGCCCTCGACCTCGACGGTGCCGCCGGTCGGGCGCTCCAGCGTCATCAAAATGCGCGCGATCGTCGTCTTGCCGGAGCCGCTCGGACCGATGACGGCGACTTTCTCGCCGGGGTACAAATCGAGGTCGATGCCTTTCAGCACCTCCGTGTCCCCGAACGTTTTGCGCACGCCGCGGAACCGGACGACCGGCTCCCCGACCCGCCGGCGCTCCGGAGCGGTCTCGGCGGCGGCGTTTTCCGTATCGATCATGCCGATCGCCTCCTTCGGTTGTCGATCATGTACGATCCTTCCTTTATCGTTTTGGACTCGGACTCGAATGCCCGCGCAGCCGCCTCTAGCCGCAAACCGGGCAAAACCGGGCAAAACCGCGCGGACGTCGAAGCCCGCTTGCGCCCGTCACTTGCGCGGAAGCCCGAGCTCCAGCCGCTTCACCAGCAGCGCCGACCCGTAGCTGACCGCGAAAAAGAGCAGGCCGACGAGCGTGAACGCTTCAATATAGCGGAACGAGGCCGAGCCGAGCGATTTCGCCGTTTGCAGCATTTCCACGACCGTGATCGCGGATAAAATCGGCGTTTCCTTGAACATGACGATCAAATAGTTGCCCATGACCGGAAAAACGGGCGGAATCGCCTGCGGCAGGATGATGCGGAACCACGTTTGACGCGGCGTGAAATTGAGCGATTTGGCCGCCTCCCATTGTCCGGCCGGCACCGCTTCGATGCCCGAGCGGTACACCTCCGCCATATAGGCGGCGTAATGAATGCCGAGTCCGAGCGTTCCGGCCGCGAACGGCGACAACGATATTCCGTACTGCGGCAGCGCGTAAAACAAGAGAAGCAGCTGAATGAGCAGCGGCGTCGAACGGATCAGCTCCAGCGCGAACGCGACCGTTCGCGACACCGCCTTCCGCTTCGACCGTTTGCCCGCCTCGAGCGGCAGCCCGAGTACGGCCGCGAGCGCGAACCCGCACAGGGCGGCGGAGATCGTCACCGGCAAAACGGCAAGCAGCTGCGGCAAAATATCCCGCGCGTACTCCCAGCTCCAGTTCACGTCCCCGACCTCCTAAACGCGGACCGCCGTTCCGGAAGCCGGATCAGCAGCGCGAGCAGTTGGGCGATGACGAAGTAGACGACGAGGATGAGGCCGAAAATGAGCGCCGTCCGCGACATGTCGTACGATCGCAGCAGCATCCCTTGGTACGACAGCTCTCCGAGCGTAATGAGGGACACGAGCGACGTTCCTTTCAGCAGCTCGATCTGCAGGTTGCCGAAGGACGGCAGCGCCATCGCGAGCGCCTGAGGACCGACGATGCGCCGAAGCCGCTGGCCGCGCGTCATGTTCAGCGCGATCGCCGCCTCCGTCTGCCCTTTCGGGACGGCGTTCACGGAGCTGCGCACGACTTCCGAGCCGTAAGCGCCGTAGTTGAGCCCCAGGGCGAGCACCGCCGCGACCATCGCCGGCATGCGGATGTCGAGCAGCAGCGGAAAGGCGAAGTAGAGCCAGAACAGCTGCACGAGCAGCGACGTACCGCGGAACGTCTCGACGTAGACGGCCGTCAGCCAGCGGACGGCGCGAAACCGCGACAGCCGGGCGAGTCCGGCGGCGACGGCAAGCAGCAGCGCCAATACGGTCGCCATCGCCGTCACCTCCAGCGTCACGACGGCCCCCTTCCAGAGCGCCGGGAGCAGCTCCGCTGCCGCCGTCATCGGCCCCTCCTCCTTCCGGCGCGGGAGCGGGGACCGACGCCGCCGGGCGCGCGACGCTCCGCGCGCGGCCGGGAGGACGGCATTCGGCCGGTCATGGCTTCGCCAGCTCCTCGGCGGTCATGTCGCCCGGCAGCTCCGCCTCCGTAAATCCGAACGGCTGCAGCAGCTTCAGCAGCTCGCCGGACGCCTGCAGCTTTTCGAGCTCCGCGTTGTACGCCTTGACGAATTCGTCGTCTTCTTTGCGGAACGCGGCGGCGCCGTACCCCCGCACGCTTTTGCCGTCGATCGTCGGCTGCTCGAACGGCTGGACCCGCTCGATTTTGCCGTCTTTGGCCGAGTCCAGCATCGCCTGCAAGGACGGGCCGGTCATCGTCACCGCCTGGACGCGGTCCGATTGCAGGGCGGATATCGCTGAAGGCTGATCGGGCACGGTGACGATTTGCGACTCGGCCACGCCCGATTTGACCAAATATTGTTCTTCGATGGCGCCGACCATGACGGCGATCTTGACGTCTTTGTTTTTCGCTATGTCCGCATAGCTGTGAAGGTTTGCGGGATTGCCTTTCTTGACGGCGACCGCCTGGCCGATGCTGTACTCGGGATTGGCGAACAATACTTCCTTGCTCCGTTCCGGCGTGACGAACATGCCCGCCGTAATGATGTCGAACCGTTTCGCCTTCAAGCCGGGAATGAGCGACCCGAATTCCGTCAGCACGCCGTTCATCTCTTTGATGCCGAGCCTGTTCAGCACGACCCTCGCCACCTCGACCGCTTCCCCGGTCAGCTTGCCGTCCGGCGTCGCGTAGGCGTAAGGCTTTTCGTTGGCGAACCCGACCGTGATAAATCCTTGCTTCCTCGCTTTTTCTAACGTCGAAACGTCGGATGACGCCTCGCCGCCCCCGGCCGCCGGGCTGCCGGCGCCCGCAGGTGCGGAATCGCCGCCGGAGCAGCCGGCAACGAGAACGGTGCCGAACAGCAGCGCCAGCAGCAGACCTGACCCTTTTCCCATATGCGAACTCCTTTCGTTTCAAGCGGACTTTCGAAAGCTTCCGGATCGTCCGCCGCTTGCCGAATTCGGGGCCCCATACAAGGGTATCATGATCGTCCGGGCGAACTCACCCCCGGTCTCGCCCGCTGATCCGGGCTGAGCCCCGCTATCCGTCCGTAACGGGAGATTACGGGAACGATATGGTAAAATCCCCCCGCATCCCCCCAAATCCTCCCATATGCTTCCGGGGAGGGGAGAGGAGACGAGTTCCAAAAAAGAAAGCGCGTCCTGCGAAGAAACGTTCGCAATACGCGCATTTCGATGAAGGGACGAGCGGCAAAATGCCGGTCGGACATTGTTTCGACAGGTGCGGTTATCGCCGCCTCGCCGTATGCCCGCGTATCCTTTTTGCGCGGCCGTCCGCCGCATGGCCTCGAAAAAGCGGTCGATCGCTTCCGGGAAAGCGGGGTCGCCGAACACCCAATTGATGATGGCATCGCCGGGGAATACGACCGAATTCGTTACGCGCCCATCGTTTGGAAACGTCAGTTGGGCAACGGCGGGGACCGCTTTTCCTTCCAAACCGACGAAAATGTCGTGCGTATGCTCGAATCTTTCGTACCACATATCGATATACACGTTCGGCTCGCGGATGATCGAACGGATTTCGCGATCCGATGGGGCATGGAAAGGCGGGATCATACGGATATGGCGGCGAATCAGATCGAACGTTTCGTTTTCCGGCGAACGGTGCAAAGGAACGATTTCCATTCGGACACACCCTTCGTGGAATCAGCTTGTTCCTTCCATTTTATCCGATTCGAGGCGATTTTGCAGAACAGAATCCGAAGGAATCCGCCGCGGCTTTCCCGAATACTACATAAAAAAACGAATGGAGGCCCGCAGCCTATGTATCTCGTAACGTCGGAAGAAATGCGCGCGATCGACCGGGACGCCATCGAACGGATCGGCATTCCCGCGATCGCGCTCATGGAAAACGCCGGACGCGCGGTCGCCGAGGAAGCGATCCGGATGGCGGAAAGCGCCCCGGCCGGCGCCATGAAGCGATGGCTCGTCCTGGCCGGCAAAGGCAACAACGGCGGGGACGGCGTCGTCGCCGCCCGGCATTTGGCCGAAGCGGGCTACGACGTCGCCATCGTCTACGCCGTCGATCCGGCCGGCTTCGCCGGCGAGGCGGCCGTACAGCGCGACATCGCGGCGCTGCTCGGGCTGCCGGCGGCCGTTTACGGCGGCGCTGCCGGGGGCGGCGCGGGCGCGAAAGCGGAGGCCGGGAGCGAAGCGATCGACTGGCGCCGCTTCGACGGCGTCATCGACGCGCTGCTCGGCACCGGCAGCCGCGGCGCGCCGCAAGGCCCGTACGCCGCGCTCATCCGCGAAGCGAACGAAAGCGGCCTGCCGATCGTCGCCGTCGACGTCCCGAGCGGGCTCGACGCCGACACCGGCGAGACGCGCGACC
>NZ_JARBDC010000041.1:0-55450 GCF_036577625.1 Paenibacillus sp. GYB003 | reverse complement strand
CGAGCTCGGCCGCGCCTTCGCCCAGCTGCTGCTGCGCCGCGCTAAGCTGGGCCAGCCCGGCCGCAAGCTCGGCGGCGCCGGCGTCGAGCCCCGCGGCGCCCTGCCGCAGCTGCGCGCCGCCTCCGGCGAGCCGATCGACGCCGTCCTGGAGCGTCAACGAGCCGCTGGCCAGCTTCTGCAAATTTTGCTCGATTTGCAGCGCGCCGTCCTTCGCCTTCGCCGTGCCGTCCGCCAATTTGCCGGCGCCCTCGCTTGCCTGGCCGATGCCGCTGGCGAGCTGCTCGATTTGCCCGAACACCGTTTTCGCGTACGCCTCGGTCACTTCCTTGTTCAGCAATGCTTTCATTTTTTCGACGGCCGTATTGCCGATTTGGGACGCCAAAAAGTTGTAGCTTTCGTTCGGGAGAAACGTCAGCCGCGCCGGCGTCGGATGATCGGTCGTCAGCGTCGTCGTCTTCTCCGAGAAATCTTCCGGAATTTCGATGGCCATATAGTATGCGTTGTTCGCCAGCCCCGCTTCCGCTTCTTCCTTGCTGACGAACTTCCAGTCGAACTGCCGGTTGTCCTGCAGCTTTTTCTCGAAATCGTCGCCGATATGCAGCGCCGTGCCGTTAAAGTCGGTTCCTTTGTCCCGGTTCACGACCGCCACGGGCAATTCGTCGAGCCTCCCGTACGGGTCCCAGAACGCCCCGAGAAACAGCGCCGAATAAAGCACCGGGATCAGGATGACCGCGATGACCGGAATGAGCACCTTCGGGTTTCGTCCGATCGCGGCCAGCTCTTTGCCAAACTGCCTCAAGCCTTTCAACATGAAACTCCACTCCCTTAAACGTAATGACCGTTTTCGTCATTCGGTCATTTTATAGTGAAAAAAACGGCATCCGGTTAATCCGGAGCCAAACCTCCCTGCAAATAAAAGCGCAGCAGCTCGGCGACTTCGTTCTTGCCCAGCGGCTCGTGCGACTTTTTCCAATCCGCGGTGAGCGCCGTATACAGCTTCAGCATGACGAAAGCGGTAAGCTCCGGGTCGCAGCGCTTGATCTCGCCTTTCTCCATCGCCAGCCGCACTTGATGCCGGATGTAGCCGACGATCGCCTTCTCGATTTGCTGGATGCCCTCCTGCGCCATCGGCGTACCGATCTCCTTCACTTCCTGGGCAAGCTTGATCGCCAGCTCGTGCTCCTCGCGGAAATCGAGCAGCCGGTCGAGCACCTGATGCAAATTGTCGAAAAAGTTGCGTTCCGGCCTTACGACGTCTTCCGCCACAAGCCTCATCTCGTGAAGGAGCCTGCTCATAATGTCCTGGAACAGCTCTTCCTTGTTGGCGAAAAACGTGTAGATCGTTCCTTTGCCCACTCCCGCGATTTTGGCCACCTGATCCATCGTCGTCGCCTTATAGCCGAACAGCGCGAACGACTTCGCCGCCGCCTCGACGATCAACTTGCGCCGATCAACCGTCATCGTGTCACCCCCGACCGATTGACCAAAATTCATTTTCGGTCATTTAGTCGAGAATTATTGTATCACCGCCGTTTTCATTTTGCAAGAAATTATTACGCGAAAACAAAAGGCGCCGAGCCTCGTCCGGAGGCCGGCGCCCTTCTTCTTATCCGCTGTGCTTCGTTCCTTTTCCGCCGAAATGCCGCCCGAACCATCCGGCCGCTGCCTGCACCTCGGAGCCCGTAAGCCGGTGACCGTGATGCTCCCAATGGACGTCCACGGACGCCCCGGCTCCTTCCAGCAGCCGGCTCAATTCCTCCGTTTCCGACGCCGGGCATATCGGGTCGTTCGTGCCGGCTCCGATCCAGACGGCCGTTTCCGACAGATCGGGAAGCGCGACGCCCCGCCGCGGCACCATCGGGTGATGCAAAACGGCCCCGCGAAACGCGTCCTTGTAATGGAACAGCAGGCTGCCCGCAATGTTGGCGCCGTTCGAATAACCGACGGCTACCGCGTTGCCGCGGTCGAATTCGTACTGCCGCGATGCGTCGGCCAAAAAATCGTACAGCTCCTTCGTCCGGAAGACGAGATCCTCCTCGTCGAAAACCCCTTCCGCCAAACGCCGGAAAAATCTCGGCATGCCGCGCTCAAGCACGTTCCCGCGCACGCTCAGCACGGACGATGCCGGCGAAATCGCCTCGGCCAGCGGCAGCAAGTCCCGCTCCGTCCCGCCCGTGCCGTGCAGCAGCACGAGCAGCGGCGCGTCCCGGTCGGTACCCTGCTTGAATATATGCTTCATCGTGCATCCTCCTCCAATACGCGCACTTCGATCGGCGGCAGTCCCCGCGCGACCTCGTCCCGCCGCGCTTCCAGCCATTCCGGAAGCATCAGCTTCTCGCCGAGCGATTCGAACGGCTCGTCGTAGTCGAAGCCCGGCGTGTCGGAAGCGATCTCGAACAAGATGCCGCCCTCTTCGCGGAAATAAACGGCGTTGAAATATTGCCGGTCGATGACCGGGGTCACCTTGTAGCCGTTGCTCAGCACGTGCTCCCGCCAACTCCGGTGATCTTCCTCGTCCTTCGCCCGCCAGGCGATATGATGAACCGTGCCGGCTCCGCCAATGCCCCAGCCGACCGGCACGCGATTGATATCGATGATGTTGCCGATATCGCCGGCCGCGCGGTAGCGAGCCAAGTCGCCTTCCTCGGCGACCAGCTCGAGCCCCATCACGTGCTCCAGCAAATGGCGCGTTTTGTCCGGGGCGATGCTGTTCAGCACGGCGCCGCCGAACCCTTTGATCGCTTTGTCCGCGGGTACGCCGCCGAACGACCATCGGCTCGGGGTCCCTTGCTCGCGCTCGACCATTTCGATGCCGAGACCGTCCGGGTCGGCAAACCGGATGTACGTTTCGCCGAACCGTTCGACCGGCGTGAACGGCACGTTCAGCTTCCGCAGCCGCTCCTGCCAAAAATCGAAGGATCCCGGCGGCACGGCGTATACGGTATAGCCGACCTGACCTCCGCCGATTCGTCCTCGCCGCGATCCGGCCCACGGGAAAAACGTGATGGCCGTGCCCGGGCTGCCCATTTCGTTGCCGAAGTACAGATGGTACACTTCGGGCGCGTCGAAATTGATCGTCTTTTTCACGAGCCGCAGCCCGAGCACCCCTGCATAAAAATCGACGTTCCGCTGCGCGTCCGTCACGAACGCCGTAATGTGGTGAATGCCCGCCGTTTTCATCGTCATGTTCTTCGTCCTCCTCGTTTATGTCGTTAGCTTTCGGCGGCAATGCCGATCGCATGCAACAATCTTAAAATTAATTATCTTTAATTTAAGATAAATATACACCATAATCGTCCGTTTGGCAAGAGCCGAAGAATCGTCACAAATTTTGTTGTAACTTCTTCGCCCGTTCGCTCGTATTATAGAGAGAATGACTTTTTTCGGAGATGAGGATGGTTCATGAGTCCAAAGCAATTCATCCTGGTTGGCACGATGGCGCTCGTCATTTCGATCGGCTCCGTCCTGCAAGACGATAAAACATACGCCCAGTCCGATATATGCCCGCTCGGCAGCAAAACGCTCGGCGCCTCCGCGCTGGACGAGTTCCGGCAAGCGCTCGGAGTCGCCTCCGACGAAGAAGTGCACGACGCGCTTTATTCCGGCCGCAGCTTGGCCGACATCGCCGCGGCCAACGACAAAGACGTGCAGCCCGTCATCGAGCTGCAGATCGCCCAGCTGAAGGAACAGCTCGACTCGCGCTACGCCAGCGGCAGCATCACGCTGCAGCAGTACGAATCGCACAAGGCGGAGCTGCGCGAGATCGTAACGGACAGCGCGTACGGGAGACATTAACGGCGATCGGGCGCTGCATACGCCAAAACAAGCGCTGTCATACGACGGCATCGTGCGGAAAAAACGAAAAGAGCCGAGTCCCTTATCAAGGACCGGCTCTTTCGGCATATACGGCGGTTCGTGCGAATATGCCTGGTGGCTGCGATTCGCGGTTAGCCCGGATTGCCGTTCGGAATACTGAGCTTGATCGCTCTTTGATCGCCGCTCGTGTTGACCAGCATAGGGAGCATCCTCGAGTTACGCTGCATCGGTGACGCGCATTGCCGGCAAGTCGGTTCGGCCTCGAAGGCGAACTCCTCCCTCATCCAGCCGTTGCATTCGTCGTTCGTACACTGCCAGATGGCCGTCAGCTGTTCCGGAACTTCTTCGATCTGCTTTTTCCTCGAAAACATGATAAGCCCCTCCTCTGCCTAGTTTGCCCCAAACAGCCAAAAATTACTTCGGCGACTTTCACCCGCGATCCGCCGGCCCAATCCGTATATTATATGACAAAAGCTGCCCCAACTTGTACATGTGGGGCAGCTTTTGTCCAAATGTTACAGTTTTACGACGTTGTCCGCTTGCGGACCGCGGTTGCCTTGCACGACATTGAATTGTACGCGCTGGCCTTCGTCCAACGATTTGAAGCCTTCGCCCGTAATCGCGCTGAAATGCACGAATACGTCGTTGCCGCCTTCGACCTCGATGAAGCCGAAGCCTTTCTCCGCGTTAAACCATTTCACTGTTCCTGTTTGCATGGAATGTACCTCCACATTTGAAATTTACATGATTTTCTCTTTTTCGCTTTGGAAAAATAAAAATTCACATATTGGAAAAGGTTCCTGCTCTATAACCGAATAGCAACCCTTTACAATATGTGAATAGGTTTCGATCATGATTACGTTCATCATAACACGTATTGGTTTGAAAAACAAATATTTTCAACAAAAAAAGCGCCAATCCCCTCATTTTTATTTTCGATGCTCCAAAATATGCTTGATCGTACTCAAGTCTTTCCGGTTTGCTTTCCGCATCATCGTCGCCATCAAAGGCGCCCCTATTTTGAAAAACCCGCTCGGCTTCCCTTTGTTGCGCAGCGTCATCCGGGTCGAGCCGGCGTCCGCCGCTTCCCAGCCATACGTCGTTTCCATCGGAAACGGGCCGTCGGCCGTTCTCATAACCAGCCGTTCTCCCGGCACATATTCCGCGATTTCGTAAACGTAAGCAAGCGTCTTCCCGAGAAAACGGGCTTTGAACGCGATTCGGGAGCCGACCGCAAGCGGTTTCGGCGACAGCCATTCCGCCGATTCGATATTGACGTACCATTCGGGAGCATGGTCGGGATCGGCGGCATAGGCCGCCACTTCGTCGCGGGGGCGGTTTATGATGATGTCCGTTGAAACGTCTACCATACGAACTCCTCCTTGCCCGTTTCGGGCTTCGTTTTCGATACCGTTCTTAGGGTCGGCTTACAGCAGAAAGACAGCGGGAGCTAGTTTGATTCAAGTTTTGCGGTTGCCGCCGAATTCGTCGGTCGCGGTCTCCATACACACACACCTTGCCGGAGAGCGAAGGTTGCTTTCTTTGATACCAGTTTTCCTCCTTTTTTCTTAACGATGCGATCTTTTAAGCGCCTAAAACGTTCATTTGCCAAATCAACGGCGGATGCTTATAATAAATCATCATAGTTAGTCATTTAACTAACTCACTAAAAGGAGCGTGACCGCATGGCCAAACCGAATGTCGTCACCAAGGAAGAGCTGCTGCAAGCCGCGCAGCAATGCCTTGCCGAGAACGGAATCGAAAAAACGACTTTAAAAGCGGTCGCCGACCGGGCGAACGTCAGTCAAGGAACCGTGTTTTACCATTTTCGGACGAAAGAGCAGCTCATGATCGAGCTCGTTCAAAGCCTGTGCGACTCCTCGTGGCGGAAGCAGGGCCACGGCAGCCTGGAAGAAGCGCTGCAAGCCGCCCGAGAAAGATGCGGATACGATTCGGCCTACCATCGGCTCTTTTTCGCATCCATGGCCGCCAGCCTTTCGTTTCAACCGAACCGCGGGCGTCTCGGTTCGATGATCCGGCAAGAAAACGGGCAGCTGACCGGCATGCTGGCCTCCCGATGGGAAGCTTCGCCCGTGGACGGGATTCCGATGGAGCATTGGGGCGTCTTGATGAACGCCCTGATCGACGGGCTCGCGGTGCAAGCTTTGCTGGACGAAGCGTTCCCGAAAGATGCGATTTTCGATGCGCTGCAGCGGCTGCTCGCCTTTTTGACGAAGGAGGCGAACCGATGAATGCGATGCCGGCCTACAAGCGCCGCGAACCGTTTTTTCTGCTGTGGGGGTTCCTCCTTTGGCTTGCGGCGACCGTCGTCTTTCACTTGTTCGGGGATTGGCTGATCGACGCCGACAATCGGGTGAAAACAGCCGTAAGCTTCTTGGCCGCCGTACCGGTCATTTGCGGCTGTACGTTTCCCCTATATTTCAAGTTCCACATTCCGCCGGCGGACCGGCTTCGTCTCGCCGTATGCATTGCTTTGCCCGGCATGCTTCTCGATATCGTTTCGGTGCCCCTTCATCGGATCGTCTTTCCGGCGATATCCGGCGAGAGCGTCCCGCTTTTGGCGGCCTGGCTGCTTTGGGCGTATAGTTTGGTGTTGGCGACCGGGCTGTTTTCGTGGAAGCGATAGACGTTCGCGGGGACTCGATCCGTTCCCCTTCAGGGACTTTTTACCTGACTAATTTGTTGGGGCCTGGCGGGTGCGTTATAATAGTTTGGCTTACATATTTCTTTTTCCGGAGGTTCTCGCATGAAACGCATCACCTGGAACAAATGGAGCCGCCGTGCGGCGAGCGGCTTGCTCGGCGCCGCGCTCCTGCTCGGCAGCGTTCTGCCCTTGCGGGCGAACGAAGCGGCCGCCCCGGTCCCCGCGATCAGCCCGTGGTCCGTATCGATCCTGCATGAGGGAGAAAAATACGGCATCTTCCCGCTTTCTTGGTACGATGACGGTACGTTTCAACAGCCGATCGCTCAAGACAAATTTCAATCGCTGCTGGACGCTACGGCATCGAAGCTGGACGCGCTAGGCTTTTCCAAGCAGACGAAGCACGCATCCGAAAGGCCGGCCGCCGATGCGATTCTGACCAGAGACACGGTTTTGCGCTCCATATACGGCGTATTGACCCGCTACGAGCTGCCGGAATCGTTCGAGATCGGTCGGAACGATCCGATCGGCTATTTGCAGCAGCAGGGCATCGTGAACGGAACGGAGTACGGTCTCGAGCTGGACCGGCCTTGCACCGTCGAGCAAGCGGCCGTTTTCGCAAGCCGGCTCGTCCGATACGCGTACGAAACCGCCGGCAAAGGCGCGAACGGCCTGTTTTGGAAGGTGACCAAAGGCGGCAACACGCTCTACTTGCTCGGATCGATCCATCTGGGCATTCCGGATATGTATCCGCTGCATAAACGCGTGACGGACGCGTTCGAATCGTCGGACGCCCTTTGGGTCGAAGCGAATTTGCTCTCGAGCGACCGAGAGGCGATGAACTATTTTATGACATTGACGACTTACGATGACGGAACGACCTTGAAAGATCATGTTGCGCCGGAAACGTACGCGAAGCTGCAAAGCGTCGCCGAGAAGCTGAACCTGCCTCCGCAGTCGTTCGACGCGCTCAAGCCTTGGGTCATTTCCGGCAATCTGTCGCTTACGACGCTCATGGCCAAGCCCGAAGACATCGCTCAAGCGACCAACTCCGGCGTCGATCTGTATTTTACGCTGCGTGCGATGTTTGCCGGAAAACCGGTTCATGAATTGGAGGGCGTTAAGCTGCAGGGGGACCTGTTGAGCAGCGTTCCTCCGGAGCAACAAGAAAAAGAGCTGAACCAGCTGCTGGACTCCATTTTGAATCCGAACGCTTCCGAACCGGACCCCGCCGTCCAGTTTAAAAACTGGCAGCTGCTGTGGGCGAAGGGCGACGCGGAAGGCTTTACGAAAGCATACTCCGAATCGCTGCAGCTCGCGCAAAACAGCGGGACGGCGCAGCGGCTGCTCGGAGAGCGGGATCGAAACATGGCGAACAAGCTGTCCGAGCTGCTGGAGCAGGACGGATCGTCGACCTATTTCATAGTCGTCGGCGCCGCCCATTTTACGGTGAAAGATATGGTGATCGACAAGCTGAAGCAAAAAGGGTACGACGTCCGGTTCGTCCAGGAATAGACGCGCCATGGCGCCGGGCAAAAACAAGCCTTCGTCACGAAGGCTTGTTTTTTTGTTCGCGTCGAACCGCTTCGCTCCCCGTCCAACGAAAACTTTACAAAACATTTACGGCGTGTTGGTTTCGCGTTAATAATCGGTTGATATCATTTCCAAGAAAAAACAGAAACAGGAACCGACGAAGGGAGCAGCAGCACACATGAAAAAATGGCTTATTGCCGCCTCGGCGGCGCTCGCGCTTACGACGACCGCCAGCGGCGCATTCGCGGAAGAAAAGAAGGGGACGACCGCCGAGGCGGTCACCTACACGAACAACGGACAAGCGGTTTCGCCCTCCTCCACGGCCGTTAACCTCGACGGCCACCTGTATTTGCCCCTTCGCGCCTTCGGCGAAGTGATCGGCAAATATGTGGATTGGGACGAATTCCGCAACAGCGTCGCATTAACGGACGTGCCGACGCTGTCCGGCAAATACAAGCTCGCCGCACCCGACTTGGCCGAAGGGATCAAAATGGGCATCGGGTCCTCGCTGCTCCACCTGTCGGGCGATCCGGACAACGTCTTCTATACGACCGCCGACCGCGGACCTAACGGCGATGCGACCGTGAACGGCAAATCCGTCAAAACGTTCCCGCTTCCCGCCTACACGCCGACGATCTACAAAATTCAAATTGCCGACGGACAGATCAACATTCTCGAGCAAACCCCGCTCAAAGTGAACGGAGTCGACCCCGTATCCGGCAAAGCCGACATTACCGGTCTCCCGAACATCAAAGACCGGGACGAGGCCGCTTACGACCCCAAAGGGGAGAAAGAGCTCGCGTACGACCCGTACGGCCTCGATGTGGAAGGGCTCGCCTACAATCCGAAGGACGATACGTTTTGGCTTTCCGACGAATACGGCCCGTCCATCGTCCATGTGAAACGCGACGGCACCCTGATTGAGCGCATCGTGCCGCAGGGCTGGGCCGCTCAACTGTCCGCTCCGCTCGTTCCCGCGCGCGAAACGCTGCCGGCCGTTTACAACAAGCTCCGGCAAAACCGCGGCGCCGAAGCGGTTGGCATAACGCCGGACGGCAACTATATGTTCATGGCGATGCAAAGCCCGCTGCGCAATCCGGGCAAGGAAACGGACGGCTCGCGTCAATTGCGCATCATCAAATTCGACTTGGCGACGCTGCAGCCGGTAGCCGAATTCGCCTACTTGACCGAAGACGCGTCGCCGTTCGCCGATTTGAAGCAATCCGATATCGTCATTTCGGATCTGGTTGCCGTGAACGAGAACACGCTGCTCATCGACGAACGCGACAAAAACGCCGGAGACAAAGTCCAACTGAAGCGGATCTTCAGCGTCGACCTGTCGGAGGCGACAAACATCCTCGGCAAGTACGACGACACCGCGACCGCCGGGAAGACGCTGGAGCAGATGACCGTCGAAGAGTTGAAAGCAAACGGCATTGCGCCTCCCTCCAAGCGCACCGTCGTCGATCTGGCCGCTTTCCGATTCCCTTACGAGAAAGTCGAAGGCTTGTCGCTCGTGGACGGCCATACGATCGTGATTGTGAACGACAACGATTTCGGCTTGGGCAGCACCTCCCCGGAAAACGGCACCGAGCTCTGGACGTTCAAGCTGCCTTATACGATCAAGTGATTGTCTTATGCAAACCCGCGCGCAACCCGGTTCCGGCCGGGTTGCGCGCGTTTGTTCGGCTTTTGGCGCGGAATGGAGCGAGCCCGGTACTGTTCGGAGAAGGAGCTTCTGTTCCGTTTACCTAGTTAAACAAATTTCACTTCTTACATTTCTTGCGCCAGCTCGATACAATAAAGAAGGGAACCAAATGGCGAAAAAAAGCCTTCCATTGTCCGCATGCTTGAAAAACCGGCTCCCGCGGCACAATCGGACGGGCTATCAAAAGGAGGAAACGAATCGTGAGAACGATAAAGCTCGGAACGAGCACGTTGGAAGTACCGGTCGTCGCGGTCGGCTGCATGCGCATCAAATCGCTGAGCAAACCCGAGGCCGAGCGTTTCGTCCAAACGGCGCTGGAGGAAGGCGCGAACTTTTTCGATCATGCGGATATTTACGGCGGGGGTACGTGCGAGGAAATATTCGCGGATGCGATCGGAATGAACGCCGCCGTACGCGAAAAAATTATCCTGCAGTCCAAATGCGGCATCCGCAAAGGGATGTTCGACTTTTCCAAGCAGCATATTTTGGAGTCGGTCGACGGCATCTTGAAGCGGCTGCGGACCGATTATTTGGACGTTTTGCTGCTGCATCGTCCGGATGCGCTCGTCGAGCCGGAGGAGGTCGCGGAAGCATTCGATCTTCTCGAAAGCTCGGGCAAAGTGCGGCATTTCGGCGTATCCAACCAAAATCCGATGCAAATCCAGCTGCTGCGCAAATTCGTCAAGCAGCCGCTCGTCGCCAATCAACTGCAGCTGAGCATTACGAACGCGACGATGATTTCCAGCGGCATTAACGTGAACATGGAGAACGATTCCGCGATCAACCGGGACGGCAGCGTGCTCGATTTTTGCAGACTGCACGATATTACGATCCAGCCTTGGTCGCCGTTCCAGTACGGATTTTTCGAAGGCGTCTTCCTCGGAAACGAAAAGTTCCCGGAGCTGAACAAAGCCATCGACGAAATCGCGGCCAAATACGAGGTGAGCAATACGACCATCGCGATCGCGTGGCTTTTGCGCCATCCGGCGCGCATGCAGCCGGTTACCGGCACGATGAACATCGAGCGCCTGAAGGATTGCTGCAAAGCCGGCGAGGTCCATCTCTCGCGCGAGGAATGGTATGCGATTTATCGCGCGGCGGGGAATGTTTTGCCTTAGGGTGCAAGTATCAACGAAAAAGATCGCCTTTATCCGGCCTTTCTGGCCAGGGATATTGGCGATCTTTTTGATATTCCGGCAGGTGGCTTGCTAAGTTGCCGGAAATGCCTAGTAATCACTTTCGTCTTACTCTGTGCCTATTGCTTTGGGGCTCTTTGCACAGTGCTCGGAGTCGAATTGTACTGACGATACCCTTCTCGATCTGTCAGGAACATAATCATGAACGTTGCCCTGCCCCGTTAATAACCACAGCCTCCTTGGATGCTTTCGCAGCGATAGGAGACCCCATAAGGCGGCACATTATCGAATTGTTGGCCACTCAAGGTTCGTTGACCGCGACCGAAATATCCAGCCATTTTCACGTTGGTCCTCAGGCGATATCCAAGCATCTGAAGGTGCTCCGGCAAGCGAACGTATTGGAGGTGGAGAAGAAGGCGCAGCAGCGCATTTACAGTCTGAACCCGGAGACGATGGTCGTGGTGGAAGAGTGGGCAAGGCAGTTTCGGCTAATGTGGAGCGAACGATTTAAGAAGTTGGATCGTTTGTTGCAAGCACGCAAGGACCAGCTACACACATCCAATTTGGAAAGGAAAGATGGACAATGACGACGAGTCTCGAAACCAAAATTACCGCAGAGCCGGGCAAGCAGGTCATTATAATCGAGAGGGAGTTCGACGCGCCCCGGGAGCTTGTATTCGAAGCTTTTACCGATGCAGAGTTGTATAAAGAATGGAATGTGCCTCGCAAATATACTATGACAATGGATAAATTTGAATCTCGCGACGGAGGCTCCTGGCGATTCATTCATCACGACGATAAAGGAGGCTCGTACGCTTTTCACGGCGTGCTCCATGAGGTGACAGCCCCCGAGAGAATTATTCAAACGTTCGAGTATGAGGGACTTCCGGAAAAGGGCCATGTGACGCTGGAAACGGCAACATTCAAACCATTGCCTGGTGGGCGGACGAAGCTTTTGATCGAATCGGTCTTCCGCAATGTGGCGGATCGGGACGGCATGCTGCAATCCGGCATGGAGGGCGGTCTCAATGATTCATTCAGCAAACTGGCCGATCTGTTGAACAGATTGAAAAGCAAATGAACGACGCGGGCTGCGGCAAATTGCCGCAGCCTTTAATGTCCTCCTTCCAAGCCCCCAAAATAAGGCAAAAAGCACTAACCCTATGATCGGTTAGTGCTTTTGCTTTCAGCTTAATGGAGGCGAGCAAATCCACAATCCGCCGCCATGTTTACGAGATTTGAGAACGTTATAACAACTCTCTTCTAAGCTGTTCGTCCGATTTGGGTGACAAGTACCCAAAAGGAATATCGAATACCGTTTTCGCCCCTACAAAGCCTTCCTTCGCAAATCTGCTGATTGCTCTAGCATAAGCGACCAATACACTGCCGGTAAATTCAGGGTTGCTGGCCAGATTAAGTCCAAATTCTATAATTTGCTTGTTATCGGCTCCTGTTATCCCGCTTCTAAGAACAAGTCCTCCGTGAGGCATTAAAGAATGTTTCTCCTGCAATTCTCCGGCACTAATAAAATGGACTTGGGTTTCGTAATCGGCAAAATAGTCCGGCATCGTTGTAATCTCTTTTTCGATGCGAGACAGATCTTCACCAGGCTCCGCTACAACGAAGCATTCTCTCAGGTGCTTATCTCTTGCGGACAATACCGGATTCTCTCCCTTTCTTACCAGGTTAACCGCTCCCTCATTAGGAACCGTATACTGCACCGCGTTGTTCACGCCTTGAATTCGACGAATCGCATCCGAATGCCCTTGACTCACCCCTTTGCCCCAGAACGTATATTCCTTTCCTTCAGGTAATACGGCTTCAGCCAGCAAACGGTTTAGCGAAAACAGTCCCGGGTCCCATCCCGTTGAAATTACACTGGCATGTCCGCTTTTCTTTGCCGAAGCATCTACCGAATCAAAATATTCATTGATTTTAGCGTGCCTGTCAAAGCTGTCCACGGTATGGAACATGGAGGCGATAGACGGGCCTTGCTCCGGTAAATCCGTTGCCGAACCGCCGCATAAGATCATCACATCGATTTTCCCTATATAATTATCGATTTCAGACATATGTACCATTTTTGCTTTTGAAGGCATGCTTTCGGGTTGACGTCTAGTAAAAATCGCCGCGAGCTCCATGTCCGGATTTTGCCGAATGGCCGATTCAACGCCACGGCCCAAATTCCCGTAACCCACTATGCCTACTTTAATCTTGTCCAAGTTAATTACCCCCGTCATTTATTGAATATGTTCCAGTCCCCTCACTTCGGCCGCCACTGGTTAAACAAAGTAACCGCCTAAAGCGCATAGAAATAACGCCAGCTATGAGCCATGCTGGACAAAATGTCGTGCCTGCAGGCACGCTGCAAGCACGATATTCTCCTTACACGAATGGGTGAAGTTAAGGCTTAACGACCGAGAGAAGAAACTCATTATTCTCTGAAATGACCGTAACCTCTGACGTAAACTTCGCATCTTTTACGTACAACGCTTCTCCGACATCCATACCCCCGATGTCAAATTCAACCTCAGTCGGCAAATAATTCGGCAATGCCTCTACCTCGATAAATGCACGCTGGATTTGCACAACCCCGCCTTGCTTCGTTCCTACCGGTGTGCCATGGAATTTGACCGGAATTTTTGTACGCACAATTTCGTTCGTCTGCACCTGCTGAAAATCGACATGCAGCAAATCCCGCGTAACCGGGTCACGCTGAATATCCTCCAGCAGTACGGTGAACGGATCTTTCCCTTCAAATTGCAGCTCGATAAACCCGGCTGCGCCCTGCTTCATCCATCTTTGAAACTGTGCCGTTGAAATATGAATCATCTCATTCTCGGCATTTTTACCGAAGACTATTCCAGGCAGACGTCCGGATTTGCGCAAATCCCGAAGTCCGGATGAATGTAATCGCATGCGGGGCTCCGCTTGAAAATAAGTAGTGGTCATGCTATGCTCGCTCCTCCTTATACGATTTTTGAGTCCTTTTCATAGGCAAACAATCTACCCCTGACGGGGCTACAGAGAGAAACATAGCATCACCACCTCCACATCCAATCGGATACATTTAATGTAAAATCCCCGTAAGTATGCACGAAGGCACTCCACTCCGAAGAGTAGAATGCCTATGGGATGCTTTTACCATATCACAGAATGACCATCTTGTCGATTAGATCGAGCGTTGTATGCCGTCTGCCGAAGCTTCTTTCCCACAGTCATGCTCCCTCAGCTTCGCTCCGGTCCGCGCGATCGAACCCGAATGCCCTCCTTCGGATACGCTTACCCTCGCCTCTAAAGACAAAAAGCACTGACCGGTTACGGTCAGTGCTTTTTGTAATCTGATGGAGGCGAGGGGAGTTGAACCCCTGTCCGAAGATAACGCCACACCAGCTTCTACGGGTGTAGTGACAGTTTTGATGTCACCCTAGGGACTCCCCGTCACCGGATTCCCTTCGGGTCAGCCTGGTTGTCTTCTTCAGCTAGCCTCAGGCGGAGACTAGACAGCGTATCCCACTAAAGGTTGAGCCCCTATCCCGCCACATGGGCGATGGAGGGTAGAAGCCTGGAGGCCGTTATTAGGCGGCCAGAGCCAGAGAAGGTTGTTGTTGTTTGCCGTTTAAATTTGGCATCCGCGTTGTTGAAGCGGCCGCAGCCCCACTACCCGCTACTCATGCTCGAACTATCCCCGTCGAATCCAAAAACGCCCCCGTAATCGGAAGTCCCGTTTCGCACGAGGTCCTTCGCTAAGCCGGCTTGTCGGAGCCGGAACCGACGGCGCTAAGCAACGCCGTACTGCTATTATACCACATTTCCGAGCCGGCGTGACGGCTTCTTGATGGAAGCTTTAACGCTGCTTGGCAGTTATGCCATGGACGGCTCATCCGGCGCCATGCGATTACCGCGCGACCTTCTGCTTCTCGCGGAGCGCACGCTGGATGTCGCGCTGGGCGTCGCGTTTCGCTTCGCTTTCGCGCTTGTCGTACTGCTTCTTGCCTCGGGCGAGCCCGATCAAAAGCTTGGCGTAGCCGTTGCGGATATACACTTTCAAAGGAACGATCGTGTAGCCCTGCTGCTTCGCGAGTCCGAGCAGCTTGTTGATCTGCTCCTTCTTCAGCAGCAGCTTTCTCGCCCGCGTCGGATCGCTCGGATTGTTCCGGTTGCCCTGCTCGAACGGGCTGATGTGCATGTTGTTGACGAACGCTTCGCCGTTGCGGATCGTACAAAACGCATCGGATATGTTCGCCCGGCCGCCGCGCAGCGATTTGATCTCGGTTCCGGTCAAGACGAGCCCCGCCTCAAACGTGTCCTCGATAAAATAATCGTGCGACGCTTTTTTGTTTTGCGCAAGCAGCTTGCCCTCGCTCTTCTTGGTCATGACCGGTCCCTCCTCCCGCGAACGCCCCGCAAAGCGAACTCTAATCCTTTGCGGGGACCGTAAACTTGTTCATCGCTAGGAGATCATTGTATCAACTTCCCCGGCCAAAATCAATGCGAGCGACGCGCTATAGCTATTTTTTCCCGCGCCGTTTCGCTCCGGCGAGCGCCCCGCCTTTGACGCCGCCGCCGTTCTTTTTGCGCGGCGCCGCGCCGAGCCCGCCGGGACGCTTGCCGCCGCCTCGCGCCGAGGCTCCCGCTCTCGCTCCGCTTCGTCCGCGCGGACCGCGACCGCCGGCGGCACCCGCTCCGCGTCCCGGCCGCACGTTCGTCCACTCGCCGCCGTCGTCGCCGCCTACGCGTCCGCCCGCGCCCTCGGCCGCTCCGGCCGATCCGCCGTCAGCCGCCGCTTTGCCGCGCCCGTCCCGCTTGCCACCTCCGGGCCGGCTGAAGCCCCACGCGTCGACGCCGCCTCGTCCGCGCCCGCGTTCGCCGCGTTCGCCGCCATCGTCTCCCCGCTTGCCTCGCTTGCCGCGCTGTCCGTCGACGAGGCTCACCTTCGGCTCGCGCCGCTGCGCGTCGACCATTTCAAAGTCGATATTGTGCTCGTCCAGGTTGACCCGCGCGACGCGCACTTTCACTTCGTCGCCGATCCGGTATATGTTGGACGTCCGCTCGCCGATGAGGGCGTGCTGCATTTCATGGTAATGGTAATAGTCATCGTGCAGATCGCTTAACCGGATCAGCCCCTCCACGGTGTTGTCCAGCTCGACGAATATGCCGAAGTTGGTGACGCTGCTGATGATCCCTTCGAACTCTTCGCCGACTTTGTCGAGCATATACTCGGCTTTCTTCAGCGCCTCCGTATCGCGCTCCGCGTCGACGGCCAGCCGCTCCCGCTCCGACGATTGCCGCGCGATATCGTCCATGCGGCTGCTCAAATATTCGTGCCGCTGCTCGGACAAAGCGCCGTTTTCCAGCACTTCGCGGATGACCCGGTGAATGATCAAGTCCGGATAACGCCGGATCGGAGACGTAAAATGCGAATAAAATTCCGCGGCGAGCCCGAAATGGCCCAAGCTGTTCGCATCGTACCGCGCCTGCTTCATCGAGCGGAGCATGACGGTGCTGATGATCGTCTCCTCCTTCGTGCCGCGGATTTCCTCGAGCAGCGTCTGCAGCGCGCGCGGATGAACCGTATTGCCTTTCCCCTTCACCACATACCCGAAATTCGTAATGAACTCCATAAAATGCTGCAGCTTGTCGCCGTCCGGATTTTCATGAATCCGGTACAAAAACGGCACCTTCAGCCAATGGAAATGCTCGGCGACCGTTTCGTTGGCGGCCAGCATGAACTCTTCGATAATTTGCTCGGCGATCGAACGTTCGCGTTTGACGATATCGGTCGGCTTCCCGTTTTCATCGACCAAAATTTTCGCTTCCTGAAAGTCGAAGTCGATCGCGCCGCGCTTCATCCGTTTGCCGCGCAGCTTCATCGCCAGCTCTTCCATCAGCTTGAAAAAATCGACCAAATGGCTGTACCGCTCCGTCACTTCCTCGTCTTCGCCCTGCAAAATTTTTCGGACGTTCGAATACGTCATCCGTTCCGTCGTTTTGATGACGCTCGTAAAAATGTCGTGGCGCACGACGTTGCAATTCGCGTCGAACTCCATCTCGCACGACATCGTCAGCCGGTCCACGCGCGGATTCAAGCTGCATATGCCGTTGGACAGCCGGTGCGGCAGCATCGGAATAACCCGGTCGACCAAATAAACGCTGTTGCCCCGGTTGTACGCCTCCCGGTCGAGCGCCGAATTTTCGCGCACATAGTAGCTGACGTCGGCGATATGGACGCCGAGCAAATAGTTGCCGTTCGGCAGCCGCTCCACATTGACGGCGTCGTCCAAATCTTTGGCGTCCTCGCCGTCGATCGTAACGATCAGCTTGTCGCGCAAATCCCGGCGCCCCTGCAAATCCGCTTCGACGATCGTATCCGGCACCTGCTCCGCTTCCGCCATCACATCGTCCGGAAACGCCTCGGGCAGCTGATATTTCCGAATGATCGAGAGAATATCGACGCCGGGATCGTCCTTATGTCCCAAAATTTCCACGACGCGCCCTTCGGCGGCGGCGCGTTCTTCCGGGTACTTGACGATGTCGACGACGACCTTCTGCCCGGTAACGGCGCCGAGAAACGCTTCCTTCGGAACGAAAATGTCTTTCGTAATCCGCTTGTCGTCCGGCATGACGAAGGCGTAGCTTTCGAAGCTTTGGAACGTGCCGACGATTTGCGTGATCGCCCGGGTTACGATACGGACGACTTCGCCTTCGAGCCGGCCGCCCGCCGCCCCTTTGGCCGTAATCCGCGCCAGCACGATATCCCCGTTCATCCCGCCGTTCATATCGTTTGCGTGAATGTATACGTCGGGATGCTCCTTATCGTCCGGCAGCAGGAAGCCGAACCCTTTCGCGTGCACCTGCAGCTTGCCCTTCAGCAAGTTCATCCGTTCGGGCACCCCGTAGCGCTCCGTCCGGGTCCGAATAATTTCCCCCGCATCCTCGAGCTGGTTCAGCATTTTCAAAAATTGCTTGAACGACTCGGCGTCGGCAATTTCGAAGCTTTTTTCCAGCTCCTGATACGTCATCGGCTTATACGCCTTCTCGCGCATAAACTCGAGCAGTTCTTCTTTCGTGATCATACAACATCTCCTTGGTTCATCGATTGATAAGTTCCTTCTTCTATGTAGTATTGACGTTTTTGTACCGCTCAACCGCCCGAATTGCAAACGGCGAGCGAAAGAAGCGTCCAACGAAAAAAGCAGCAGGAGCTTTCGCACCCCTGCTGCGTTCGGTTCGATCTTTATGCTTTGACCACATAAGCCACGATTAGGGACAACAAGAAGAACGCTACCGCGAACCCGACCGTCACCCTGGACAGGAGCAGCTCGAGACCGCGCGCCTTCGTCTTGCCGAACAGGTGTTCCGCACCGCCGGAGATGGCGCCGGACAATCCCGCGCTCTTTCCTTTTTGCAGCAGAACGACTGCAATCAGTCCGATCGATGCAATGACCAGCAATATTTTCAAGAAAATTTCCATCTGATCCACCCCCTATTCGAATCGCTATGTATCTCCGTTTATGATCGTCGATCCACATATTCATCAGGAATCTGCAAAGCAAAATTAATTGTACCATAGTCCGACCGGGATTACAAGGACACGGGTCGTTCGCAAGCGAGGGAAGTCGCATTGGAAAAAGGGAGCGGCATCGGAAGATCCGCAAACATCAAGCGGGAAGGAAGCATCCGTTTGGAAAAAAGACAAAACGAACGGGAAAACCTCCCGATACTTGTATCGCTCCCCCCACTGCCGGAGCTTTAAACAGGAAAACAACCCGATAATTTCGCCCGAAACGCGCAATTCGCCGAAACGACGCTGATTTACCGGGAGCCTTTCCCGCAAATCCAGACGGATGCCTACCAGGAGTCGGATTAGCATGACATATTCCAGCTATATGCGCGAGGTGCCGCGCCAGGGAAGGTGACGAAACAGGCAGCGAGAAAACAAGCCGTACGGCCCATCCGACAATACGGTTCCCCGCCGCATACAAGTCCATTACATTAAGAAGGATTGATTAACAAGACACCGTACGCATAAAAAAAGGCCGCGAATCCTGCCGAAAAACGGCAGACATCCAAGGCCTTGTTGCGCGGCTGCATTCATGCCCCGCTTTCCCATCGCGTCGAGCTTGCGTTTCGCGACCGCCGGTTCCCGATAAACGAGTAAATCGCTTGGCGAGCGCACAGCAGCGCGACGAGCAAAAAGACGACGGACCAGACGACAGCCGGAATGCCGGTCGAACGGCTCAATCCCGCCGCGTCGCCCGCCTGCCCCGGGGAGGTCAGCGAAATGAGGATCAGATTGATCGGGCCCATGACCGACTCCTCGAGACAAATAAAGGCGACGAGCAAATAATAAAATTTGCGGACGAGCGGAAACGGGATAAACGCAGCGATCAAGTTGACGACGATAAAGCCGATGAGCCACATGACGCCGAACGAGTTGTTCACGAAAAAGGCGAGCGACACAACCGCCAGCAGCGACATGGCCGTAAATCCGACCCCGAGCTTCCCTTTGCCGTACATGTGGAACAGGAAGGCGGCGAACAGCGAAGCGACGACGTACCCGGACAAGCCGAGCGGAATCGTCTTCCAGCCGCTTTCGATATACGAATAGGTTACTCCGCTATGGTTCGAATACAGCTGGATATACAGCACTTCGCCGGACAGCAGCATCGTGGCGACGGCATGGCCGAGCTCGTGCACCATAGTGTCGACGTTGCGGAAAAACGAAGAGAAGGGCAGCCAGTTCGTCAATATGGCGGACCCAACCAAAAATAAAATCGTTACGATCCATCGACTCACCGGAATCCCTTCCCTCCGTCGTTTCTTTTATTTTATTTGAAGTTTTTCAAGTTGTAGAACGACTTGCGGCCCAAATATTGCGCCGTCGACCCCAATTGGTCTTCGATGCGCAGCAGCTGGTTGTACTTCGCCACGCGGTCCGTGCGCGAAGGAGCGCCCGTCTTGATTTGGCCGGCGTTCGTGGCGACGGCGATGTCGGCGATCGTGCTGTCTTCGCTTTCGCCGGAACGGTGCGAAATGACGGCCGTATAGCCGGCGCGCTTCGCCATTTCGATCGCGTCGAACGTTTCGGTCAGCGAGCCGATTTGGTTCACTTTCACGAGGATCGAGTTGCCGATGCCTTGCTCGATGCCTTGCGACAAGCGGCTCGTATTCGTGACGAACAAATCGTCGCCGACAAGCTGCACTTTGCCGCCGAGCTTCTCGGTCAGCAGCTTCCAGCCGGCCCAATCGTCTTCGGCGCAGCCGTCTTCGATCGTGATGATCGGATATTTGTCGACCCAGGAAGCGAGGAAGTTTACGAACTCTTCGGACGTAAACGACTTGCCTTCGCCTTCGAGATGATATTTGCCGTCCTTGTAAAACTCGGTCGAAGCGACGTCCATGCCGAGGAATACGTCCACGCCCGGCTTGTAGCCCGCGCGCTCGATCGCGGAAATGATCGTTTGGATCGCTTCTTCGTTGGAGCTCAGGTTCGGCGCGAAGCCGCCTTCGTCGCCGACGGCGGTGTTCAGCCCTTTGTCCTTCAGGACGGCTTTCAGGTTATGGAAAATTTCCGTGCCCCAGCGAAGCGCTTCTTTGAACGACGGAGCGCCGACCGGAAGCACCATGAACTCTTGAACGTCGACGTTGTTGTCCGCATGAGCGCCGCCGTTGATGATGTTCATCATCGGAACCGGAAGCTGCTTCGCGTTGAAGCCACCCAAGTATACGTACAGAGGCACGTCCAGCGAGTCCGCCGCCGCGCGGGCTACCGCCATGGATACGGCGAGAATCGCGTTGGCGCCGAGCTTCGCCTTGTTCGGCGTGCCGTCGAGGGCGATCATTTTATTGTCGATGGCCACTTGGTCCAGAGCGTCGAGGCCGATAATTTCCGGCGCGATGATCGTGTTGACGTTGTCGACCGCTTTCAGCACCCCTTTGCCGAGGTAACGGCCTTTGTCGCCGTCGCGAAGCTCTACGGCTTCGTAAGCGCCGGTCGAAGCGCCGGACGGAACGATGGCGTGGCCTTTCGCTCCGGATTCGAGGAAAACTTCGACTTCCACGGTCGGGTTGCCGCGGGAATCGAGCACTTCGCGTGCGTAAACGTCGGAAATGATAGTCATGGTTCGGGAACACTCCTTCGCTTGGTTAAAATATAACTTGGTTAAGTATAAACGATCTAAGTTCGGATCCGCCCCGGATCGTCGAGGCCGTCCGGAATGGACGCCTTACTTCCGCGCAGCGATCATCGACGTGCCGGTCATTTCGGCCGGCTTCGCCAGCTGCAGCAAATCGAGAATCGTCGGCGCGATATCGGCCAAAATACCGTCGTCCCTTAGTGTAACAGATTTGTCCGTCACAATGAAAGGCACCGGATTCGTCGTATGCGCGGTAAACGGCCGGCCGTTCTCGTCGAACACCATGTCCGCGTTGCCGTGGTCCGCCGTTATGATCGCGACGCCGCCTTTGGCGAGGACCGCCTCGACGACTTTGCCCATGCATTCGTCCGTCGCTTCGACCGCCTTGATCGTCGGCTCCAGCATGCCGGAGTGGCCGACCATGTCCGGATTGGCGAAGTTCAGAATGATGGCGTCGTGCTTCTCCGCTTCGATTTCCTTCACGGCCGCTTCCGCCACCTCGTAAGCGCTCATTTCCGGCTTCAAATCGTACGTCGCCACCTTCGGCGATGCGATCAAAATCCGCGTTTCGCCCGGAAGCTCGACGTCGCGGCCGCCGCTGAAAAAGAACGTCACGTGCGGATATTTCTCCGTCTCGGCGATGCGAAGCTGCTTCATGTTATTTTGCACGAGCACTTCGCCGAGCGTGTTGTCCAGGTTCTTCGGTTTATACGCAACGAAGCCGCCTACGGTTTCGCTGAACAGCGTCAAGCAGACGAAATACAGCTGGTTCGGGAACTTCGGCCCCCGATCGAAGCCGCGGAAATCGTCGTTCGTGAACACCTGCGACAATTGAATCGCCCGGTCCGGACGGAAGTTGAAAAAGACGACCGCGTCCTCCGACTCGACCAAGCCGACCGGCTCGCCCTTCCCGTCCACGATGACCGTCGGCATGACGAATTCGTCGAAAACGGACTTTTCGTACGACTCGGTTACCGCCCGGATCGGATCCGTATACTGCGGGCCTTCCCCGTACACCATGGCGCGATACGACTTTTCGGTCCGTTCCCATCGCTTGTCGCGGTCCATCGCATAATAACGGCCTTGCACGGTCGCGATCCGGCCGACGCCGATTTCGTCGATATGGGCCTGCAGCCGTTCGATATATCCTTTGGCGCTGTCCGGCGCGACGTCGCGGCCGTCCAGGAACGCATGGACGTACACTTCGGTCAGCCCGTGCTTCTTCGCGAGATCGAGCAGAGCGAGCAAATGATCGATATGGCTGTGAACGCCTCCGTCGGAAAGAAGCCCGTACAGGTGAAGCTTTTTCCCTTTCTCCTTGACGTGGCGAATCGCCCCGAGCAGCGTCTCGTTCTCGAAAAAGTCGCCTTCGCGAATCGATTTCGTTATGCGGGTCAAATCCTGGTAGACGATCCGGCCTGCGCCGATATTCAAATGGCCGACTTCGGAGTTGCCCATCTGTCCTTCCGGAAGCCCGACCGCTTCGCCGCACGCCACGAGCGTCGTATGCGGATAAGCGGCCATATACCGATCGTAATTCGGCTTCTTTGCCTGCGCGACCGCATTGCCGGCCGTCTCGCCGCGCAAACCGAAGCCGTCCATAATGATGAGCGCTACCGGTTTTGGTCTGGACATGTCAGCGCGCCCCCTCGACCAGCGAAATGTAGGACGCCGGCTCCAGGCTGGCTCCGCCTACAAGCGCGCCGTCGATATGCGGCTGCTGCATAAACTCGCGGATATTGTTCGGCTTCACGCTGCCGCCGTACTGGATGCGCACTTTGTCCGCCACGTCCGCGCCGAACTGGGCTCCGATCCGTTCCCGGATGTAGCCGATCACTTCGTTCGCGTCTTCCGCCGTCGACGTCTTGCCCGTGCCGATCGCCCAGATCGGCTCGTAAGCGACGACGACTTGCGCCGCCTGCTCGGCGGTAAGGCCTTGCAGAGCCGCTTCCGTTTGCACGCGGCAAACGTCCTTCGTTTTGCCCGCTTCCCGCTCTTCGAGCGTTTCGCCTACGCAGACGATCGGCAGCAAGCCGTGTTTGAACGCGGCATGCACCTTTTTGTTGACGATCTCGTCCGTTTCGGCAAAATAAGCGCGGCGCTCGGAGTGGCCGATGATGACATATTGGACGCCGAGCTGCTTCAGCATGACGCCGCTAATTTCGCCCGTAAACGCGCCGCTGTCTTCGAAGTGGACGTTTTGCGCCCCGATTTTCAGCGTCGTGCCTTGAGCCGCCTCGACGAGGGCGGGCAAATTCGTATAAGGCGCGCAAACGACGCTCTCGACGCCGTCGATATCCGCCTTGCCCTTCACTTCGCCGATGAAGGCGACCGCTTCCGGGACGGTTTTGAACATTTTCCAATTGCCTGCGATAATGGGGGTTCTCATCGTATCGGAACCGCTCCTTTCACCTGTATGTTCGTAAGGTTCGAATTACTTGTCGTTCAACGCGACGACGCCCGGAAGCGCTTTGCCTTCCATAAATTCGAGCGATGCTCCGCCGCCGGTCGAAATATGGTCCATTTTCTCCGCCAGATGGAACTTTTCGGCCGCCGCCGCGGAGTCGCCGCCGCCGATGACCGTATAGCCCGCCGTAGACGCGCAAGCTTCCGCGATCGCTTTCGTGCCGTTCAAGTACGGGTTGAGCTCGAATACGCCCATCGGTCCGTTCCAGACAATCAGCTTCGATTTGGCGATAATGTCGGCATACATGTCGCGCGTTTTCGGTCCGATATCGAACCCTTCCCAATCGGCCGGTATTTCGGAAATCGGAACGACCTTCGTATTCGCGTCGTTGCTGAAATCGTCGCCGACGACGATGTCGACCGGCAGCATCAGGTTGCAGCCTTTTTCCTTCGCCTTCTTCAAAAACTGGAGCGTCAGGTCGAGCTTCCCGTTGTCGACGAGCGATTTGCCGATTTCATAGCCTTGCGCCTTCAGGAACGTATACGACAAGCCGCCCCCGATCAGCAAATTGTCGGCGATGTTCAGCAGGTTTTCGATGACGCCGATTTTGTCCTTCACCTTCGAGCCGCCCACGATCGCCGTAAACGGGCGCTCCGGATTGTGCAGCGCCTTGCCGAGCACGTCCAGCTCCTTCTCCATAAGCAGGCCGGATACGGCGGGCAAATGGTGCGCGATGCCTTCCGTCGACGCGTGAGCGCGATGCGCCGCGCCGAAAGCGTCGTTCACGTACAGGTCGGCCAGCGAGGCGAACGCCTTGGCCAGCTCCGGATCGTTTTTTTCTTCGCCCGCGTAAAAACGCACGTTTTCGAGCAGCAGCACGTCGCCGTTTTGCAGCTTGTCCGCCTGCGCTCGGACCGCGTCGCCGATCGCTTCGTCGGCTTTCGTCACCGGCTTGCCGAGCAGCTCGGACAGACGCGCCGCGACCGGAGTCAATCTCATCTCTTCGACGACTTGTCCTTTCGGACGGCCGAGATGGCTCGCCAAAATCACTTTGGCGCCTTTCTCGATCAAATAGCGGATCGTCGGCAGCGTTTCGCGGATGCGCGTATCGTCCGTAATTTGCCCGTTTTCGAGCGGTACGTTGAAATCGACGCGAACGAACACTTTTTTGCCGGATACGTCGACGTCGCGGACGCTTTTTTTGTTCATGGGGGTTCCTCCTTAAAGCTTTTGCGGGAGCAAAAGCTGGCTTCGTAAGCGGAATCCGAGCTTTTTGTGAAGCAAAAAGCCGGCTTCGTAAGCGTATCAATGACACAGGGAAAGAGGAGAATCGCTTCTCCCCTTCCCCCGCTGTTATTCGGTTACAGACCTTTGCTGGCGATGAATGCGGCCAGGTCGACTACGCGGTTCGAGTAGCCCCACTCGTTGTCGTACCACGATACGACTTTGACGAGATTGTCGCCGACAACCATCGTCGACAGCGCATCGATCGTCGAAGAAGCCGGGTCGCCGTTGAAATCGCTCGATACGAGTGGCTCCTCGGTGTAGTTGAGAATGCCTTTGAGAGCGCCGTTCGCCGCGTCTTTCAGCGCCGCGTTCACTTCGTCGACCGTAACGTTCACTTTCAGCTCGGCCACGAGGTCGGTTACGGATACGTTCGGAGTCGGCACACGGAACGACATGCCGTTCAATTTGCCCTTCAGCTCCGGCAGTACGAGCGAAACGGCTTTCGCCGCGCCCGTCGTCGAAGGAATGATGTTTTCCGCGGCTGCGCGCGCGCGGCGCAAATCTTTATGCGGCAGGTCGAGCACTTGCTGGTCGTTCGTGTACGAGTGAACGGTCGTCATCATGCCTTTGACGATGCCGAACTTGTCGTTGAGCACTTTCGTGAACGGAGCCAGGCAGTTCGTCGTACAGGAAGCGTTGGAGATGATCGTATGCTTCGCCGGATCGTATTGGTCGTCGTTGACGCCCATGACGATCGTGATGTCTTCGTTCGTCGCCGGAGCGGAAATGATCACTTTTTTCGCGCCGCCCTTCAGATGCGCTTCCGCTTTTTCCTTGGCGGTGAAAATGCCGGTCGATTCGACGACGATTTCGACGCCCGCGGACGCCCAAGGCAGGTTGCCCGGATCGCGCTCGGCGAATACTTTGATCTCTTTGCCGTTGACGTACAGCGCGCCTTCGCCCGCTTCGACGGTCGCGTTCAAACGGCCGTGCGTCGTGTCGTATTTGAGCAAATGCGCCAGCGTGCTGACGTCCGTCAAATCGTTGATCGCGACGATCTCGACTTCCGAATTGTTCAGCGCCGCACGGAACACGTTCCGTCCGATACGTCCAAAACCGTTAATACCCACTTTTACCATTGTGAATTCCTCCTTGAGCTTTTGGAATCGTTTATGTCAAGACAAGCCCGGGAGCCCGTCAAGATAACGCTTGGTCAAACGTACTTCATCAGTTCGACGGCGGCCGCTTCGTCGGTGACGAGCACGTCCTCGTGGCCGAATTTCATAACCGCGGCGATCGCTTCGCCCTTGCTTTTGCCTCCCGCTACGGCGATGACGACCTCCGTCGATTGGATGTCCTCGAGCCGAAGTCCGACGGTCGGCATTTTATGCACCACGTTGCCTTCGCGGTCGAAATAGTAGCCGAACGCTTCCGCCAGCGCTCCGTCGGCGTTCAGCTCGGCGATCGTCTGCTGGTCGACCTTGCGGCGTCTCGCCATCACCATTGCGTCCCCGATGCCGTGCACGACGATCCGGGCGCTGCGAATAACTTCGACGACTTCCAGTATGTTCGGATCCTGCATGAGAGATACGTACGCTTCTTCGCCGAGATGATCGGGCACGTGCAGCAGCCGGTATTCGCCGCCCGTTTTTTTGGCCATGGTCGACGCGATCGAATTCGCCTGCAGCTCCACGCTTTCGCCCAAGCCGCCGCGCGCCGGCACGAACATATTGCCCTTCATGTGCGCGGACGGCGTCATGAAGTTCGCCACTTCCGCCAGCGTCGATCCGCCCGCCACGGCGATCACGTCGTCCTTGGACGCGTATTTGCGCAGCTCCGCGGCTCCGACCCGGCCCAACTCCTTCTTCGCGAGCTCCGACCGGTCGCTGTCTCCCGGCACGATGATGACCTGCTTCAAGGAAAACTTCTCGCGCAGCGCGTCCTCCAGGTAAGAGAGCCCGAGCAGTTCCTTCACGATCGGCTCCATATCCTCCAGCAGCTTCCGGCCCGAATCGCTGAGCTTCATTCCCGACGGCTCGGTGACGAGCAGCCCTTGTTCCTTCAGAAAGTCGACCTCGGCCCGAAGCACGCGCTCGGTCATCTCCAGATGGGCGGCCAAGGCGCGGCGACCGACGACGCCCGTGGAAGAAATATGGTGCAGAATCGTATACCGTTTCTTGAGCACATCGGTCAAGTCCGGCAGCAGCCGCTTCTGAATATCCAATATGAGTCGCATCGACCAAGGACACGCTCCCGCATCATGTTACCGCGGATTCGGGACGTTTTGTGTCCCGCATATGCATTTTATGTCCCGCAAGTTCATTTTTATTATATGCATCTTTTTCTGAAAATGCAAGGCGACGGCAGCGCCTTTTTTTCCATAAATAAGGCCGAATAAAAAGCTTGCAATTTGTCCCGCCGTTGTATATAATAAATTTTGCGTCTGAAAACAGCAGCGACTAACTTTCTAATTTGCGCTCGTGGTCCAATGGATATGACGTAGGCCTCCGGAGCCTGAGATCAAGGTTCGATTCCTTGCGAGCGCGCTTATATGACCCACCGAAACGTCCGATTGAATCGGGCGTTTTTTTGTATGTTATGGCCCTCGAAAGGCAATAAAGAAAAGAGTACGGCGTATGGCGAAACGGCAAAATGAGGACGAAACGGCAAAGCCGAGGATGATTTGACCTTTCTTGACCTTTGTTCCGATTTGCGCTATGATAGGTGTAGTTTCCCGCTAGCATATACGCCCGGCGCGCATCGGCGCCTTCGTATATATAGACGCGGACTTATACGTTTGATCCAAAAGGAGGCTATGTCCATGAGTTTCATTCCAATGGTAGTCGAACAGGACGCTCGCGGCGAACGCGGGTACGATATTTACTCCCGTCTGCTGAAAGACCGCATCATTTTTCTCGGCACGCCGGTAAACGACGCGGTCGCCAATGCGATCATTGCGCAAATGCTGTTCCTGGCGGCGCAAGATCCGGATAAAGACATCAGCCTGTACATCAACAGCCCCGGCGGTTCGATCACGGCCGGCATGGCGATTTACGATACGATGCAGTTCATTAAGCCGGACGTATCCACGATTTGCGTCGGCATGGCCGCTTCGATGGGCGCGTTCCTGCTCGCCGCAGGCGCCAAAGGCAAACGCTACGCGCTGCCGAACAGCGAAGTGATGATTCATCAGCCGCTCGGCGGAGCCGAAGGGCAGGCGAGCGACATCGAGATTCGCGCGAAACGGATCATCAAGCTGCGCGAGAAGCTGAACCGCATTTTGGCCGAGCGCAGCGGACAGCCGCTGGAGCGCATCGACAAGGATACCGATCGCGACTACTTCATGAGTGCGGAGGAAGCGGTAGCGTACGGCTTGGTCGACAAAGTGGTGTCGAGGCTGTAAAAGCAAATCCGACCGAAGGTCCGGCGACCGTCGGTCGGATTGTTTTGGTTTTTAAGGGATTGCCAGCTTAAGCGAACCGAGTTATGATTAAAATAAGAAAGCCGCGGATGCTGGAACATCCGCGGCGGCATGCCGGCCGCTTTTAAGGGCGGTTCGGCTCAATACTAAGGTTTCGCTATAGAAATAGACCGTTCCCTTAGCGGATGGGCGGTCTATTTCTTTTTGTTTTGGCCAAGTGCCATGACGATGGTCACGACCAACGTCAGTAGCGCTATCAACAGCGAACCGAAACTGATCATGAGCGTCAAAGCTTCTTTCACTTCCACAGGCATCACCTCCCTTCCGAGAGGCTAGCCGACCGCCCTTTTAAGCCTATCCTGTCATGCCTGTCCCATATTATACCATATTGCTCTTACTTATCGACAAATTAATCAAGCGGATAAAAAATCAGATTCATCGGAAACGCCGAGCCGGCCGGCGGCGTAAACTCGATATCGAGCGACGGCTCGTTTCCGGTCGTGCGGGCGAGAATTTGCACGGTCTCGAACGCCGTAATGACGCCGGACGGCGGCGCGAGCACGAATTCGCCGTTGATTTTGAACGGGCCTTTGAACGGACCGCCGCGGGCCTGCAGCAAAATCGCCATTTTCCTCGGCTTGTCGGAATGGATTTTGTACACGACGCCGTAATTGCCGTCGTCCGTCACTTCCAGCTTCGTCGTCGGGTCGTATCCTTTCTGCCAAGCATCGTAGTCGTCGTCGCCGAAAATAAGCCGCTGCGTCGTCGTAAACGAGCTGGCGTCGATATCCCAACGCTTCTCCGTCACCGGGAACGTGCCGCGGATGTGCTGATCTCTCGGCAGCTGCTTATACAGCAGCGGGTACGTGGAAATCGGCGTTTCGATGCTCGCGTCCATCGCCATGAAAGCGAACTCCACCAATCCGTCCGTCTCGACGTCGTAAATGACGTTGACGCCTTGGCCCGGCAAAAAGTCGGGCATCTGCACATAAACGCGCGATTGCCCCGGCGGAACGACAAGCTCGTCGTCATGCTTGTCGCCGAGCAAGAACTCGACCGACGCTTCGTGGCCGATCAAATTCGCATAAATGGACGGGTACACTTCGCCTTTGTTGGTCGTCTTGATCGTCACCGGCTTCGTTCCCGGATTCGTCGCCATAATGACGAACTGCACCTTCTCCTTCATGCCGTTCAAATGGTCCGCGTACAGCCGCGCCTTCCCGTTCACCTGATCGGCGTACAAAATGCCCTTGTCCTCGAACGTTTCCGGGCTGTCGCTGACGAGCAGCTTGCGCGAGCGGTCTTCCTTCACGTTTTTATCGAACGCCGGCAGGTCGTTGAAGTACGCGTAAACTTCCGTCCAGTTCGTCTTGATGAGCGACTGCAGCGGGTACGTATGCAGCTTGAAATCCATCGGCGAATCGTACATGACGTCCTTCGTAATTTCGATGGAACGGGTATACGTATCGCTGACGAGTCCTTGTCCGTCCTTCACTTTCAGCTTTACGACATGGGTGCCCGGCGTAAAAAACGCTTCCTCCTTGCCGGTCCATTCGTACTCGAGACCTTCCGCATCGGGATCGTAGCTCAAATCGATATATTGGATCGGTTCGCCGATTTTATAGGCCGGCTTGCCGAACGTGAACCGCGCCACCGGACGCGAATTGCCCTTTTCGTCGACGCGTGACGGCGGCTTTTTCACGTACGTGATCTCCAGCCGTTTTTGATCGGCGTTGAACGTATATTTGGCCCCGAAGAAATCGAACAGCCAGCTTTCCTTCACCATCAGCTTGTCGTTGAACAAGCGGGCGACGGTGTCGAATACGAGATAGACCCCGTTGATGTAAACCGCCTTGTTCGCCGAATCGACCTCGATTTTGGCACGCGGAGTGCCGATCTCGACCCGGTTCGTCTTCTCGTTGTACTTCACGTCGATGCCCATCTGTTCGCCCAAAAACTTGATCGGGACGAACCGGCTGTTGCCGTCCTTGAGCACGCCCGGCGTATCCAATTCGAACTTCTTGCCTTCGACGTACGCGACGGGCTCGTCCGCGCTCAGCCATATTTCCATCGTGCTCGTCGACACGCTCGAGGGGCTCGCCCCCCAGACGGAGCTGACGGACGCGGCGATCAGCGCGCACAGCAGCGCCAACCCTACCGACACTTTCCACCTGTTCCTGCTCACGGTTCTCTCCACTCTTTCTATGTATGAATCTGGGCTTGCTTTAACATTAGACGCCGCTTTCGGCAAAAGGTTGCACGGTTCGACCGGCGCACCCCCATAAATTATCGCGGACCTCCGAACGGGTCCGGAAAACAGCAAAAAAGCTTCCTTGCGAAAGGAAGCTTCTGTGCCGGAAAACGGTTTCCGGCTCGGCGGAACCGATTATTGGTTCTCCAATTCCTCTTTGCCTACCAAGGCGACTAAAGCGGTTACAGCCTGCTCTGCGTCCGAACCTTCCGCACTGATGTGTACTTCGGTGCCGGAGCTGATCGCAAGGCTCATAATGCCCATAATGCTTTTGGCATTCACTTTTTTATCGTCCTTCTCGACGAAAATCTCCGAAGAAAATTTGTTCGCTTCTTGCACGAACAGTGCGGCGGGCCTTGCATGCAATCCCGTTCTGAGTCTTACGACTGCTGGCCGTCTGGTCATCAAACCGATACCCCCTAGCATGTGGTCAACGTTCGAATCAAATCGATTATTTACATATTATATCATTTATCGTCCGTCAGATAAAGGAGACGGACCGCCAAATTCCGAACATTCAGGAATTCCTCATTTTTTCCGCCAAATCGTCCAGCTTGCGGAGCCGATGGTTGACGCCCGATTTGCTGACGCCTCCTTTGAGCAGCTCCCCGACTTCCTTCAGGTTCATGTCCGGATGCATAAGCCGGACTTCGGCGACTTCCCGCAGCTTCTCCGGCAGCTGATCGAGCCCGACTTCCTTTTGCAGAAACCGGATGTTGTCGATTTGCCGGACCGCGGCGCCGATCGTCTTGTTCAGGTTGGCCGTTTCGCAGTTCACGATCCGGTTGACGGAATTGCGCATATCTTTCATGATGCGCACATCCTCGAATCGAAGCAGCGCCTGATGAGCGCCGATCAAGTTCAAAAACTGGATGATTTTCTCGCCTTCCTTCATGTACAGCACATAGCCCTTCTTCCGCTCGATGCAGCGCGCGTTCAGCTGAAACCGGTTGGCCAGCCCGCACAGGGCGTGGCAGTGCTCCTCGTACATCGAAGCGATCTCCAGATGATAGGAAGACCCCTCCGGATTGTTGACCGACCCCCCCGCCATAAAAGCGCCCCGCAAATAAGCGCGCTTGCAGCAGTTGCTCCTTACGATCCGCTTGTCGATTCCCGGCGTGAACTGAAATCCTTCGGACACGATGTGCAGGCTTTCGAGCACCTCCTGCACTTTGTTCGGAACGCGCACGATGTAGACGTTGTTTTTTTTCAGCCGCATCTTTTTGCGGACGAGCAGCTCGGTGTGGAGGTCGTAGTTTTTTTTGATCAGCGTATAGATGCGCCGGGCGATGGCCGCGTTTTCGGTGGAAATATCGAGCACGATGCGCTGGTTCGTCAGCTGGACGGCGCCGTTCATCCGAATGAGCGCGGCCAGCTCCGCCTTCTCGCAGCACGGCTCGCTTTCCACCATCGTCAGCTCTTTTTTCGTTTGCGCCGCAAAAGACATCCCCGTCACCTCTTTCGCCCCATCCAGCGATCCACCAATTCGTAAATATGATGGCTCAGCCGGTCCGCGTCGTGGCGCAAGTATGTCCGGAACAGGACGAGGCGATCGGCGATGACTTTGCACCCCATCCGGGCGACTTCGTCCATGTCCAAGTGTACCGCTTTCGCGCCCTGCTCGGCATATTTGCTCTGCACTTGCGGCGGGATTTCTCCGTTATTCACAATGATGTAATCGAACATATGATGCCCGATATGGTCGTAGATCGCCTGCAAATGGTCGCTGACCGTAAAATCGTCCGTTTCGCCGGGCTGCGTCATCACGTTGCAGACGAATATTTTGACCGCGTCGACGGAGGCGATCGTCTCCGCCAGCTTCGGCACGAGCAGGTTCGGCAAAATGCTCGTGTACAAGCTTCCCGGACCGACCAATATCGCATCCGCGTCGCGTATCGCCTCGACGGCTTCCTCCAGCGGGCTGACGTCGGCGGGCTCGATGAACACCCGCTTAATTTTTCCTCCCGCTTTCGGAATATTCGATTCGCCGACAACGATCGAGCCGTCGCTCATCTCCGCCTTCAGCACGATTTGATGGTCGCTGGCCGGCAGCACGCGCCCGCGTACGGCGAGCACCCGGCTGAGCGCCTTCACGCCGTCGACGAAATCGCCGGTAATGTCCTTCATCGCGGCGAGTATCAAATTGCCGAGACTGTGTCCGGCGAGCCCCGTGCCGCTGGAAAACCGGTGCTGAAGCATTTGCGACAGCAGCGGCTCGACGTCGGCGAGCGCGATCAGCACGTTGCGGATATCGCCTGGAGGCGGAATTTGCAGCTCGCTCCGCAGGACGCCGGAGCTCCCTCCGTCGTCGGCCACGGTTACGATCGCCGTTATGTCGAGCGGCTTCTCCTTGAGCCCCCGCAGCATGACGGACAAGCCGGTTCCGCCGCCGATGACGACGATGCGGGGCAAACGGACCGCGGGATTCCCGGCGCTCATCGGCTCACCTCGGGACGTCGATCGCGATCGGCGTCCCGATGGCTGACGCGCACCGTCTCGGTTTCGCTGTTACCGAGCATTTTGCCCAAATATTCGGCGATGGCGACCGAGCGGTGCTTGCCGCCCGTACAGCCGATGCCGACGACGACCTGGCTTTTGCCTTCCTTGGCATACTTCGGAATCAAAAACTGCAGCATGTCGATCAGCTTCGTCAAAAACTCCTTCGTTTCGTTCCACTTCATCACGTATTCGTAAACGTCCGGGTCTTGCCCGGTGTTCGGCCGAAGCTGCTCCACATAATGCGGATTCGGCAGGAAGCGGACGTCGAAGATGAGATCGGCGTCGATCGGAATGCCGTATTTGAAGCCGAACGAAATGACGTTGACGGAGATGCTTCCTTTCCCGATGCTCGTAAACCGGGAGACGATGCGCTCCTTCAGCTCGGCCGGCTTCAGGCTGCTCGTGTCGATGACCTGGCTCGCCATCCCCTTCAGCTCCTCGAGCAGCTTCCGCTCCAGCTGAATGCCTTCGAGCGGCAGCCCTTCCGGCGCCAGCGGATGGCGGCGGCGGCTTTCCTTGTACCGCTGCACGAGCGCCTGATCGGTCGCGTCCAGAAACAATATTTCGTACGTTATCGTATAGTTTTCCTTTATCGTCCGAAGCGATTCAGACAAGGACGTAAAAAATTCGCGCCCGCGCAAATCGATAACGAGCGCCACTTTGCCGATCCGTCCTTTCGACTGATCGATCAGCTCCGCGAATTTCGGAATGAGCACGGGAGGCAGGTTGTCGACGCAGAAAAAGCCGAGATCCTCCAGGCTTTGCACGGCGATCGTTTTGCCCGCTCCCGACATACCCGTTATAATAACCAGCTTCGCCACATTCGGGCTGTCTTCCATCAGCGTTCCCTCCCATCGCCTGACAACCGCTGGCAGGTTCGGACATCCGAATTCCGTACTTCATTTTATGAAGGTTTATTCAAATTTAATCCGGCCGCTCCGACGATTCCGGCGTCGTTGCCGAGCTGGGCCGGAACGATGTCGACCCCTTGCGTGAAGGCGTCCGGCACGTTTTGCGCGTACACTTTGCGGAGTTCGCCGAACAAAATGTCGCCGGCCTTCGACACGCCGCCGCCGATGACGAACCGCTGCGGGTTGAGCACGACCGCCACCGCCGCCATCGCCTTGCCCAAATAGTAAGCGGCCCGTTTGACGATGCGGACGGCCACCTCGTCGCCGTCTTTCGCCGCGTCGAATACGTCCTTCGCCGTAATCGATTCGTTCAGGGAAAGCGACGTCGCTTCGCCGCGCTGTACCGCGTCCTTGGCCATCCGGACGATGCCGGTCGCCGAGGAAACCGTTTCCACGCACCCGAGCTGGCCGCAGCCGCATTGGATCGCTTCGAGATCCGGAACGACTTTAATATGGCCGAGCTCGCCGGCCATGCCGCGGAAGCCTTGATAAATGCGGCCGTCGATAATGATGCCTCCGCCTACGCCCGTTCCGAGCGTGAAGGCTACGATATGTTTAAGTCCGGCCCCTGCGCCGCTCCATGCTTCTCCGAGCGCGGCCACGTTGGCGTCGTTGTCGATCGCGACCGGAAGGCCGAGACGCGATTCGAGTTCTTGCTTTACGGCGACATTTTCCCAGCGCAAATTCGGGGCGAACAGCACCGTACCGTTCTCCAGGTCGAGAAATCCCGCGATGCCGGCGCCGACGCCCGCGACTTGCTCCCACTGGTAAGTGGAGTCGGACACGATTTGTCTCACATACTGCGCGATGCGGTCGATCACCGCTTCCGGCCCGTCTTCGACGCCAGTCGGACCTTCATACGTTTGCAGCAGACGGCCTTGCTCGTCGCAAATGCCCACCTTGATATTGGTGCCGCCCAGATCCACGCCGATATAAATCTTCTCCGACATTCCTATATGTCACCTCAACCGAAAATGTATTCTTCTGTTCCAACTATAAGCCACCCCACCGGTCAGGTCAAGTGAAGCGCGCCTTTTCAACAGGCGGCGAAACGCGGCCGCGCGCCGCTCCGAACGACGAGGGGGCCGCAAAACGAAAAGGAGAACACGAGGTTCTCCTTCGGACTCGTTATGGCTTACAGCGAAACGCTCCAATCGTGCACGGAATTTCCTTCAAGAAACTTCTCGCAATCGAGCGCCGCCATACAACCGCTGCCCGCGGCCGTAATCGCTTGGCGGTACTTATGGTCCTGCACGTCGCCGCAGGCGAATACGCCCGGGACGTTCGTTTCGGAAGTGCCCGGATTGACGACCAAATAGCCGAGCTCGTCGGTTTTCAGCTGCCCTTTCAAAAAGCCCGTATTCGGCGTATGGCCGATTGCGACGAAAATGCCGTCCGTTTCGATGATTTCCTCGGCGCCCGTTTCGCCGTCCTTCACCCGCAGCCCCGTGACGCCTTTTTCTCCGGCGACGACGCCGAGCGGCGTTTTGTTCAGGCTCCACGTAATTTTCGGATTTTCCCGCGCGCGGTCCTGCATGATTTTGGACGCCCGCAGCTCGCTGCGGCGATGCACGACGCGCACCTCGGTCGCGAAGCGGGTCAAGAAATTCGCTTCTTCCATGGCCGAATCGCCGCCGCCGACGACGACGATCTTTTTGTTGCGGAAAAAGAAGCCGTCGCAAGTCGCGCACGTACTTACGCCGCGACCGATATTATCTCTTTCGTTCTCGATGCCGAGCAGCTTGGCCGACGCGCCGGTCGAAATGATGAGTGTTTCGGCGACAAGCTCTTCGCCGCCCTCGATTTTCAGCTTGAACGGGCGCTTCGACAAGTCGACCTCGTTCACCCAACCGGTGCGGAATTGCGCTCCGAACCGTTCCGCCTGCTTGCGCATGTTGTCCATCAGCTCGGGGCCCATAATGCCTTCCGGGAAGCCCGGGAAGTTTTCGACTTCCGTCGTCGTCGTCAGCTGTCCTCCCGGCTCCGGTCCTTCGATGACGAGCGGGTTCAAATTGGCCCGCGCCAAGTAAATGGCGGCCGTCAGCCCGGCCGGGCCCGTACCGATTACGATCGTCTTGTACATCTTTCTTCTCCTCCTATCCGCGGAAACGTAATGTTTGGATTCCGGGTCGCTAAAGCGGCTCGGAATTCGCCAGCTTCGGAAATATCGCGTCCATCTTTTCCTTCAAGCCGCACGTGCGGTCGATCACTTTCACATGCTTGCTGACCGTCGTCACCGAAATGCCGTATCGCAGCGATACCTCGTGATACGATATGGCGCGGCGGTGCATTTTGGCCGTCAAATATTCGAGCGCGGCCGCCCATCCTTCGAGCTTGCCGATTTTCGGAGCGTCGGGGTAAACGCGGGTCAAAAACTCCACCCACAGCGTCTCCAAATCGTGCTGCTGAATCATGTCGTACCGCTTATCCATTTTGCGCAGCGCGGTTTCCATCACCTGCTGCCATTCGTCCTTCCATACCGGCAGGTTCGGCGACCACGGCGTCGACGCGAGCGGCGTTTCCCGGCCGTCCAAGTTGACGAAGATCGGCTCCTTCGCGCGCATGTTGCGCAGCACGAAGATGGCGACCTTCTTCAAATATTCGTCCTCGTCCGGGTCGAGCAGGAAAGCGCGCAGCGCATCCTCGACCTCGCTGTCGGCGATGATGCCGAACGCCTGAATCACCTGCAGCTTCGTTTCCACGTCGCCGTGGCGAAGCGCCCAGAAAAACGAAGAGCGCACGAGCGGGTCCCGCTTCATATGGTCAGGAATGCCTCCCGACGCCGTTTCCAGCACGCGAAACTGCTCCTCGAACGGCAAATGGTAATGGTAGCCGACGATTTTTTTGTTCCCGTTCTGCGCTTCCCGCATTTGCTCCAAATAATAGCGCGGGATGTCGGTGCCGGGATCGAGCTTCTCGACGGTGCGCCACAGCTTCTCCGCTTCGGCGTACTTGCCGATGTTGCAGGCCGCTACGGCCGTGTAATGGTACAAGCACGGGTCGAGACCGCTCTCGCCCGTCTTGAGCAGCCGCCGAAACAGTCGGTACGCCGTCTCGTGCTCCGACAAAATGCCCATCGTCGTCGCCAGCTTGAATACGTGATCGTAATGGATCGGATACGTTTTGCGCAGGCTGACGAGCAGTTCGTCCAGCTGCTCCTTGTTGCCGTTATGCTGGTGAAAAATGGCCAGATTGCACAAGGCGTGCAGATTGCCCGGCTCCAGCTCGAGCACGCCGCCGATCGTCGCCAGCGCCTTGTCGAACAAGCCCATATAATAATAAGCCAAAGCCAGGTTGTTGCGAGCGGCCAAAAAGTCGGGCGATTTTTTCACGAGCTTCTCCAAAATGCGGACCGCTTCGGAAAATTTGCCTTCCTCCAGCAGCGTGCGCGCCTTGTCGTGCTCGAACAGGCCTTCGCGGCTTTTGATCGAGGTCAGCTTCGTCGGCCGCTCCAGCTCGTAGCCGAGCAGCTCCATCATTTCTTCCGACTCTTCGAGAAAATGGCCGTTCGGATCGTGCTCCAAATAGTAAACGAGCGCTTCTTCCGCCGCTTCGTAATTTTCCATATTGGCGTAATTGTTCGCCATATAGAAATAACATTCGGTCATCGACGGATCGATTTGCTCGACGATATGCTGCAAGATGCGGTTCGATTGTTCGTAATCCCCGGTTTCCGACAGTACGCCTGCCAAGTTGCAATGGTTGACCGGATTGTCCGGCTCGAACTCGACAGCCCGGCGGAAATATTTCAGCGCCCTGTCGTAGCGGTTTCGGCCGAGCGAATGGACCGCTCTCTCGAAAAAGAACGTGGCATCCATCTGGACGTTGATGACGTTGCGCTTGTTCGCCCTGGCCACATGCTTTTTCCTTGCCATCCTTCAGGCACCTCCGGCAAACTGTACTTACCTCAAAGTATAACACACATCGACCGGTTTACAACCTGCTTTGCGGGAGGACCGGTCGATGCGGCGGCCGCCGGGGGCCAAACGGCCGAAGCCGGAACGTCCGGCTTATACGCCGCCGTATTTGAACAGCGTGCTGATCGAGCCGCCGTGGTTGATAATCCGGATCGCGTCGGAGAACAGATGCGCGAGCGACAGCACCTTGAAGCGGTTCGGATGTCCGTCCGGCAGGGCGAGCGAATCGGTTATGATTACTTCCTGGATGTTCGGATGGTCGAGCCGCTCGAGCGCCGGTCCGGAAAATACCGGATGCGTCGCGCAAACGAACGCGTCTTCGGCTCCCCGCTCCTTCAGCCCTTCGACGACCTTGACGATCGTGCCGCCGGTGTCGATCATGTCCTCGATGATGATCGGGGTGCGCCCTTCCACGTCGCCGATGACGTGCGTAATCGTCGCTTCGTTGTGGGCGTGGCGCTTCTTGATCATGATCGCGAACGGCGCGTTCAAAATGTTCGCCAAATTTTCCGCGGTCGTGGCTCGTCCGGCGTCCGGCGAGACGACGACGGGATTGGCGATCCGTTTATTGCGAATGTAATCGCTGATCAGATCCAGCGCGGTCAGATGATCGACCGGTATATTAAAGAACGCTTGAATCGCCGGCGCATGCAGATCGACCGTAAGGACGCGGTGGGCGCCCGCGGTCGTCAGTACGTCGGCGACGAGCTTGGCGGAAATCGGTTCGCGCGGTGCGGATTTGCGTTCTTGCCGGGAGTAACCATAGTACGGGATAACGAGGTTGATCGTTCTGGCCGATGCCCGCTTGGCCGCATCGATCATGACGAGAAGCTCTACGAAATGATCGTTGATCGGATGCGAGAACGTTTGAACGAGGAACACGTCGCAATTGCGGATCGACTCCTCGTATACGCAGTAGATCTCGCCGCTTTTGAAGCGCGACAGCTTGATTTGGCCGAGCGGAATGCCCAGCTCGACGCAAATGCGCTCTGCCAGCTTCGGATTGGACGATCCGGAAAACACTTTACAATTATCCTTGTACATGGTTACCTCCTAGAATGGTTAAAGCCTTTCAGCGCATTTCATGAAAAGTTAACTTGACTTTAGTGCACCGCTTGCCGAGCAGTCCACCCTTATTATACTCTGCCGACATGTTTTTTCAAAAGGATACAAATGTTCAATTCAATAATTCGTCACAAAGTGACAGGCGCGGATTTTCCTGTCGAGGCGGCTTGCAGGCAATGTTGGATGACGTTTCCTTTGGAAAAGGGCATCGGCCGGCCGGAACGGCGGAAATGCGCCAAAAAACCCCGCCGCCGCCCGGCTCGCGGGCAGTCGGCAGGGAGTGCCGTCGTTGGTCGCGCCAGCGCCCCGTTCAGTCGCTGATCGCGTATTCGCTTTTTTGCTTCAGATGGCGGCGCGCCAGCTCGGCGAGCACGTCGTCGAGCGGCAGCTTCTGCTCGCGCAGCAGCACCAGCAGATGGAAAATCAAATCGCTCGCTTCGTAGCGGAGCTCCTCGTGGCTGCGGTTTTTCGCCGCGATAATGACTTCGGCCGCTTCCTCGCCGACCTTTTTCAACATTTTGTCGACGCCCTTGTCGAACAAATACGTCGTATACGCGCCTTCCGGACGCTCGGCGTCGCGCTGCGCGATAATCGCTTCCAGCTTGTCCAGAATGTCGTAGCGTCCCGCGTCGGACGGCCGATCCGCGACCGCCGCCGCGGCCGACGGAGCCGCCTCGTTGTGAAAGCAGCTGTACGCCCCCGTATGACAGGCCGGACCGGTCTGCTCGACCTTGACGAGCAGCGTATCGCCGTCGCAGTCGTACCGCAGCGAGCGCACCTTCTGGATATGGCCGCTCGTCGCGCCTTTATGCCACAGCTCGGAGCGGGAGCGGCTCCAAAACCACGTTTCGCCCGATTCGAGGGTGAGCCGGAGCGACTCCTTGTTCATGTAAGCGAGCATCAGCACCTCTTTGCTTACCGCGTCCTGAACGATCGCCGGCACGAGTCCTTGCCCGTCCCACTTGATCGATTCCGCCAGCCGCTCGAACGATTGTCCGCTCATCGAATTTCCACCCCTTTGGCGATCAAGTCGCGTTTGACTTCCTCTATCGTCATTTCCTTATAGTGAAACACGGTCGCGGCCAAGCCCGCGTCCGCCTTCCCTTGCGTGAACACGTCGTAGAAATGCTCCTTGCGTCCCGCTCCGCCCGAGGCGACGACCGGAATGCCCACGGCTTCGGAAACGGCGCGGGTCAGCTTCAGGTCGAAGCCGTCCTTCGTGCCGTCCGCATCCATGCTCGTCAGCAGCAGCTCGCCGGCGCCGAGCGCCTCGGCCTGCTGCGCCCATTCGAGCGCCTTGATGCCGGTCGCGTTTCGTCCGCCGTGCGTGTACACTTCCCATTCGTCCCACGCCTCGTTATATTTGGCGTCGATCGCCACGACGATGCATTGGGAGCCGAACTTCGTCGCGCCGTCCGCGACGAGCCGCGGATTTTTGACGGCGGCGGTATTGATGCCGATTTTGTCGGCGCCCGCGCGCAGCAGCCGTTTCATATCGTCGACGCTCGAGATGCCCCCGCCGACGGTGAACGGGATCGTAATTTCCCCGGCCGTCTGCTTCACGACTTCGACCATCGTCGCGCGGCCTTCGTACGATGCCGAGATGTCCAGAAACACGAGCTCGTCGGCGCCTTCCCGGTCGTAGGCCGCCGCCAGCTCGACCGGATCGCCGGCGTCGCGCAAATTGACGAAATTGACGCCCTTTACGACGCGGCCGTCTTTGACGTCCAGGCACGGGATAATACGTTTCGCCAGCATGGACTCTCCCCTCCTTTTTTGGCTATGATAAACGTTCGCCTTGCTTAGCGGCAAAACGCGATAACGTCGCGGTACGGAAGCTGTCCGCCGAAAATGTCCAGCGCGCTGCCGATCGTAATGTCGAGCCTGCCGCCCGTAATGTCGCGGAACCGTTCGAGGTCGGCCAGCGAGCGGGCTCCTCCGGCGTACGTCGTCGGTATGGTCGTCCATTCCGCGAGACTTGCCGCCAGCTTCTCCTGCACGCCTTCGCGCTTCCCTTCCACGTCCACGGCATGAATGAGAAATTCGTCGCAATATGCTTCCAGCCGCGCGATGCCCGAGGCGTTCACTTCGAAATCGCTGAACGTCCGCCATTGGTTCGTGACGACGTAATAGCTGCCGTCCTTCTCCTTGCAGCTCAAATCGATGACGAGCCGCTCTTTGCCGACTTTGGCCGCGAGGGCTTCCAGCCGGTCCATGTCCAGCTTGCCGTCCCGGAAAATGTACGAGGTGACGATGACGTGCGAGGCGCCCAGCTCGATATAACGCAGCGCGTTATCCCCGTTGATGCCTCCGCCGATCTGCATGCCGCCGGGGTAGGCGCGAAGCGCGAGCTCGGCCGCCGCCTCGTTGCCGCCGCCCAGCATGATAATATGGCCGCCGGTCAAGCCGTCTTCGCGGTACATGGCCGCGTAATGGTCCGGCGTATGGCCGGAGACGAAATTTTCGACGACGCGGCTCGGATCGCTCTGCAGCGTTTCGCCGACGATTTGCTTCACTTTGCCTTGATGAATGTCGATGCACGGCCGGAATTTCATTGCGCGTTCCCCGCCTCGATCGCCGCCGTTTGCGGCGCTTGCCCGCACAGCTTCAAAAAGTTGCCGAGCAGCCGCATGCCGAGCTCGCCGCTTTTCTCCGGGTGAAACTGCATGCCGTACACGTTGTCCCGGCCGACGACGGCCGTCACCGCCTGGTAATAGTCGGCCGTCGCGAGCAGATCGTCCACCCGCCCCGGAATCGCATGGTACGAATGAACGAAGTAGACGTAGCCTTCGTCCAGCCCTTCGAGCAGCGGGGAAGGACGGCGGAACGACAGACGGTTCCAGCCCATATGCGGCACCTTGTAAGGGCCGCGGAACCGGATCACTTTGCCCGGCAGCAGGCCGAGCCCTTCGTGGCGGCCGTGCTCCTCGCTTTCGGCGAACAGCAGCTGCATGCCGAGACAGATGCCGAGCAGCGGCTTGCCGCTATCCGCGTAGCGCAGCACCGCATCGAGAAGGCCGGTTTCGCGAAGATTGCCCATCGCGTCCCCGAACGCACCGACTCCCGGCAATATCGCGCCGTCCGCAGCCGCGATTTCGTCCGGGCTCGACGTCAGCCGCGCCTCGTATCCGAGCCGCTCGACCGCTTTGCTCACGCTGTGCAAATTTCCCATGCCGTAATCGATAATGGCGATCACGCGTCAGAGCACTCCTTTCGTGGAAGGAACGCCGGTTACGCGCGGATCGATCGAGGTCGCCTCGTCGAGCGCGCGGCCGAGCGCCTTGAAAATCGCCTCCACCATATGGTGCGTGTTGCGTCCGTAATGGACGATGACGTGCAGCGTAATGCGCGCTTCCAGCGCGAACTTCCACAAAAACTCGTGCACGAGCTCGGTCGTGAAGCTGCCCACCTGCGCCGACGGAAACTCGGCCCGGTATTCGAGGTGCGGCCGGTTGCTGACGTCGATCGCCACCTGAGCGAGCGCTTCGTCCATCGGCACGAACACGTTGGCGTACCGCTTGATGCCCCGCTTGTCGCCGAGCGCCTCGCGCAGCGCCTGGCCGAGACAAATGCCGATGTCTTCGGTCGTATGATGGTCGTCGATTTCGATGTCGCCTTCCGCCTCGACGCGAAGGTCGAACTGCCCGTGCTTCGTAAACAGGTCGAGCATATGGTTCATGAAATGGACGTCGGTCGCGATCTCCGACACGCCGGTGCCGTCCACGTTCAGCGAAAGCTTGATGTGCGTTTCGTTCGTTTTCCGGTCGATCGAGGCCGCTCGCAGCGGCCGGTTCGTCGTTTCGCTCATGGGCGCTTCCCTTCCTTCTCCAATCGGATCTGGACCGCCCGCGCATGGGCTTCCAGTCCTTCGTGTTTGGCCAGCGTCACGATATATTCGCCGTCGCGCAGCAGCGCTTCCTTGCTGTAATGGATGACGCTCGATTTTTTGACGAAATCGTCGACGCCGAGCGGCGACGAGAACCGCGCCGTTCCGTTCGTCGGCAAAATATGGTTCGGTCCGGCGAAGTAGTCGCCGACCGGCTCCGTGCTGTACGGGCCGACGAAGATCGCGCCCGCGTTCTCGATCCGGCCGAGCCAGCCGAACGGCTCCCGGACGAGCAGCTCGAGGTGCTCCGGCGCGAGCCGGTTCGACGTCGCGATCGCCTCGGCTTCGCTGTCCGCCAGCAAGATGGCGCCTCGTTCGCGGATCGACTGTCCGGCGATCGCTTTTCGCGGCAGCGCCTCGAGCTGGCGCTCCACCTCCGCGCTCACCGCCTCGGCAAGCGCGGGCGACGTCGTCACGAGGATCGACGACGCCATCTCGTCGTGCTCCGCCTGCGACAGCAGGTCGGCGGCGATATACGCCGGGTCCGCGCCGTCGTCGGCGAGCACGAGAATTTCGCTCGGTCCGGCGATGCTGTCGATGTCGACGACGCCGTAGACGGACCGTTTCGCCAGCGCGACGTAAATGTTGCCCGGCCCGACGATTTTATCGACCGGCGGTATCGTCTCCGTGCCGTAGGCGAGCGCCGCGACCGCCTGCGCTCCGCCGACCCGGTACATTTCGCCGATGCCGGCTTCCGCCGCCGCGACGAGAATGTACGGATCGATTCCTTCCTTGCCGCCCGTGGACGCCGGCGTCACCATGACGATTTCCGGCACGCCCGCCACCTGCGCCGGAATGGCGTTCATAAGCACGGACGACGGATAGGCCGCCTTGCCGCCCGGAACGTACAAACCGACCCGACGCAGCGGCCGGATCAGCTGTCCGAGCATCGTGCCGTCCGGTTGAACGTCCATCCAGGTCGCGCGCTTCTGCTTTTCGTGAAAGCTGCGGATATTGGCCGCAGCACGGCGGAGCGCTTCGATGAACGGTTTCTCGACCTTGTCGTACGCCGCCCGTATTTCTTGCTCCGTGACGCGAAGCTGTCCGGCGCTCAGCTTCGCCTTGTCGAACTGCTCCGTAAAGCGCAGCACCGCGGCGTCGCCTTCGGTACGTACGCTTTCGAGAATGGCCGCGACCGTCTTGTTCTGCTCGGGAGTGCCGTACTCCACCTCGCGCGCCAGCTTGAATTCCGATGCTTTCATCATGCGCATTTGTCGTCACCGCCCTCCGTTCGCGGCGGCGCCAGCCGCCGTAATGGCCGACTGCAGCCGGTCGCACAGCCGCTGCACCGCGTCGTTTTTCATCCGGTAGCTGACGCGGTTCGCGATCAGCCGGCTCGTAATGTCGGCGATTTTCTCCAGCTCCGCGAGCCCGTTTTCGCGGATCGTATTGCCGGTCTCGACCAGATCGACGATCCGGTCGGCGAGGCCGATCAACGGGGCGAGCTCGACGTTGCCGTTCAGCTTGATCACCTCGACCTGCTGCCCCTTCTCGCGAAAATATTGCGAAGCGACGTTCGGAAACTTGCTCGCGACGCGCGGGTTCGCCGAAGGCGTCCAGCCGGGCAGGCCGATGACGGAAAACCGGCAGCGGGCGATGCCCAAGTCCAGCAGCTCGTAGACGTTCCGGTTTTCTTCCATCATGACGTCCTTGCCGGCGATGCCGATGTCCGCCACGCCGTATTCGACGTATGTCGGCACGTCGGCCGGCTTCGCCACGATAAACTCCATCCCCAGCTCCGGTACCGGAACGATGAACTTGCGGGAATCGTCCAGGTCTTCCGGCAAAGGCATGCCCGCTTCCTGAAACAACCGGCGTATATGCTTCACGCTTCTTCCTTTCGGAATCGCAACCTTCAGTAGTTCTTGCATCGCAAACCTTCCTTTCATCCTCAGGCGAACTCGATCACTTCGTCGTATTCGGTCCCGCCGCCCGCAGGAGGCGCTCCGTTCCGCGAAGCCACCGCGTCGATGCGCGCCGTCTCGACGATGACGTTCGCGCGCCGGCGCAGCTCGCCCGCATGGGCGAGCGCTTCCTTCACCTTGCCCGGCGCGTACAGCACGAGCACCCGGTACGGCGCCTCCGGCTCTTCCATATTCGCCACCTCGAGAATCCGGTTCGTTTTGAGCGCGAAGCCGGTCGCCGCCGCCGGGCGGTCGAATTGGCCGAGCAAATTGTCGTAGCGGCCGCCGCTGCATACCGGGAAGCCGAGATCGGCGGCATACCCTTCGAACGTCATGCCGGTGTAATACGTGAAGTCGCCGACCATCGTCAAGTCGATCAGCACATGCTCGCTTACCCCGTAAGCTTGCAGCACCTCCCACACTTCGCACAGATGCCGGATCGCCTCCTGCGCCGTCCGGTCCCGCGACAGGCTCCGGGCCTGCTCGCATATTTCCTGCCCGCCGCGCAGCCGCAAAATGCCTTCCAGCTCTTCGCGAACCGTTTCGGCCAATCCCAGCTGGCGGAGCCGGTTGCGGTACCCGACATGGTCGCGCTGCAGCAGCCGGTCTTTCAGCGCGCTCTGCTCGTCCGGACGATCCGGAAGCGACTCCCGGAACAGCCCGTTCAAAAAGCCGACATGGCCGAGGGCGATTTTGAATTCGCGGATGCCCGCCGCCTTCAGGGAAGCGATCGCGAGCGCCACGACCTCGGCGTCCGCGTCGGCCGACGAATCTCCGACGAGCTCGACGCCGGTTTGGAAAAATTCCGCCTCGCGTCCCGCCTCGTCCTCGAACGCGCGGAACACGTTCGAATGATACGACAGCCGCAGCGGGAAAGGACGCTCCTTCAGCAGCGAAGCGACGACGCGGGCGATCGGCGCCGTCACCTCCGAGCGCAGCACGACGGTCGTCCCTTTTTTGTCCAGCAGCTTGAACAGCTTCCGATCCGAGGTCGAGCTGGCTACCCCGACCGTATCGTAATATTCGAGAGTGGGGGTGACGATTTGCCGGTACCCCCACTTTTGCATGCATTCGAGCACATTCGTTTCGATGCGCCGCAGCTTGGCGACCGTTTCCGGCAAATAATCTTTGACGCCGGGCGGCTTTTCAAACACTTTCGGTTTCGACATGATACACCCCGTTCGCGGCGTATGGCTGATGGGTTCGCGATTTATGTCCCGTTTTCTTCACCGCGTTAAAGCGATACCATGCTACCATACTACCAAAATAAAGAATGTAATTGTAAGTTTATCACGGCGCTGCGTTACCGTCAATCCGTTTTCACGCCGTTTTCATACGGCGCGGTGCGGACCGCCTCCCGTTCATGTCGCGGACGGCGCCGGGGAAGCAAAAAGCCTCCCGACCGTCAGGAGGCAAAGATGCGCGAAACGCGAGCATGCGCGGTTTATTTCTCCGCCTCGCGGATGACGCGAAGCGGATTGCCAGCGACGAACGTTCCCGGCTCGACGTCGCGGTGTACGACCGAGCCGGCGCCCACCACGGCGTTGTCGCCGATCGTCACCCCGGGCAATATCGTCGTATTGGCGCCGATCATGACGTTCGAGCCGATATGCACGTCTCCGAGCCGATATTCGTCGATCAAATACTCGTGCGCCAAAATCGTCGTATTGTAGCCGATAATCGAATTGGAGCCGACATGAATTTTTTCGGGGAAAAAGACGTCGACCATGACCATGAGCGCGAACGCCGTGTTGTCGCCGATCTCCATGCGCAGCACGCGGCGATAAATCCAATTTTTGAGCGGCAGCGAAGGGCAGTAGCGGGCGATTTGGATAAAAACGAAATTGCGCACCGACTTCCATTTGCTGACCGTTTTATAAATTTGCCATAGCGCGTTCGGCCCTTCGACCGGGTATCGCTGCGTTCGTCTCAATGGCCCATCCCTCGATCCTTGGTTTCCGGCAACTCGCCTGCTCCGCTCCGCCGCTTACGCGCCGACGATGTCCAGCAGCTCCCTCATATCGCGAACGATAAAATCCGGGCTGAACTCGCGCAGATGGTCTTCGCCCTTCAGCGACCAGGCGACCCCGACCGTCTTCGCGCCCGCTTCCCGTCCGGCCACGATGTCGTACTGGCTGTCTCCGACCATGACCGTTTCGTCCGGCCGTGCGTTCAGCAGCTTCAGCGCCTTCAGCACGGACTCCGGATCCGGCTTGCCCCGGGCGACGTCGTCGACGGTGACGATCGTATCCATATACGATTCGAGCCCGCACAGCTTCAGTCCCATCAGTGTCGTCGTCCGCATTTTGTTCGTCACGACGCCCATCCGCACGCCCCGCCGTTTCAGCTCGGCCAGCACTTCCCGCACGTAAGGGAACTCCTTGACCAGCTCGTCGTGCTTGTCCAGATTGAACTTCCGGTATTTGACCGCCAGCTCGTCCACCTCGTCTTTGCCCGTAAAAAACCGGAGCTGCTCGAGCAGCGGGAACCCCATATGCGGAATAATCCGCTCTCGCGTGAAAGGCTCCGCCGTTTCTCCTTCCAGCGTATGCAGAAACGATTGAATGATCAGCTCGTTCGTGTCGACGATCGTGCCGTCCAGGTCAAAAAGCGCTGTCGTTATAGCCAATGGTGCTATCTCCTATCCGATATCGATATCGCGAACCGTCGAACGTGTTAAATCCCCTCGCCCGCTTCGGACGCCGCCGCCGGCGTTTTGCTCGAACGGATCGGGTCGGAATAGCGCTCCGACGACCATCCTTTTTTGCGGCGCAGCACGATGAGCACGATCGAAGCGACTACGATCAAAATCGCCAGCAGCTGCGAAATCCGCACGTTGCCGTATTCCATCGCCCCCGGTTCGAACAGCAGCGTCATCGGCGACCAGAGCGCATCGATAAACGAAACGAGCCATGCCGGCGCCGTAAACGCAAGGCTGTCCGTGCGCAGCGCTTCGATGAAAAACCGGCCGACCGAATACCAGATCAAGTAGCTGAAAAACAGCTCGCCCGCGCGCATAAACGGACGCCTGCGCAGCCAGAGCAGCAGCAGCAAGCCGATCAAATTCCAAAACGACTCGTACAAAAACGTCGGATGATAATACTGGCCGTCGATATACATTTGGTCGACGATCCAATTCGGCAAATGAAGCGTCCCCCGCAAAAACGTCTCCGACACCGGTCCGCCGTGCGCTTCCTGGTTGACGAAGTTGCCCCACCGGCCGATCATTTGCCCGACGATGAGCGAAGGCGCGCAGATGTCGACCATGCGCCAAAAATTGTAGCCTTTACGTCGAAAATAAATGTACCCGGCTATGAGCGCTCCGATTAACGCGCCGTATATCGCGATGCCGCCGTGCCATATCTGGAATATTTCCAGCGGGTTGTTTTTGTATGCGTCCCATTTGAACGCGACGTAATAAATCCGGGCGCCGATAATGGCCGACGGGACGCCGATCAGCAGCAAGTCCATAAAGAAGTCGGGCGGAATTTTGAACCGTTTCCCTTCCATGACCGCCAGCCACAATCCAACGAGCGCCGCCGTGCCCAAAATAATGCCGTACCAACGGACCGTTATCGGTCCAAGCGAAAACGCGATCGGATCGAGCAAATAAGCCATATGCCATCTCCTTCAGCAACAGTTTCGAACGGCCGGTTATTCCGGGTCGTCCAGGTCTCCGGATATCGATTCGGTCAGCTTGTTCGTGAATTGCAGCGCCGCATTGTAGCCCATTCGCTTCAGCCGGTAATTCATGCCGGCGACCTCGATAATGACCGCCAGGTTTCGTCCGGGGCGAACCGGAATCGTCACGAGCGGCAGATCGGTGTCGATAATGCGGGTCAGCTCCTCGTCGAGGCCGAGCCGGTCGTACTCTTTGTCCTGCTGCCACGTCTCCAGCCGGATGACGAGCGATATTTTTTTGTTCGTCCGGATCGCGCCCGCCCCGAACAGCGTCATGACGTTAATGATGCCGACGCCGCGAATTTCCAGCAAATATTTGATCAGCTCGGGCGCGTTGCCGATCAGCACGTGATCGGCCGTCTGGTGAATTTCCACCGCGTCGTCCGCGATGAGCCGATGTCCCCGCTTGACGAGCTCCAGCGCGGTTTCGCTTTTGCCGATGCCGCTGCTGCCCGTAATGAGCATGCCGATGCCGTATACTTCGACGAGAACGCCGTGGATCGTCGTCGTCGGCGCGAGCTTGTTCTCCAAATAATCGGTGATGCGGCTGACGAGCGTCGTCGTCGCCAGCGGACTGCGGAGCACCGGGAGTCCCCGCGCCGACGCTTCGCGAATGAGCTCCTGCGGAACGGCCAGACCGCGCGTCACGATAATGCACGGCGTCTCCTCTTCCCTGCACAGCTTCGTGATCCGGTCGAACCGATCCTCGGCGGACAACGTCTCGAAAAACGTCAGCTCCGTCCGTCCCAATATTTGCACCCGTTCCCGGGGATGATAAGCGAAATAGCCCGCCATTTCCAAGCCCGGCCGATACATGTCCGCGACTTTGATCAGCCGTCCGAGCCCTTCTTCTCCGGTCACGACCTCGAGGTGAAAATTGTGGACGAGGTCGGACACTTTCGTCTTTTTCCCCATTGCCTGACGTCTCCTTTATGATCCAATGTTTTCATCGTAATGGAAATGCGTTGGGAAAGCAACCTTCAACTGCCCGGGGCAAACCGCTTGCCGCCGCTCCGAAAAAAAAGAAAGGCCGGCGTCATCCGCCGGCCTTCCTCTGCGATTTCTTACAGAAGTACGTTTACTTCGGTTTCTTTGTCGAAAATATGAATTTTGTTCATGTCCATCGCCAGTTTGATGCTCATGCCTTCCTTGAAGCCGGAACGGCCGTCGACGCGCGCCACGATCGTTTGCGTGCCGAGTCCGCTCAAGTGGAGCTGCACTTCGTGACCGAGGTTTTCCGAAACTTCGATCGTCGCGGTCACGTGGCTTTCCGGAGAGCCTTCCATGAAGATCGGCTCGTCGTGCAAATCTTCCGGACGGATCCCGAACACCACTTCTTTGTTGATGTAGCCTTTATCGCGAAGAATTTGCGCTTTGCCTTCCGGCAAAACGACGTCGACGCCTTGCGACTTGAAGCGCACTTTGCCGCCGGATTCGATAAGCGAACCGTGAATGAAGTTCATCGAAGGCGAACCGATAAAGCCGGCTACATACATATTGAGCGGGAAGTTGTAAATTTCTTCGGGAGAAGCCGCTTGCTGGATGATGCCTTGGTGCATGACGACGATCCGGTCGCCCATCGTCATCGCTTCCGTCTGGTCGTGCGTTACGTATACGACGGTCGTTTCGAGACGCTTCGCCAGCTTGCTGATTTCGGCGCGCATCTGTACGCGCAGCTTGGCGTCCAGGTTGGAGAGCGGTTCGTCCATCAGGAACACTTGCGGATCGCGGACGATCGCGCGTCCCAAGGCGACGCGCTGGCGCTGACCGCCGGACAGAGCCTTCGGCTTGCGGTCGAGCAGCATTTCAATATCGAGAATTTTAGCCGCTTCGCGCACGCGTGCGTCGATTTCGGCTTTTTTGAATTTGCGCAGTTTCAAACCGAACGCCATGTTTTGATAAACGTTCATGTGCGGATACAGAGCATAGGATTGGAATACCATCGCGATGTCGCGGTCTTTCGGCGCGACGTCGTTTACGAGACGATCCCCGATATAAAGCTCTCCGGAAGTGATTTCTTCAAGACCGGCGATCATGCGGAGCGTCGTCGATTTGCCGCAACCGGATGCGCCTACGAGTACGAGGAACTCTTTGTCCTTGATCTCCAGGTTGAAATCTTTAACCGTCGCTTCGGCGGCTCCCGGATACTTTTTCACGATGTGGTTCAAACGCAAACCTGCCATGGTTCATTCCCCCTATTATTCATGATTCGCATATGTCTATATTAACCTACGTCCAATTCCAAGACTATGCACATTGCTTACAAAAAAATCACGCTCTTTTCGTTACTTTGTACAAAAGCAGCGCGACGTGCACAAGAAGCGCATGGTGGAACGTGCGGACGTCGAGCCCGGTCTCCTGCTTGAATTTGTCGAGCCGGTACAGCAGCGTATTGCGGTGAATGAACAGCTTTTTGGCGGTCTCGCTCACGCTGCAATCGAGCGCGATAAACTGCTCGAGCGTCGTCAGCATTTCCGCGTCTTTCAGCATGTCGACCCTTTTCAGCACCCGTTCGAGGAACAGCTGCCTCTGCTCTTCGCCGATCGGATGCAGCAGCTTCTCCAGCTGCAGCTTCCACGGCATATGGATATTGTCGGCGACGTGATACGTGCGGCCGAGGCTCATCGTCTCCCGCAGCCTGCAGACGGAAGCGAGCAGCGATTTGGCCGGCAGCATCGGATAATCGACGGCCACGTGGCATTCGCCCACCCACTCCGTCGCAAGCATTTCGTGAAGCGCGTTCGCGAGCGTGGCCAGCATTTCCTCCGTCGTTTCTTCTTCTCCCTCGCCGCTTTCCTGCAGCAGCGATTCCGGCCCGAGCACGAGCCATTCTTTTTCCAGCAGCGGAATGAGCGCGATTTCCGCGTCGAAAAACGTCTCCAGCAGCTTTTTCAAATCCTGGTACGCCGCTTTGCGCTGATCCGAATAATCGCCGTAAACGAGCAGCGGGATTTTGGAAGCGTACAAGGCGAAGTTGGTCGCTACGGTATCGGGAAGCTCCGCGTCGGTAACGCCCTTCTCCAGCTGCTCGGCGACCCACGACCGGATGAGCTGGGATTTGCGTTCGTCCTCCGAATGTACGGACGGCGCGGGCGGCTTGTGCTGCGCGCGGTGCGCTTCCAGCATCAGCTCGACCAGCTGCTTTTCCGACGCCGTCAGCATGGCCTCTTCCGCCGATACGGTCAGGACGTGACCGCCGTCCTTGTATAAATAAAAGTAATATCGTCCGTCGATCGAACGGCTTTTGTCGGCCGTTCCGGAGACGTTCTCGGCATTGCGCCATTGCGCTGCAGGCAATCGTTCGAGCCTGAATTCGGTTCCGAGTATGCGTTCCAATTGCTGCTTGATCCGATCCCATAGCGTCATGATGAATGCCCTCCCGCTGCTCGCGCTTTTCTACTTCAATGATACACATTTTCAATACCGATGAAAACCGCGGCGCCCTTCCTTGATTTGGCGATGGCAGACGGGACCTGGCCGGATCGGACGGCATTTTTTTTCCGAAACGGCGCACAATACGTCTCAGACCTAACGGAAAGAAGGGAAGCTCCATCTTACTTCCATACGGCAACTCCCAAATTCCCGTCCCATGGAACGGACGCATTCCGCCGACCGTGCTGGAATACCGGTCCGCCGCATCGGCGGCGCCCGACGCGCTTATCCGGGAAGCGCTGCGGCAGCCGGTTCGGGGCAAACGTCTTGACGAATTGGCGGTCGGCCGCAAGCGCGCCGTCATTTTGATCAGCGACGGAACCCGCTTGTGTCCGAGCCATTTGTTTTTGCCCGCTTTGCTCGAATCGTTGAATCGAGGGGGGATTTCCGACGACCGTATCCGGATCGTCGTCGCTCTCGGCATGCACCGGCAGCATACGACGGACGAATTGAAGCAGCTCGTCGGAGACAGCGTATATGGCCGCGTCGAGGTCGCCAACCATTCGCCTTATCCCGAACATTGCGTGCATGTCGGGACGACCCGAAACGGCACGCCGATCGAAATTAACCGCGACGTGGTCGAAGCCGATCTGCGAATCGCGACCGGAGGAATCGAGCCGCACCGGCTGGTCGGCGTATCGGGGGGCGTCAAGGCGCTCGTTCCCGGCGTCGCTTCCCGGCGGTGCATCGAAACGAATCACGCCTTGTCGCAGCGCTACAAAGCGCGTCTCGGCGATCCCGACAATCCGATTCATCGCGATTTGGAGGAAGCGCATTCGGCCGTGCCGATCCACTTCTTGTTCAACGTCATCGCGAACCATCGGCGGGAGCTGCTCGACGCTTTCGCGGGCGAGTTGGCCGCTACGCACCGCCGCGGGCTTGCGGCCGCGCGCGCCCGTTTTTTCATTCCGGCGGATAAGAAGTTCGACGTTGTCGTGGCGTCGACGGGCGGCCATCCGAAAGATGCGTCCTTGTACCAAGCGATTAAAACGCTGCAGAACGCGTCGGCTTTTGCGAAGTCGGGCGGCTCGATCATGCTGCTGGCGCGCTGCGAGGAGCATTTCGGCAGCGGCATTTTTCAGCACTGGGTCGAAACCGGACAAGATCGCCGGGCGATCGCCGCCAAGCTTCGTCAGCAATTCGTGCTGGGGGCGCACAAAGTGACCCATATCGACGACATCGTCACCCATCAAACCGTTCATTTATACTCGGATATGCCCGAACCGATCGTCGAGCTGGCCGGCCTCATTCCGGTTCGCAATTTGGAGGAAACGTTAAATCGGCTGAGCCGATCGGCAAGCTGCGAGGCGGCCTTTATGCCTTATGGGGCGCTGACCTTTCCATTATCCGAATCGTGAGATCGGGGCCGGACCGGCGTGCCTCCATTGGCTATTCGGCGACGAACGGGTACAATGGAATCAATCATGGAGAGGGATAAGGAGGAGGAGGCCGACCATGCCGATCGTGGAAGTCACCGTGATTCCCGTAGGAACCGAATCGACCAGCTTGAGCCGCTACGTGGCGGATATGCAGCGTATTTTGGAGCAGGCCGGAGAGTCGATCCGCTATCAGCTGACGCCGATGAGCACGATCATCGAAGGGGATTTGTCCGATTTGCTTCACGTCGTGCGTCTTTTGCACGAGTCGCCCTTTGCCGGAGGCGCAAACCGGGTATGCACGTCGGTCAAAATCGACGATCGCCGGGACCACCATTCGTCCATGGAGCAAAAAATGCAATCCGTCGCCGAACGTTTGCGCTCGTCTTAACCTCGTTGCGGTCAGCGAGAGCCGTCCGGAAATACACCGGACGGACCTGTTATGTTTGACGATAGCAACACGACATCAAAGGCGGCCGCGATCGTTCCGCGCTAGGTGCCCCTTCCCGCTGAGCTCCAGAGAGCGGATGTTCGACTTCATTCCGCTCAGGAACCCGGTCTAACGGACAAGCGGCTAACGAATCGAAAAAACGTTATCGGAGCCGAAAGCGGGGGGTTGAATTTTTTAACGAACTCCCGTATCGCTTTTACCGGCAAACCGGACCGTTTTCTTCCATTTTGGGCTGGATAGCGATATCCGGATTCGTTAGCCTGAAAAACGATCGTTTTTTACGCCGATAAGCATCCTACGATTCGTTCCATCGGGCCGACACGGCTCCCCGTTGCCGAGCGATGCCTTAGAAAGACCGCCAGAACTGACGGTTTTTCTGTGCAACCTGATCCTTAGTGCACGCCGAAACGTCAGCGGAGCGGGAAGCGAGATGGAAATGCTCCCGCTATTTTCGGTCGTTTCCCGTTTCCGGGCAAAACAACGGGAAAACGTCCCGTTACATTCGTCTATTTCTGGCTTTCGCCGATGCGACGCCATTTTATCGGGAGCTTCTCCCGGTATTTCGACACGATGCCTATAGGAGAGCGAGTGAACAGGAAGTTTTCCCGTTTGTTCGATTCGATTGGCCGGCAGGATCAGGATACGCCGGACGCGGAAACGAAAGGCGCTGCTCGCTACATCCTTTAGCGTCCTCTCCGTTTACCAAACTGCAAAGATACCTGTATTCCCGTCCCCTCGCCCGCAGCATCGATAAAGTCGTCCAAGTACCGAGAGATCCTCAAAAAAGATAAACCGAATAGAGCTTGTTCTTGGCAAAAAATGTTTAACTTCGCTGCTCTTTAGGGAAGTTAATATTCTCTATCGATAACAAAAAAAAGGTTCTCGCCGCCTGTTTGGGGAAAGAACCTTCTTTGCTTACAAAGATAAAAACCTCGCCGCTAGCACGCGACGAGGCATGATGAGCCATGTAGGACTCGAACCTACGACACCCTGATTAAAAGTCAGGTGCTCTACCAACTGAGCTAATGGCTCGCATTTAGAATAAGTGCTCTAAAGCGAACCTGATCCAAAGATCAAGCGGTAATGCGAAATGATGGAGGCTGATGGATTCGAACCACCGAACTCGTAAGAGAACAGATTTACAGTCTGCTGCGTTTGGCCACTTCGCTAAGCCTCCATGCGCTGCCCTTCAGCATCTGCATGCTTGCGGACATACAAGGTGGCTCGGGACGGAATCGAACCGCCGACACGAGGATTTTCAGTCCTCTGCTCTACCAACTGAGCTACCGAGCCATATGTAGTTGTAGGGGTGAAAAGAAATAATGGCGGAGCTGACGGGATACTCTCCACTTCGTTCCGAGACTGCGAAGCGGATACTAACGAAGCAACGCTTCGACGAACCTGAAGGTTCTCATCCCGTATTCTCGGGTAATACAAATGGCGGAGCTGACGGGATTCGAACCCGCGGTCTCCTGCGTGACAGGCAGGCATGTTAGGCCTCTACACCACAGCTCCATAACGATGGTCTTTCTAGAATCCCCGAACGGCTTCATACGCAATCGAGGAAATTGATGGTGGACGCTGACGGGATCGAACCGCCGACCCTCTGCTTGTAAGGCAGATGCTCTCCCAGCTGAGCTAAGCGTCCTTATGAAAAGATGGTAGCGGCGGAGGGAATCGAACCCACGACCTCACGGGTATGAACCGTACGCTCTAGCCAGCTGAGCTACACCGCCATCATAACAGGTAAAAAGTTTACCTGCAGGTAGTAAACGGAGAGAGAGGGATTCGAACCCTCGCGGCTGTTACACCCTAACGCTTTAGCAAAGCGCCCCCTTCGGCCTCTTGGGTACCTCTCCATGTTATTCCCTGAAAACTGAATGCGAAACGAACGAGTGAAGCGATGTTTTGGATAAGCCCTCGACCGATTAGTATTCGTCAGCTGCACGCATTGCTGCGCTTCCACCCCGAACCTATCAACCTGGTCGTCTACCAGGGGTCTTACGAATTGGGAAATCTCATCTTGAG
>NZ_JARBDC010000040.1:0-7250 GCF_036577625.1 Paenibacillus sp. GYB003 | reverse complement strand
CCGCCGACGATGCGGCCGGATCGGCGAGACCGTCGCGCAGCGTGCCGGCGAGCTGCGCCGCGGCGTCCACGGCCGTTTGCGCGAGCCGCAGGTTTTGCGCGACGAAAGGCCCGGCCGCGCTTACCGCGTTCGCGCCGCCGTCCAGCGCCGCGGCCAGCCGGTCCGCGAGCAGCGCGCCGTCCTGCGCGAGCTTCTCGACCGCGGGGAGCCGGGCCTGCACGTCGGCGACGATGCGCTGCGCCTTGCGGACGTCTTCCGCGGCCGTGTTCGCCGCCCGTTCGATGTCCGGCAGCAGCGCCTCCAGCTTGAACACGGTGTCGCGCAGCGTTAGCAGCGTCGGCAGCTCGGTTTGCAGCTCGACGCCGATTTCGTTGAAGATGCGGAAAATGGTGCCGTTCGCCGTCTGGATGAAGTTGCGGTTCACCTGCTCGATGATGCCGCTAGCGCCTTTGCCGGTAATTTTCGGCGAGACGGCGTTTATTTTTTCGTTGACGTAATAGGCCAGCTCGGCCTTTTGCGGGTTGTCGGACAACACGGTGGCGATGCGGGCGGAGAACTGTTCCGGGATGACGATGCACGCGTAATAATCGCCGTGCTCCACGCCGCGGATCGCCCTTTCCGGATCCGTGAACGTCCAGCCGATATTCCGGTTGTCCTTCAGCGACCGGACGATTTCGTCGCCGAGACGAAGCTCGTGCCCGCGCAGCGTCGCGCCTTGGTCGAGATTCGCGACGGCGACGGGCAGCCCGCCGGTTTGGCCGTACGGGTCCCACGAGGCGACGATGTTGAACCAGGCGTACAGCGACGGGAGTACGGCGAGTCCGAGCACGATGACGGCGGCCGCCCAATTGCGGAAAACGCCCCGCATATCGGCCGCGTAAATGCGGAGGATTGGTTTCATGGTCGTCTCATCCGTCCTTCCTGTATTTTCCGCTTTAGTATGGATGGAACTGCCTGAAGCCATACGTCGGCGCCATCATTGGCGGAAGTAGCGTTCGCGGGTTTGACCGGCCGCCGCGCAGCGCCGAAACGCGCACCCGGCATTCGCGCGCGATGGCGCGGACCGGGTAGGTTCAAGGCATGCGTGTGCAGATGCAGGGTGCGGAGTGCGGAGTGCGGAGTGCAGAGAGCGGAGTGCGGAGAGCGGAGTGCGGAGTGCGGATGCAGAGTGAAGATGCTGAATGCTGAATGCAGCCCGAATCTCGCAGATAGCTCGTGAGTCGAAGAGTGAATCATTTTTCACTAATAGTGAACTTGTCTTACGCTAAATCCCCGGATTTTGGGGGATTGTCGGAATTACTGAACCTCATTTCATAATTACTGAACTTGAGTGTCTAAATAGTGAATTGATGTTACTAGTTGTCCAAATATCCGGCTATTCGTTGAAAATAAGGGCAACAGATTCACTAATAGCGAATTTTAGTTTGTAAATGTATCAGCCGATTCGGACGATCCGTAAATTCTGATTCGCTGATTCAGGCAGAAAGGCAGATCCGCCGCGGGCAAATGCCTGCTCGGGCACGGCTTACCGGAGCATGCAATGACCGAATGCCGGGCAAATTCGCCTGGACAAGCCATTCGGCGGCACCATCGGCGCGCGCGGCCCGCAGCGCTCTCGCGTCCGGGGGGCGAGCCGCCGCAGCGGCTTTCGCCGGGCGAATTCGCCCGGGCGCGCCATTCGGCGGCACCCTCGGCGCGCGCGCGGTCCGCAGCGCTTTCGCGTCCGGGCGAGCCGTCGCAGCGGCTTTCGCCGGGCGTATTCGCCGGGCGTCCGCTGTGTGGCGTCATGATGAGAGCGGTACATATTTATCGTACAGGAGAGGGGACATCATACGCATGAACGCGATTCAAAGCAGGCTGGCCGCGCTCGAGGCGTATCGGCCGGACCGGTATGCGCCGAGCGATCTGGAGTCGTTCTGGGACGAGACGCTCGCCCGGTTTGCGGACAAGCCGCTGAACGATTCGAGACGGCGGACGGAGCCGCTGTTTCCGTGGATGGACGTCGACGACGTCCGTTACGAAGGGTTCGACGATACGCCGATCGCGGGCTGGTTTTTGCTGCCGAAGATGGAGAGCGGGCGCAAGCTGCCGTGCATCGTGACGTTTCACGGCTACACCGGCGGCAGGGGATACCCGGAACGGTACGCGCAGTGGCTGCTGATGGGATACGCCGTATTCGCGGTCGACGTGCGCGGGCAAAAAGGGGACACCGGAAACCGGCTGGCAAGCGCGCACGGCATGGCGAAAGGCTGGATCAGCCAAGGCATTATGGATAAATATAACTGCTACTATCGGGCTGTCGCGATCGACAGCGTCAAAGCGGTCGAATGGGCCGCCCGGCAGCCCGAGGTCGATCCGGCGCGCATCGTCGTCGAAGGATCGAGCCAAGGCGGGGGTCTCGCCCTGCTTACCGCCGCTCTCAGCGACAAGCCCGCGCTTGCGGTGGCGAACGTACCGAATATGTGCCATATGGACTTCGGCATGCTCCATTCGACCGGCTCGCTTACCGAGCTGGCCCAGTTTGCGAACGAGTTTCCGGACCGGCTCGATGCCGTGCTGGAAACGCTCGGCTATTTCGACATCATGAACCTTGCGGAGCGAATCCGCGTACCGGTCATCGTCTCCGTCGGGCTGAAAGACACGGTCTGCATGCCGGAAACGGTTTATGCGGCCTACAACCGGATGACGTGCGAAAAAGAAATCCATCCGTACCCGTTCATGGGCCACGAGCATATCGGCTTCCACAACCGGAAGACGATCGAATTCGCGCGCCGGAAGCTCGGGTAACGGAGTTGGATGTATGTCGGGACGGAAGCGGAGCTTCCGTCCCGTTTTTATTATTCGCGCCCGGCCGGTCAACTCCGCCAATTTCGCCGTCTTAAGGAAAGGCCAAGATGGAAATAATAGCGTTCAACGACCATTGGAAGGGGAACGCTTGAACATGGATGAGCAACACGTCAAAGGCCGGACTTTCAGCCGGTACGCGGTCTTTTATTCCGTCATAGCGGCCATCGGCGGCTTTTTGTTCGGATACGATACGGCCGTCATTTCGGGAGCGATCGGCTTCATAACGACGAGGTTCGATTTGCAGCCCGGCATGGTAGGATGGACCGTCTCCAGCCTCATTATCGGGGCGACGATCGGCGCGGCCTGTTCCGGCGTGCTCAGCGACAAATACGGGCGCAAAAACATGCTCGTCGTCTCCGCGCTTCTCTTCTCTCTAGGCGCGCTTTTGTCGGCGATGCCGACCGGCGTCGCCGGCCTCGTGATCGCAAGAATCGTCGGCGGCATCGGAGTGGGGATGACGTCGACCTTGTCCCCGCTGTATATCGCGGAAATATCGCCGGCCCGCAACCGCGGGCGGCTCGTGTCGATTTACCAGTTCGCCGTCGTGACGGGAATTTTCGTTACGTTTTTCATTAACGCCGGTATCGCGGGCATCGGCGACGACGCGTGGGACGTCGCTTACGGGTGGCGATGGATGTTCGGCTTCGGCGTTTTGCCGGGCCTGCTCTATCTGGTGCTGCTGGCGTTCATTCCCGAATCGCCGCGCTGGCTGATGAAGCGCAAGCAGGAGGTGCGGGCGCTCGATATTTTGGAGCGGATGAACGGCAAAGAGGCGGCCAAGTCCGAGCTGAACGAAATTTTGAACTTGAAGGAAGAAGAGGCGGGCTCCGTGCGGGAGCTGTTTTCGCCGGCGCTCCGGCTGCCGCTGTTCGTCGGCGTCGTGCTGGCCATCCTGCAGCAAATTACGGGGATCAACGCCATCATGTATTACGCCCCGGAAATTTTCAAGCAAACCGGGGCGGGCACCGACGCGGCGCTTTCCCAGACGGTATGGGTCGGCATCGTCAATTTCGGGTTTACGCTGCTCGCGCTGTGGCTGATCGACAAAGTCGGGCGGAAAATGCTTCTCGTCGTCGGCTCCATCGCGATGACGGTCTGTTTGTTCGCGGTCGGTTACGGCTTTCAATCCGGCATTACCGGCTATTCGATTTTGTTTTTCATTCTGGTGTATGTCGCATCTTTCGCGATCTCGTTCGGTCCGGTCGTCTGGGTGATGATTTCGGAAATATTTCCGACCCGGATCCGGGGGAGGGCGACGGCGGTCGCCTCGTTCTGTTTATGGGCGGCCGATTATGCCGTTTCCCAAACGTTTCCGATGCTGATCGAAGGCATCGGCACCGCACGCACGTTTTGGCTGTTTGCGGTCGTCTCCGCGATCTCGATTTTGTTCTGCGTCAGGATCGTGCCGGAAACGAAAGGGAAGACGCTGGAGCAAATCGAAAGGCAGTGGCAGTCGGGCCGGCGCTAAGCGGCTTGACCATCCGTCGTCCGTTCGGCTTCGTAGGCCGTCCGTCAAGGACGGTCTTTTTGCGCTTGTTCCGTAAAAAAGGATTTGCCGCGAAAAGCTGGAATAAGAAAAACAATATCGCTGCAATTCGGGGCGGAGCGACCGCGGTATAGCGGAAGTTTGTTCTTGGTAAAGAAAGTTTTTTCGCTTCAAGGTTTGGCGAAGTCGACTTTCTTTACTGTCAACCCGAGGCGGAACGACGGCGATTCTGCAAAACGAAAGCGATGCCAAACGAACGACCGGATGGGGGATGTCCGCAGGTGAAAATCGGCATGAACGCCAAGCTCATTTTGGCTTTGTCCGTCATCATTTTGTTTTCGTGCTCGGTAACCGGCTATTTGTCGTACCGGACGCATTTGCAATTGTTCGAGGAAGAGGTGAGCGGGCAGTACGCGAAGGCGAACGAGCAGGCGATGGCGAACCTCGAGCTGCGCATTCAGGAAATATACCGCATCTCGAATTACATCGTGTTCAACAGCGTCATCGAAAAGGTCGTCCAGAAGCTGATGACCCGCAGCGACGACCTGTTCGACAACTACGTGGAGCACGAAGAGCTGCAAAGCTTGCTGCGGCAGGTGAAGCTGGACGAGCCGTACATACAGTCGGTTTATTTTTACGACCTGAACGGGGTCAACTACTATTACGGCCATATCGACGAAACGATCGGCCGATTGGACGACGCCGTCTTCGCCGACGTGAAGCGCAATGTCGAGCAGTCGAACGGCCAGCTCATCTGGATGCGAAAGGCGCTCGCCAACCCGCTGCGGCAGGGCGAAACGAACGACTACATCATCGCCTCGCGCTGGATGAAAAAAAACAAATCGCTCGAAACGTACGGGCTGCTCGTCATGGTGATCGACGACCGGCTGTTCGCGAAAACGCTGCTCGATTTGACGAAGGGCGCCGACTCCAATGTGTTTTTGTACGAGCAGCGAAACGAGCTGCTGTATGCGGACAACGTTTCCGCGCCTTTGCCGGAGCTGCCGGAGGGGGCGGGGCCGGTGTTCGTCCGCAGGGAGGGACCGCACTCGTTCTTGTATGCGGTCAACCGCTCCCCGCAGTCCCAGTTTACGCTGGTCGGCCGTACGTCGCTCGCCTCCTTCCACAGCAAGAGCAAAATATTGCTCGATATCAGCCTGTACTCGGGGATCGGGGCCATCTTGATCAGCGGCGCGCTGATCGCCTTGTTCAGCGGAAGGCTGCTGCGTCCGATGAAGGATCTGGTGAAGGCGATGAGGCGGATGCGCGAGGGCGATTTCGACGTGCGGGTGCGCCCCCGTTCCCGGGACGAGCTCGCCTTTCTTGGGGAAAGCTTCAACGCGATGGCCGACAACGTCAGCTCCTTGATCCGGGAAGTGTACGAGAGACAGCTGAGCGAAAGGGAGGCGGAATTGAAGGCGATCCAAGCCCAGCTGAACCCGCACTTTTTGTACAACACGCTGAACGGCTTGTACTGGAAGCTGTACGTACAAAACGACATGGAAACGGCGAACCTCGTCTCCGCCTTGTCCGGCCTTCTCAAATATTCGCTGGAGCGCGTCGACAAGCATACGGTGCTGCGCGAGGAGCTTCGGCAAATCCGCCATTATTTGGACATTCAGGACGCATTTATGGAAAACCGGTTTCACGCCGAAATCGAGGCGGGCGACGACGTGCTGGACTGCAAAATGCCTCGGCTGCTGCTTCAGCCGATCGTGGAAAACGCGTTCGTGCACGCGTTCCGCGACCGGACGTCGGGCAAGCGGCTAACCATAAGCGCGGAGCGGCGGGACGGTCTGCTTCGAATCGTCACGACGGATAACGGCAGCGGCATGGAGCCGGACCAGATCGATCATATTTTATCCGCCGCTTCGGACGAGGAACGGATGCCGATCGGGCTGCGCAGCGTCATCCGCCGCATCGAGCTGCTGTACGGCAAGCCGTACGGACTGGAGATCGAGAGCGTTCCCGGCGGCGGGACGACGATTACGCTGCGGCTGCCGTACGATCCGGTATCCGACCAACATACGGCATGACAAGGAGGTGCCGACGTTGATCGGCAAACTGCTCATCGTGGAAGATCAGGCCATTTTCCGCAAAGGCTTGATCAAAATGCTCGAAACCCATTCGCTCGGCTGGACCGTGGTCGGCGAAGCGGAAAACGGCCAAGAGGCGATCGAGAAGCTGGAGGCGCTCGAGCCGGACCTCATATTGACCGACATCCGGATGCCGGTTATGGACGGGCTCGGGCTCGCGGAATACGTACACCGCAACAGACGGCGTATTTCCGTCGTCATTTTGACCGGATACGAAGATTTCAAGTACGCCCAGGCGGCGGTCAAGTTCGGCGCCATCGACTTTTTGCTGAAGCCGTGCAACGAGCAAACGCTCATCGACGTGCTGCAAAAGGCGTACGTCCATTTCCGCGAAGCGGCGCTGGCGAAGGAGCGGCGGCTGGCCGACCGGCGCGCGACGGAGGAGCATGCGCTGCGCTCCATGCTGCTGCGGCTGCCGTGCGACGAGAAGCTCGTCGAGCGGGTGCGGGCGGAGTACGCCGACTACCGCATTCGGACGATTCGGGTCGAGAGCTACATCCCCGCCGACAAATCGTACCGGGAAAGCGACATCGGCCTGCTGCAGTTCGCCTTGTTCAATATCGTGTCGGAGCTGGCCGGAAGCCCGGCTCCCGGAAGCCGGCTCGTCGCGCTCGAATACGATCTGTTCGCCCTGCTGACGGCCGGGGAGCCGCAGGCCGGGCTGGACGAGGCGATCGTCCGGGCGGTGCGGAGCTATCTCGGGCTCGCCGTCGCCGTGTCCGACGGGGGGACCGTCGGGCGGGCCGAGCCGCTCGCGCTTGCGGCCGATGCCGCGCGCGGACGCGAGCTGGCCCGGCCGCATTCGCGCGCCGCGGCGTAAG
>NZ_JARBDC010000039.1:0-510 GCF_036577625.1 Paenibacillus sp. GYB003 | reverse complement strand
GCCATTCGGTACTCAACCGGAGAGCGGTCGCCGAGTTTTTTCTGAAAGCGTTCATGGTTATAAAACTCTATATATTCTGCAATGAGACGACGTGCTGCATGCCCATCGTTCGGGCGCTTGAGGTACAATTGCTCGGTCTTCAGATGAGAGAAGAACGACTCCATACATGCATTGTCAAAACAGTTGCCCCTTCTGGAGTGACTGCCCTGTAGTCCTTGAGCCGATAGTTGAGTCTCGTAAGCTTTGTGCGTGTATCCCCTGGTCGGAGTGTAGAACCGCATCCTTACGGGTACCGAGCTGCTTAACGGTGTCGAGCACAAGTTGCAAATCATTACGCTCTGAAAACTCCCAAGCGACAATCTCATTGTTATGCAGATCCATTTTGTGACCAGCTTGGTGAATGGAGCGTCTGCGTGAAAGTCTCTGTTCAGGACATTTGCAAACACGACAGAAGGTTTACGTCCGGCATTCGGACGCTTCTTGCGAATAACTGACCGGATTCCAAGCTCT
>NZ_JARBDC010000038.1:0-160383 GCF_036577625.1 Paenibacillus sp. GYB003 | reverse complement strand
TGATATTATCCCCTTACGGTAGACAGTGAAAAAAGAGTTCATGATATCATGGATTCAGCACTGTTGACCGGAGGGGATTTTTTTATGCCACCCAAGAAGGGGCAAAAGTTTAATCGTTATGATGAAGAGACGAAGCGGGAAGCAGTTCGATTACGTGTCGAAGAGCGGTGGAGCTATTCCCAGATCCGAGAGAAGCTCGGAATTAAAAGTGATTTTCAAATTATTGAATGGGTTCGTAAACATCAGAGCGGGGAATCGTTTGAGGATTATCGCGGTCGCTGGGTGAAGAAGCACTTCAGCAGTATCGAGGAAGAGAATGAGCATTTGAAAGCGCAGGTCGAATACCTAAAAAAGCTCAATCCAAATCTACATGGGGAGGGAAGTTGGATAAGCAAGCCCGGTTCGAGACCATCGAAGAATTGATGTTACGGTATCCTGTTGTAGTGCTTTGCAAGATTGCTGAAGTATCACGAGCCGGCTTCTACAAGTGGAGGTCCGCAAGTAGTGCCCAAAAACAACGCTTGGACCGCGATGCGGATGTGAAGGAGCACATACTGGCCATTCATCGTCTGCGGCCCTATTTCGGCTACATTCGCATGAGCACAGCCCTGAGGAAAGAAGGGTTGCTTGTTAATCGTAAAAAAGTTAGGCGGCTCATGCGAGAGCTTGGAATCCGGTCAGTTATTCGCAAGAAGCGTCCGAATGCCGGACGTAAACCTTCTGTCGTGTTTGCAAATGTCCTGAACAGAGACTTTCACGCAGACGCTCCATTCACCAAGCTGGTCACATAGAGTTTTATAACCATGAACGCTTTCAGAAAAAACTCGGCGACCGCTCTCCGGTTGAGTACCGAATGGCGATCGCCGTATAAATTAACCTCTTTTTTTACTGTCTACTTGACGGGGGTAAGACCACCCTTGGGTTACATGGATGCCCTTGTTTTATCGTTTATGATTCATTTCGAATGACCTCGAGTAACGAAATGGCATCAACGAGATGATTATCGAAGATTTGCTTCGTGACCACAAGTAGGTCCTTAATCAGAGGGTCGCGTAACGAATAAATAACGGAAGTTCCGTCCTTTAAGCCAGTCACCACATTTTTATTTCGTAATACCGCCAACTGCTGAGAAACGGCTGATCCTTCTGAGCCTAAAATACTCTGTATTTCGTTTACGTTCTTATCTCCTTCACTCAGGACCTCAAGGATTCGAATTCGCATTGGATGCGCCAGAGCTTTGAAAAAATCGGCTTTGAACTGCTGGATAGTTTGATTCATGGCTTATGCTCTCCTTAATGGTTATACATTTGAATATATGAATATCATAACACAACTTCAACAAAAACCATTCTGTAAAGAACGATACGCTTGGGTACGCCTGAGTGTAGATTGTTATTCGGTGGGAACTGCTGTATAATACCCACTATATTCAAATATCTGATTATTTGATTTTAGTGCATAAGGAGTAGGTGGGTATGTCTGGCTTTACGAGAAAAGATTCATCACGTCAAGATGCGCCATCTCCTCACGAATCGACCGGTCCTTTTATACAGGTGAGTAGACAGACTGTTATTGCAACGGGTGTGCAGGCGTTACATAAGATCGGGTCCGATGCCATATGTAAAGTTTGTATCGCCAATGGGGGCTCTTGCTGTCAGGGGTGTCGGCATCTTGCAAGAGGCATTGGATGTCAACAACGGAATACAAGTTGTACGGCATGGTTATGCGGGTTTTTAAAGTACCTTTTGTATGAAACCGACCTATTACGGGAATGGAATGAGTTTTGGGATCAAGTCCCTGGACAAGATTATCGCGAGGATTTTACACCTGAGTTTTTTTTCGTATCAAAGTCGTTACTTCTTCCGGACATCCGGAATCTGAGTGAGGCTCTGGCCGATGATCTCCATGAGTTGGCAAAATCTCACATAGCGATTGGGTTTATTCTAACGCTTCGGGAAAAAATAGATAAATATATTGACCAACTCGAGGATTGTCAACTTCATTCGGAAAAGAAAACGAAAATAAAACGGAACATCAAAATGTTGTCAAGTCCTTTTCATCGTTTTCAAAAAGAATTGCATGAATATCGACAGAAGTTTCCAACTCCATTGCGATTTCAATCCTGAACTGGGGGGAAAAGTAGTTTTATGATGAATTCCCGAATTACAGCAATTGGAACATATGTGCCCCAACGAAAGCTGACGAATGCTGATTTAGAAGGAATGGTGGACACCAGTCATGAATGGATCGTACAACGTACAGGCATTCATGAACGGCGTATTGCTGAGCGAGACGAATTTACCAGCGATCTCTGTATAAGTGCGGTTAGGAATCTCATCTTTCGGTATAATAAAACGATCGAGGATGTTGATTTTATCATTGTTTGCACAACCACACCTGATTTTCCATTCCCTACCGTCTCCTGCTTAATTCAAGCACATTTTCATATTCAAAGTGCAGGTGCGATTGATATTAGTGCCGCTTGTGCTGGATTTTCTTATGGACTCATCATGGCTCATAGTTTGATCGCTTCTGGGCTCCATAAGAAGGTTCTTGTTATTGCAGGTGAAACGTTGTCCAAAATAACGGATTACTCAGATCGCACAACCTGTATTTTGTTTGGCGATGCGGCCGGTGCTGTTTTAGTAGAAGCAGATGACCAGTATGAGGGATTCGTCAGTCATCATGTTGGCTCCGAGGGCAAAGGGGGAATCCATATTTATCGGACAGGACTTGCCAATAAACTCGGGGATCAGAAATTGCTTGATAACAGCTGCATTGTCCAAAATGGCAGAGAAGTATTCCGATGGGTGATGCGTACCATTCCCGATGCTATTCATCACATGATGAATAATAGTAGTCAGACATTAAACGATGTGGATTGGTTTATTCCTCATAGTGCGAATATGCGACTGATTGAACCGCTTTGTGAGAAACTTGAGTTTCCTTTAGAACGTACGTTACATAGTCTTGTTGAGTTCGGTAATACGTCGTCGTCAACGATTCCTCTTTCGCTCGATCAAGGAATTCGGAGTGGGAAAATAAGTTCGGGTGATCATGCCTTACTGTACGGGTTTGGAGCTGGGCTTGTACATGCGGGAGTCCTCGTAAGGTTACAGCTAGATTCTGTCGTCAACGAACCTCTCCCTTTATAAATAGTGGTTTCATGTAGCCGCGGCACCTCAACACTGTAGGTGCCTCTTTGTATTTGCATCGGGTATAATCCATGTAAAGGAGGGAATAATTAAGTTAAATATTCAAATATTCAAATGTTTATTGGAGGCTTTTATGGTGTCAATGAAGAAGTCCCGCAACCTGCTATGTCTGGTAGTAGGGTTAAATTTACTGTCCGGCACAGGGTGTCATTCGTTATACCAGCCTACTTTCAACGAAAAAATAAAGGAGGAAATCAACCCTGATCAAGCGATTCGTCTTTTGGAAGAAGGAAATCATCGGTTTGTTTCAGGGCATTTAGCGGAAAAGCAGGTCATTCAAGCTCGGAGGCAACTCGTTTCAGAACAAAAACCGGTGGCGGTCATCATTAGCTGCTCGGATTCCCGAGTAGCCCCAGAAATTGTGTTTGATCAATCACTGGGGGATCTCTTTGTGATTCGCGTTGCAGGAAATATCGTGAATGATGATGTTATTGGCAGTGTCCAATACGCTGTGGATCATCTACACGTTCCTTTAGTAATGGTTTTAGGGCACGAGAACTGCGGTGCGGTTATTGAAGCATTACAAAGAAAGAAACATCCATCCTATTTGCAATCCATTGTCGATAAGATTGAGCCAGCGGCTGAAAAGGCTATATCCGCTGGGTTAGCCGAAGAAAACGTGATTGATCGGGCTGTGATTGAAAATGTCAAATTGGTCGAGGATGAACTACATGAGTACTCAACACTTAGCGAGAAATTGATGAATGGGGATATAAGAATAATCGGTGGTGAGTATCATCTGGCATCGGGGAAAGTTACTTGGCTTAAAAATTAATTGATTCATCTAATAAGGGGGTGAAAAGGATGGTAATCAATTTCTTATTTGCCATTGCTATTCCTTGGATACTTGGCGCTTGGTTGTACTTCAAGACACCAAAAGCGGAATCCATTGCAAAATAATTGAGCGGTTTATAATAATTGCATTTACTATGCGGCCCCCCCACTGCTCCGTTAAATAGGACGTTATACTTCAAAAGCCTCTTTCTCATATTCCTTCACTCGCCGGTAAAATGTCGGTTTTGACATGCCGATCCGCTTCATCGCTTCAGTAGCTGTTATTTGACCTTGCTTCCATTCCCGATATGCTCTAATAAATTTATCATCGATCTCCTGCTTGGGCCTGCCGAACGTCACACCTTCCGTTCGGGCAACCTCGATCCCTTCCGCCTGGCGCTGCCGGTTCTTCTTCCGCTCTTGCTCGGCCACATATGCTAGCAAACTCAAAAACTGGTCCTCCATCACTTTTCCAAAGTCGCCCATTGTTTTAAACTTCCGGGAATCGAATAACGTTTCGTTATCCAGGCATACGATGTCTGCCCCGATCTTCCGTGTGATATATTTCCATTCGCTAATGATCCCATCGTAGTCCCGGCCCAGACGATCCAAGGCATCCAAATACACCAAGTCCCCTTCGCGAATCATCATGCGCATAGCCTGATAACGCGGCCGCTCAAAGTCCTTGCCGCTCTGCTTATCGACAAATATAAACCGGTCTTCAACGCCCAGCTCCCGAAACTTAACAAGCTGCCTTTCCGGATTTTGGTCTTTAGCCGATACCCGGCCATATGCAAGCCTCAAACGATCCACTCTCCCCTAAATATGTATCAAAATGTGTCAAATTGATTTGATGCGTTTCTAAAATCATTTTAGTACATTTTGATACGCAAAAATAGGGGTGATTTCCAACGTCTCGAAAAGCATGCTTTTCGAGACTAATAAAACGACTCCCTAGTAGGAGTCACTATCATCTAGATTCTGAAAACAGCTAATGACCTTAAAAAAAGAATCAATGTCTTGGTATCCTTCTTTCCTGGACAAAGCAGTTCTGTGTGATACTAGCAATCTTTCAGATTATACTTCCGGACTTTCTAGTAGTACGAGCTAAGAGCATGCTAAACCGGTCTAATCCGAACGCTTAGCGTATATTTTCGTTAAAATGTTGGCGTGACCCCTGTATAGGAAGAAGCGTTCTGAATGATGCAACCGATTCGGTCACTCGAAAGATTGAGGGCAGCGACATGCAGGGAGGTTATCGGTTGTCGTAAACAAAGCTGAAAGGATATGATTGTATGAGCGTAGGATGGTTTATTTGGGTTGTGCTTCTCATTTATATGGCTAATTTTTTTACCGTTAATACTGCGATAACATTCGACATGTAAGATCAAACTATAAATAAGCAAATAATTATATTACTATTTACAGCGGATAGGGGAATGTGGGAGAATGAAACGGGAAGTCAAACGGATTTATTTCCTTTGCGGGCAAAATCGGTGCCGAAGTCAGATGGCCGAAGCTTTTGCCAAGTTTTATGGCGGGGATCATGTGGTGGTGGAGAGTGCTGGATTAAACCCGTCCGAAGAAGTGCATCCTTACACCATTGAAGCCATGCACGAGGTAGGCATCGATCTTTCCCAGCATGTTTGCAAAAAAATTGATATGAAGGTTTTTCTAGCGTCGAATGCGATCGTCAAGTTGTGCGAACAAATTGTGGAGCGCTGTCCCATCGTACCGTTCAAGATCATGAACGTTGAGTGGAACATCCCTGACCCGTTAGCCGTAGACGGCGGCACCCTGGAAGACGTGAAGAGAGCCCGTGACGAGATTCGGGAGAAAGTGATCGGGTTGCTAAAAGGGATGAACATTCCCGGCGTTTAAAAGGAGAGAAGCAGTTGAGCAAACTAGAAGAAGTAGCGGATGCCTTGAAGCTATTGGGGGACCGGAACAGGCTCACTATCGTAGCCTTGTTGCAGGTGAAGGAACTGTGTGTATGCGAGATCGTGGACATTTTGAAAACAAGCCAGCCCAATATCAGTCAGCATATGCGCAAGCTTCGCGACGGGGGCTTGGTCAAAGAGTCGCGCAGGGGGCAATGGGTGTATTATTCGCTTTGCCTGGAAGACAAGCCTTATATTTTGGATATTCTAAAAGAAATTCCTTCGCAAGCCGCGCTGATTGAGCCTGCCGTTTGCGAAACCAATGATTGCTGTACGTAGTTCAGGAGGAAGCATATGGTTTATGTAGCGATTTTCATTTTCTTGGTAACGTTGCTTTTTGTCATTTGGCAACCGAAAGGATTAAATATCGGCTGGTCGGCAAGTGCCGGAGCGATCCTTGCTTTGCTATTTGGCGTGGTCAGCTTCGCGGACGTCGGCACCGTAACCGGCATCGTGTGGAACGCCACCTTGGCGTTTGTGGCCATTATTTTAATTTCACTGGTGCTGGATGAAATCGGATTTTTTGAGTGGGCTGCATTGCATATGGCGCGGCTGGCACGCGGAAACGGCCTGCTCATGTTTGTATTTATCATCCTGCTGGGATCGGCGGTTGCCGCCTTGTTTGCCAATGATGGCGGGGCCTTGATTATTACCCCGATTGTGCTCGCCATGGTCCGGGCACTTAAGTTTGATGAAAAGATGATCCTGCCGTTTATTATGGCCAGTGGGTTTATTGCGGATACGGCTTCCTTGCCGCTTGTCGTCAGCAACTTGGTTAACATCGTATCTGCGGATTATTTCAACATCGGTTTTGCCGAATACGCGAGCCGTATGATTGTTCCGAATTTCTTTTCCGTCATTGCGAGCCTCATTGTGCTGTATCTGTATTTCCGAAAGAGTATCCCGAACCGATACAATCTCACGCAACTGAAAAAGCCGAAGGAAGCCATCAAAGATATACGGCTGTTTAAGTTATCTTGGGTCATTTTAGCCGCGCTGCTCGTTGCGTATTTTATCAGCGAATTTTTCTCGATCCCAGTATCCATTATCGCCGGGGTTGCTGCGATTGCCTTTTTGTTTGCGGCGAGAAAAAGCCCTGCGATTCATACCTGGAAACTGGTAAAAGGCGCTCCCTGGGCTGTCGTGATCTTCTCTATCGGCATGTATGTGGTCGTTTATGGCTTGCGCAATGCCGGACTTACAGATGCACTAGGCAGCGTCATTCAAGCGGTTGCAGACCAAGGGTTATTTGTGGCTACCGTAGGTATGGGCTTTATTGCAGCCATCCTGTCGTCCATTATGAACAACATGCCCACGGTCATGATCGATGCGTTGGCCATCCAAGGCACGCAAACCGATGGATTCATTCGTGAGGCGTTGATCTATGCGAATGTGATCGGTTCGGACTTAGGGCCGAAAATTACGCCAATCGGCTCCCTGGCTACGCTGCTTTGGCTGCATGTACTATCCACGAAAAACGTGAAAATCAGATGGGGTTATTATTTTAAAGTCGGCATCCTGCTAACCATTCCCACATTGTTCATTACGCTCACCGGCCTTTATGTATGGCTTTATGTTCTTCAGACGTTACAGGTGAATGTATGGCTATGTATTGCGGTGATTGTAGTCGTCTTGGCGGTGGTTGCAATGTTGTTGAAGTCTTTTATGGGAAGCAAACAAGCGAAAAGAGTTCATCAAGGTGATTAGCGAATTGAAATTAAAAGGAGATTGTTCACCATGGAGAAAAAACCGTTAATTTATTTTTTGTGCACCGGAAATTCTTGCAGAAGCCAAATCGCGGACGGGTTTTTAAACGCGCTAGGCGGCGACAAATATGAAGTCAAAAGCGCAGGTCTTGAAGCACACGGACTGAATCCGCGTGCGGTGCAAGTCATGCAAGAAGCTGGCGTAGATATTAGCAAAAACACCTCCGATGTGATCGATCCGGACATTTTGAATCGCGCCGATTATGTCATTACCTTATGCGGCCACGCCGACGAGCATTGCCCTATAATCTCCAACAAGAACGTAACGAAATGGCATTGGGGTTTTGATGATCCGGCAAAAGCAACCGGAACGGAAGACGAAATCATGAACCAGTTCCGCACCGTTCGCGATTCGATTAAGAGCCGGATTGAACAATTCGTCAAAGAAGGGAAATGAGTGGCGACGATGATCAAACGAATGCACGTTGCTTTAAACTGTACGGAGCTGAACAAGTCTTTGGAGTTCTATCGCGCATTTTTTGGGGCAGAACCGAGTAAGGTTAAAGATAACTACGCCAAATTCGAGTTAGAAGAACCGACGCTTCATTTTTCGCTCAATGTACGTCCCTTCGAACAAAAGGGTGTTCTGAACCACTTGGGATTCCAAGTGAATAATACGGAAGAAGTGCTGGCCATAGGGGAGAGGCTTCGTCAAAGCGGACTGCTGCTGATTGACGAGATGAATACCACTTGCTGCTATGCGGTGCAGGATAAAGTTTGGGTGTATGATCCGGACGGTAACGCTTGGGAGATTTTCTATACGAAAGAAGATTCCGAATTCGAATCAGCCGGAGAAGCCAGGGATTTGTCCTTGTGCTGCGCGCCGCCAGCGGCCCCGGTTCCGATTGAGTTTGGATCGTTGAAAAAAGGAGTATAATCATGTCGTCTGAAAAAAACTACCATGCTTTAATTCCGGATAAAATTTTTATGGGCGCGGCAACGGATGTGGAATCGATGGTGAAAGATGAAGGTATCGACGTGATCGTGGATCTTCGCGGCGAAGCGACGGAATGCGCCTATCCAGCGGCGAGTGCGAAATGGATTCAAATTCCGTTAGCGGATCATGCCGCTATGCCGCAAGAAAAAGCCTTTGAGCAAGCGATCCAGGCCGTCACCGAAGCTTATCATCAAAACAAGAAAGTGGCTTTTCATTGTGGCGGAGGAAAGGGGCGGACCGGTGCGGTAGCCGTGGGCACCTTGCTTGCCTTGGGATTAAGCGATACGCTTGACGAAGCCGAGGCCAAGGCAAAGAGCATTCGCAACATCATTGATATTAAGCCATCACAGAGAGAATCTTTGCACCAATTATATCCCGGTAAATAAGCAAGCAGGGGACCACTCAGCCGAGTGGTTTTTCTTTTTTTGATTTACACATTTGCAATTTGCAAATAAATATTGTATAACTAAGTCATGAGGTGAACCACAGTGGAAAATGTTCGCGAACTATTTCAAATCATGACACGCCGTTTTGGGTTTCTCAATAAAAATTGCTGCTCCGCCGGTGGCTGCGATATATCTTTAGTGCAAAGCCATATTCTTTACGAGATCGATCGTCAGCATCAACCGTCCATTCAGCGGGTAGCCGAGGCGTTAGGGACTGATATTACGACCTTTAGCCGACAAATCCAATCGTTAATTAAAATGAATTTGGTCAAAAAATCGCCCGATCCGGACGACCGTAGGGTGTATTTGCTTTCGCTCACGACAGAAGGTAAGTACGTGGCCACAATGATTGACCAGCAATGTAACGCTTATTTAGCTGAAATTTTCTCTCACATGAACGATTTTGAAAAAGAAACCGTCATTCGCTCCATTAAGCTTTTAAATGAAGCGATGTCAAAATCCAGCTTATGCTGTTCCACCCCCATCGGGTGATTTCTTTTCTCTTATACTTGCATTTTGCAAATAAAATTGGAGGGTGTTTGGTATGAATGAGGTATTGGATGCGATTGTCATTGGAGGGGGGCAGGCGGGTCTTGCATCCGGCTATCATCTACAGAAGAAAGGACTTCGATTTCTGATTTTGGACGCGAGCGACGAGGTGGGCGGTTCGTGGCCGCGTTATTACGATAGCCTCAAACTGTTCTCTCCAGCACGCTTTTCGTCGATGCCGGGAATGAAGTTCCCCGGCGATCCGAATGGCTATCCCAAGCGAGATGAAGTCATTCGTTATTTACTGGATTACCGGGCAAAGTTTCAACTGCCAGTCCGAACTAATCAACGCGTAGCCTCGGTCGAGAGGGATGGAGAAGGCTTCACAGTTCGTACGATGGCAGGGGATACGTTTCGGGCGCGTACCATCATTAATGCGACCGGCTCCTTTCACAATCCCTATACGCCAGCGATACCGGGGCAGGAGTTGTTTCAAGGCTGCATCCTTCATTCCTCTGAATACCGAAATCCGGAGCCATTTATCAATCAACGCGTGGTGGTGGTCGGGCGCGGGAATTCTGCCGTACAGATCGGAGTTGAGCTGGCCGAGGTGAGCAAGACGTCTTTAGCGGTACTCCGGCCGGTCCAATTCATGAAATCGAAGCTGTTGGGTCAGGATGTGCATTTTTGGGTGAGACTGATTGGATTTGACACCTTTCCATTTTGGCGATTCGGGAAAACCGCACCGAGTTCAAGTGCGGTGAACGATTCGGGCGGGTACAAAGAGAAAGTAGCGGCAGGGAAACCGGATCAACAACCGATGTTTACATCCTTTTATGAGGATGGCGTCATTTGGCCGAACGGGACAAAAGAGGCGGTGGAAACGGTGATCTTTGCGACAGGCTACCGGCCGCATCTTCCTTACCTTCAAGCGATTGGCGCGCTGGATGCGGAAGGAAGGCCGTTACATCATGCAGGCATAAGCTACGTTCCGGGGCTTTATTATGTGGGGCTGGAAGGGCAGCGTTCCTTTGCTTCTGCGACCTTAAGGGGGGTGGGGCCGGACGCGCAGTTTGTTGTGAAAAAGCTTTTGCAACATCTTATACATTGAATGCTCATGTAGCCTTACAGAATATGATTTTTCGTAATGAAAGGAGTGAATGCCATGAACGTACTTGTATTGATTGCTCACCCTCAGTTGAAACATTCGCGTGTGAACCGAAGATGGAAGCAGGAGCTGGAATGCGTGCCGGACGTGACGATCCATGATCTGTACTCGCAATATCCTGACGAGCATTTTGACGTCAAACGAGAACAGGCGCTTTTGCTTTCCCATGACCGTATCGTCTTTCAGTTCCCGTTTTACTGGTACAGCACGCCGCCTCTTTTGAAAAAATGGATGGAGGAAGTGTTTACGTATGGCTGGGCATACGGGCCGGGAGAAAAAGCGCTGCAAGGCAAGGAGCTTATTTTGGCCATATCGATTGGCGGACCGGAGCATTCGTACCGGGTGGGGGGGATATAACCATTACACAATCAGCGAACTAACTAGACCCCTGCAAGCGACGGCTAATTTGACCGGCATGTACTTTCATCTCATTTTGTCCAGTATGGCGTTGTATCTGCCGAAGACGAGGCGATCAGCCGAAGCGCTTCAGCCTATGTACAGTACATTACTGCGCCCCATGCCCGTCGCTATAGAATGGCTCCGTGAAGCTGATCGTAACACATTTTTTTGATAAAAGGATGGAACCGACTTTACCTCAATTGGTTTGCTGCGGAAATGCTCATGAAACAACGCCAAAGGGAAATCGAACGATCTGCTAGAGAAGCCTGGAAATGGTCAGACGCTATGCAAAAGCAATCGGTCCGATTCTTTAAGCGACGGCCAATCATTCGTGCAACACCAACTGCTTGTTGCGCTGCGAGCTGCTGTTGATTGTATAAAAAAACTAAGGAGTGATCTTTCATGAATCAAGTGAGTAATGATCAAATTCGTCAAAACGTTCGGAATCGGTATAAAGAAATCGCCTTACAGGACGTGGGGGCGGGGTCCTGTTGTACGCCAGCGCCAGCCAATGATTGCTGTGGTTCGGCCGCGGATGTTTCCGCTAAAATGGGCTACTCGTCAGAAGAATTAACATCCGTTCCGGATGGGGCGAATCTGGGCCTCGGCTGTGGCAATCCGCAAGCCATAGCCGCTTTGCAACCGGGAGAAGTTGTGCTGGACCTGGGCAGCGGCGGCGGGTTTGATTGCTTTCTTGCCTCCCGTCAGGTGGGCGCTACCGGCCGCGTCATTGGTGTGGATATGACACCGGAAATGGTCAGCCGCGCCCGCGAAAATGCCAACAAAAGCGGATTTACCAATACGGAATTTCGGCTGGGCGAGATCGAGCATCTGCCGGTTCAGGACCACTCGATTGACGTGATTATTTCAAACTGTGTCATTAATCTGTCCCCATCGAAGCAGCAGGTTTTTGACGAGGCGTTCCGTGTGCTGCGTGCCGGCGGCAGACTGGCCATATCGGATGTCGTGGCAGCAGCCGATTTTCCGGAAGAAATCAAGCAGGATATCGACCGTATCTATTCAGGGTGCATTTCGGGGGCTTCTTCCATCGGCGAGCTGGAGGCTATGCTTGCGCAAAGCGGTTTTACCCAAATTGAGATCGAACCTAAAGATGAATCCCGGACGTTCATCAAGGATTGGATTCCCGGCGCAAATGTCGAACAATACCTGGTGTCCGCCACGATACGTGCTATCAAGCCTTGAGCTATGGAGGGCCGAAACTGTTGCAGCTCATATTTAGTCGAACAAGTTACGGCATAAAATAAGAAGGCGCTTCCGGGTTAGCTGTAAGCGCCTTGCGGTTTATATAGGCTGGGTAGTGTTCTGGAGATTATATACATCTACTTTGCGGGTGGTGTCAGCTTCGCTGGTACTACCCCCTCATGGCGCGCGACCCCTTTGGCCGTCATGTGGTCCGCACTGAATAAGCTCCCGGCTTTGATCTCGTTCGCGATTCTGAATAATAAGATTCCCTTTCCTTTGAGCGCGTAGACCAGGTGATGGGCGAACAAGAGGCACGGTCCGGGCTGAAAGTCGGGACAAATATTGCCGGTTATTGGCTTGCAGTATGCGCGACTTGGACTCGCTTCAGAGGATCTGAATCTCGATCTTAATCCGTTGTTTGCGCCCGTGCCGCGGTCCTTCTTATCCAATCGGGTGCCAAGCCGCGATTGACCACCTGAAACGCACAGGCGGCGACGATATCCCGACCTGATCGGCAGATGACTTTCTCTTAACTTCTGTCAAAGCCAGAACTCCCTCACCCATTCCTCGTCGAGAGGACATTCTAAAAACAGGAAGTAGATAAATATTCTCACAAATGGACTTTTCGCTATACGGCTTATGTCCTATAATTGTAGACAATAAAATATTTGACGATAGCGAAGGGCGCTTTTTTATCCGAAAACGGGTAAATTGCGCCCTTTTTTACTATTGGAGGTGTTATAATGGGGATGATTACCAGTGCATTCAAGTTGCGTGAACGATTAATGGCCGTTCATACTCGTGATCGAGAATGGATACAAGGGAATGCAATCTTTGAATGCATTGCACTCCGTGATACAAGAGAGGGAGTGAGCATCAGCACCGCCGAACATTCAGTCCTGGTAGCCTATATTTCGTATCTTATTGCACAACAGTATTGCTCCAGTCAAAGTGATGTTGATCGTTACTTCTTGTCCGGTCTGCTGCATGATGTAGGCAAACTCAATATGGCTGATCGGATATTGAAGTCTTCTGAGCAAATGAGTCAGGAAGATAAAGAAACCTTGCCGGCCCACGTGATTCACGGAGTCAACATGCTTAGGCAACTTGGATTTGGAGATGACGTGGTTAGTTATTGTTTATTCCATCATGAAAAGCTGGATGGCAGCGGATATCCGCGCGGGTGTAAAGGAGCGGAGGTTCCGTTAATCGGTCGGATAGCTGCTGTTGCCGACGTATTCGGAGCCATGTGCTACCCCAGAAGGTATCGACCTGGGGGCTTCGGAATACCAGTAATCTTCTCCTACCTTCGAGAGGAAGAAGGACGGTTTGATCAAGATGTTGTTTCTGTTTTAGAACTTGTATCCAGTCAATGGCTGGCTGACACAAGCGAATTGTCATTTTATAAATTCGCTAAAATCGGTAAAGGAGCTGTTTGACTTGTTCGGACCCGGTTTGACGTATAGAAGCGGAGACGATAATCCAGTAGTCGTGGTTGTTGTGGTTCTGATTGCCATTTTAGCGCTTTTTATCTTTGTTTTAGTAGAAAAACGGAACAGGAAAAAAAGCAGACAAGTAAAAAATGAAAACAAAGTTGAAACTGAGAAAAAAGAGTGATCAAAAAAGAAGATAATTTCGGAAAAATCCTGGGAGCCAAAAAGGCTCCCTCTTCTTTATTTAAGCTCGTCGTCGGAGCGGAACGCTTTTGAGGTTGATGCCGTTCCCTTCGACAAACGGTTGATCACGCTCTCGTACTGTTCTTGAGACATGAAGAGCGCCGGAAAGATGACAGACAGCGATTCATAGCACAAGTGCCGTACAACCAGTGTTTAGATTGCTGGGACGGCAGTAACTGGGGCAACGGCGGAGTCGGGCGCCACCTCGGCATCACCCGCCTGCAGGATGGCCGCTACGTCCTGATCTACGGGACGCAATGACAACAGGGGGAGCGCGATTACAGCTTGGTCGATACAGACACGAGGCACTGTGTGCGATCCTCTCGTCCCGCAACAACGAGTTGCTCGACGAGCCAAAGTTTGCGCCGCTCAAGGCGCTGGCGGAGACGGTACTGATCTAGGAGGCAGTTTAATGCAGAGGGGGGCTAGTCACCCCCTCTAAAATTTTGTAAGATTAAGGGAAGGAAGGGAGACGTGTAGCATTGTTACGCAAACCTGTACCGTGCCGTGCACCAGGATGCAGTGTCGATTTTATCCCAGTCAGCGACGATCATCACTTCTGCTCTCCCCGCTGCCGTTCGCGATACCACAAAGCTGTCGAGCGAGAGCGGCGTCGGGAACAGGGGAAGTGCCCTCAATGTGGCGACGTCTGGATAGAGCCAAAGATGACGCACAAAGGGAAGCCGGATCACTGCCTACGATGTCAGGAGTATTATGCTGATAGACACAAAAAGAAAAAAGTCGAGCGTAAGCCCGACCCTTTTCTTTTTTTGGTGCATATTCTTAAACTCGATGTTTCAATCCACGCCCTCCAAATGAGGGCGACAATAACTGTCTTGATTCAATCCACATACTCATAAGAGGATGATTTTGTTGCACATACATCATTGATTTTATTTCAATCCACAGCCCTGCATTGAAGGGCGACAACTTACATAATCATAATAATTCAATCGCCTAATTCTCGTCAACATCAACGATCGCTTTATCCGCGAGAAGGTAATATGTTCTGTCCTCGAAGTCCGTCACCATTACACGGCCAGCGGCATCATAAAACATGTCGTTGACATCTTCCTTATTCAAACACTGGAGTTCCTTGCTTTCTACTTCGATTACATGAAAACCCACCCTTTTGCCCTCCTCCACGGTATATGTCCATAGTAAGCGGCACGGCGACCTTTCGGCAATGGTAGGATTATGGGTATGGTCCCGTTACTCAGATGCATAAAGGGAATTACGGTTTACGCCTCGCACGCAACCCCGTCGCCGTCCCTATCCAGTCCCGCACGATAGCCCGGATCGCCGGCATGCAGCGGAGCGGCCCCAGCTGCTTTTGCGTCTGAGCAGCTGGCGTAATAAACCGATTCAGAAGGTTTTTCGGAAGCTTCCGGTTCCTTTGTTCGTGAAACCGGAGTCACCATGAAGAAGACACGCGTCCCGTCCGGGTAGGATTCCAGTTGATTGCTTACCCATGAGCCCGCACCGCGGTTATCGGAAGGCGTGACGTAAGCAATGTCTGCGCCTTCGCCTCCCTCGGCACACATGGCCATCGGCCACTCGTCGCGGTCGTACCCATCTTTTGTCGGGATGCCGGCGAGCGACTTCTCCCGGTTTTCGTCTGCGCCTGCACGGTCGATCGTGCAGATCGCGGATTCACCTTTTGCGATGGCGTCGGCGATGTGCTTGGCCGTTTCCGGATACTTGTCGGCCGGAAAGTTCAAGACAGCATCATATGCCGCGGCATTGTCAGAACCCTCTCCGATCAGGACGGTCTGTGTCGTTTCATCCCAGCGGATCGTCTGACCAAATGCCTCTCCGATTGCCCGGACAGGCAGGTATGTGCTTCCGTTGTAAGTGATCGGGTAAAGCCTGGTGTCCCCGTCCATCGGGGTCCACTCCTGGCCCTTGAGTTTGATCGAGATCCCTTTGTTCAGGTACGCAGAGACCTCCTGCAGGGTCGACGCTCCATAAGCGCCGATCGTCATCGATACCGCAGCGACACCAGCGATAAGCGCGGTCATCCAAATTTTCCGTTTCAAATCCTTTTCCCCCTGAGATGGAAATTTGTACCCGTCCATTCTATCACATCAAGTACTAGCTTGTAAGTTTCATTCCCCTAAACTTGTATATCTTTCTACTTTCCATGAGAAATAAAGAAGCCCGCATAAAGGATAAACGGGGATTAAAGAAGATGACTCCTGAACATTACAGGAATCATCTCTTAAATGCGGCCTATCCTTTTTTTCTAAGTTTCCTTGACAAGGGGGCAGTTTACTGCTTATTACTTCTTTTTTGCTTTTTCTAAAGCTTCGGAAAGTCGAGTCTTATAATGAGCAGGAAGGCTGCTGGCCACCGGCTCGAGCTTCCTCATAAAAGCATCCGGAAGGCAACCGGGACAATACACCATTTTTTGAATATTGAAGTTCGGTATCATTTTTAAAACGTTGTAATCCTCATTTGTCAGAAATTTGCCGCAATTTGGTCCAATGCATCTGCGGTCTACTTTCTCGCGAGGAGGAGGAGGTATTTGAACTCCTCCTGGCGATGGTGAAGAGGAGAGTAAATGGGCGAGAGCCGGATTTTTGCCCCAATCATCGTTATATTGCGCGAGATCGCGCCAACCCATCTCCCAGGAGTCTAGCGCTTCGATATAGGCAGCATTTTTTGCTCGTTCCTCTGCGTTTATGACTCCTTGGGATGTGATTTCGGCAATGGCAGATCCATCTCGAAAATACGAACCAATGTACACGCGAACAACTGCCTTAACATACGAGTGCGGGATGTTAACTTCTATTTCCCGGATTTCTTTACTCCACCTTCCCTCCAAAACCCGCTCCAATCGATCGGTATAAACCTGATTCGGGATGTAGGCACGTTTATTGTCATTTCGAAATTTGACAGTTCCGGCTTCAAACGCTTCTTTAAGCTTTTCAATATTTTGGCTGTATTCTTCATCATCCATTGGGATCACCCCTCAACCAAAGGAAAAGTTAATTCTATAAGCTATTTCAAACTCATTTTGCTATACTGCCAAATGTAATCCTCAAATAGCTTGTATACTTGCTGCGCCATTTTCACACGCGGAGGAAGATCGCGGAGCATGTTTTTGAAATAGTTCATGCCAGACTCGCTTATTTCATAATACCGATTATACCGCTCGTCGTCCGGCCAGTTGCGGATCACATGGCCTTCTGCAGCCATCTTCTGCAAACGTCGTGAAAGATACGCTTTTGAAACACCGACGTTCTCCAACGTTTTGACTATGCTCTGTTCCAATTCGCTTTGGTATCGACGGCCATGTTGTAGCTCCGATAAAACGAAAAAGTCTATCACCTGTTGGACCTTAACGACTTGGCCGAGCGTCTCTTCTTTTCGAACGACCTCTTCGCTACTAATCCTTTTCGATACTTTTTTCTCTTCCAAGATTCGGGCCTCCCATTCGATGATTAAGTTTGTCTCCCGCACTCCGAGTAGAGAAGAGGGCAATGGTTACAATAAATAGAATCTATTATCCTTACTCTCTTTACGTTTCCCCGCACAGGAATTGCAGTATGTACGTTGGGAGATCAATTCAGTTGGCAGCGTCATGTTCATGGTTTTTGAGATGCAAGATCGATGTTGACCATCGGTTAGAGAAACATGATTACAAGTCAAATTTCGAACCGCACGGACCGGTGGCGTACCGTTATTCCGCATGAGTGTCAGCATATGGCGGCAATAATGCACGGAGCTTTTATCGTGTTGTCGCGACGCTTCCGACTCCAAAAATCGTTCGAACTCATTCTCCGAGAGCATAAGAGAACATACCCCGGTACGAATCCTAAAGCAGGTGAATTCATCGAGTCCGAGATCGAAGAACTCGTTCGCTGCATCGAGATTTACTTGTTCCGGCCCTGCGTACTCGTTTAGGGTTTCCAACATCGTAATCGTCTGCTCTACGGTTTTATGCTTGGACACAAATTCCGATAGGAGAAGGACAGCTCGAGCATAATTTATGGAGCGAACTTTCCGAGCGATCGCATCCAATACTTGATTGAAAAACGTCCAGGGTTCAACATAATCGATCGCTGCTAGATCTAAATTCGGGATTTCATCCGCAAGGTCACGAAGAATTGTTAATGGTTCAACCCATTTACCCCTATTATAAACATCACGCAGCGCTTCGGTCGCGTTACCAACGGCACGGCCATATTTTAAAGCCAACTCGATATGATCAAGGTCCTCGGGAACGAACCGAAGAATCTGGCCGTTATCTGACTGCTTATAGACTAAAACTGGTTTACGCTGCAGGGTGAAATGATCGTTTCGATGGAGAACAAAGTAAATATGTTCATAACCTGTTCCCGCGGCGCCCTTACTCCAGCCATATTTCGTAATGGAGTGCTCGAACGAACGGATAACTCCCTTAGCTGCTCGTTGGGAATGGAACTCCTTGATTTCTCGTCCGCTGAATAAATCGTAAAAAAGAACCTGGGCGCGGCCGCGCTGAAAAAAACGATTGAATCTCGACATAACTCAGCTCCTAGTAGGGTGCATACCTGCCAAAACGAGAATATACGTTCTTCTATTGCTATTATATCGCTTAATATGTTTACTTACAATATGTTCGTTTGTAAACCTTTATATTGCTTTCTCCTGCAACATCTCAGCACTTATCCTACGAACCTAGATAATCCTATCAAACCCATTTGCTCTCTGTACCTAGAAACGTACATAGATACTCTTAAGAAATCAATCCTTAATCCGAATCTATATTTTTGGATTATTTCTACTTAGATACTAAATATGTTTTCTACTTCTTTCTTCATATCAAGTATCTAAATTTCGAACGGGAGGGGGGCGGCGCGCGCTGCGCGAAAAGCGGAGTTAGGGGAAAACAAACCAGGATGGAATTAATTTACATTTTAATGTATCGTTCCTGCTAACGTAAACTGCGCCAAATGAAACTAGGTGCGTGGATCCGAAATAGGAGTATGTCGACGCTTTTAGGTCGCGGCGGACTAGCGATCGGAAAAGATGAGCATTGATGGCTGTTTGTCGAAGGATTCGTTTTTCGAAAGAAGCAGGAAGTTGGCGAGTAGAAGCACATGAAGGTACACAAACGAACATATCGAATGTGAACATTATGGTGCTCACAATATCGACTTCGGGGGCGTGCGTGTGCGATATTCCAGGCTCTCGCAAGTGTCGATCCTCGGACTCGGCTAAAATCCGCCATCGGCGCGGAATGCTTTCCTTACTCGTGATCTCACCCATCATCGTCATCAACGCACCTGCCGCGATTCGTGCAGCCGGCAGCATGTATGCCGCCAGTTTCATGGCCGTTCATCAGAATTCGGGTAAGTCAGTCAATAGGCGGGCGTCCCGTACCGCCCACCGCCGATCAAGCCGGCGTTTTTTATTATTGAATAAAATGCGATAAGCAGACTATAATAATAAGAACACACGTTCGTATAAAGGGGAGATGATTAAACATGTCCAATCCACGCACGGACATAAAACAACTTTTGAGAAACATCATGATTTTACCCGTCGTACGATCGAACTTTGAACGAGACAAACAGCATTTTCTAACAGAAAATTCTATGACGCCCTACGCCTCCACCGCTGAACGTGCACTGCAGCGGATCAATGAAGATGTCCGGAACCTCCATTCAGTTCTCCAGGCTGCAGGTGTAAAATTAATCAACGAAAAACAGGGTTCGTCCAACATCACTGTATTTTTTGATTACCATAGCCGGCATTACTCGTATAACCTTCAATGGGGGACTTTTGATGGCGAGATCGAATTGCTGCAGCATTATTATTTGGGAAATTTGAATTCGTCAACATATCCCAGCCAGGGCGACGTCCAATGAAACTGTCCAACAAGGTCATCATATTGGCGGATTGCCAGAGCTTTTATGCCAGTTGCGAAAAGGCGGAACGGCCGGAACTGCAGGATAAGCCGGTTGTTGTCGCGGGTAGTCCTGAGACGAGAAGCGGAATTATCCTCGCCGCTTGCCCCGTTGCGAAACGTTTTGGTGTAACAACAGCCGAGACGATCCGCGAAACGCTGGCAAAATGTCCGGATTTGACCATTATAAAGCCGCGGATGCGTCATTATATCAATGTTTCGCTGAAGATATCGGAAATCTACGAGCGGTATTCTGATCTCGTCGAACCCTTTTCGATCGACGAGCAGTTTGTGGATATTTCCTCCAGTTTGTCGCTTTTCGGAGAACCCGAGCAAATTGCCAAGGCGATCCAAAATCAAGTTTGGGCTGAAACAAAGGTATGGGTGAGGGTAGGCATATCCTCAAATAAGGTCATCTCGAAAATGGCCTGTGATCATTTCGCCAAAAAAAACGAAACAGGCATTTATACGTTACGGAAAGAAGAACTCCCGGAAAAGCTATGGCCGCTCTCAATAGAAAAAATGTTCATGGTTGGATCGCAAATGACGCGACATCTAACTCGTATGGGTTTATACACAATTGGGGATCTAGCCAGACTCGAACTGTACGATTTCAAGAGGAAGATGCGGTACCAAATGGGCAAAAATGCCGATATTCATGCGGAAATGCTCTGGAAGATCGCAAACGGCTACGATGACTCTCCTGTGTCTCCTTTTACATTTTCAGCTCAACAAAAAGGCATAGGGCATATGATGACCCTCCCTTACGACTTGCATACTATTGAGGAAATTAAAGTTTGCTTACACGAATTGTCTCAATGGGTCTGTGAACGATGCCGTTCAAAAGGCTTGATGGGATGGGTAGCATCAGTCGGCTGCCAAGGCGCCGATTTTGATAGACCTACCGGATTCCATCGCCAAATGCGGATGCCTTATACAACCAACCTTTCAGCAGAAGTCTATGATGTTGTATCGCTCTTATTTGAACGGCACTGGAATGGGTTGCCTGTAAGAAAATTAGCGGTGTCGTTATCTGATCTGACGACAGACGAGGTTTATCAGATGCCCATGTTTCCAACCGATCGTGAACGCAAGATTACGCTCGAGAAAACAACAGATGAAATTAAGCAGAGATTTGGCAGCGCCGCGATTATGAGAGCATCCTCCATTACTCCTTCAGGTCAAGCAAAGCGCCGGTCGAAAATGATAGGGGGGCATTCGAAGTAACAACTCCGATCGAGGCAAAAATAGTCGTACTTATATATATTTTCGTGGTACACTAGTTATAGCGATCTTGAAGGAGGGAAGTAGCTTGGTTGAAGCGCTCCCACGAAAACTACAGCATTTAATGGATGAAATGCTTCATTCCACTACGATCAGCGCCGGACTAAAGAGCCAATATATTACGCAAATCGCTCAGAACTACCAGAGATTTCCGAAACATAAATTGAATCAGAAGTTTGTTTCGTGCACAACAGAACTTGATCAACTCCGCAAGCAAAGGAAAATCGATCCTGAAAATAAAGAGCTACATGAAAAGATTAAATATTTTGAAATAGAACAAAAGATTTGGGAAGAAGCAATACAACTGCGAAAAGAACTTTATCAGCATCCCAAATACCCTCTCGAGGGTAATGTCGCAGAGGCCGGCGCCTTCTCGGTAACAAAACGGCGCAAAAAAGCCCCACAGTCTTTGATAGTGGAGCGGAAGAGCAGAGGAGCTGTCATTCGACATTTTGGCGACATGGAACTAACAGTTACTGATGCCAAGTTGCTTCTTGTGATGCACAAATTGTGGGAAGAGAAGGGGCGTGGGAAAGAAATTGAGGTTTCTTTCTATGAAATCGCCAAGAAGTTGAACCGTCCGAAGAGTGGGAAGACTTACGAAGATATACGAAACTCGTTGCTTACGTTATTCCGGACAGAAATCAAATTTGAGAATTTTGTTTTAAATGGCGAGAAAGTTAAAACTCAATTTATTCATATTATGCAAGGTGTCGCCGAAATTGAAGCCGGCGAGAAAGCGAGAGTACGTTTCTCAGATTATATCTATGATTCTCTTCAATCCGGTTATTTTATTTATATCAGTATGGCGCTCTTAGAAGACTTAAGCAGCAGTGCTGCTCAAGGACTTTACCCTTTTATCGCGGCCCAATCCCTTAAAGGAATTCAGGAGTGGTATGTCAACGAGCTTTGCATGACAGTAAATATTACGGCCCCAAGACCATCCGAACGGCTCGAAACTCTAAACAACGCATTTCAAGAAATGTCTAGTCTGGGTATTATCCATGATTTCAAATACTTTTTGGACGAGTCCGGAGCTGAAAAAATAAGGATAGACCCATCACCAATACTCGCTAATTCAAGACCGCAGCTCCAGGATCCCGTTCAGCTGAGTTTTCAATTCAACGTCGATTAGGGTACATTAAAACGTCGATTTAAGTACACCATCTTTTCACGATAGCGGTCAGATCGACCGCTATTTCTTTTAAAAATCTTATACTAAGTCGTTTTTAGCACACCAAAACGTCGATTTGGGTACACCATGTTGTGTATATTAGTGTGATAAAAACGTCGATTTAGGTACACCATTTTTTATTCTATTAAACGGGGATCAATATATATTAAAAAAATCTTATCGGGCCGTAATACCTTTGTGTCGATTTAAGTACACCAAAACGTCGATTTAGGTACACTATTTCGCATTTTTAACCACACTAACCGCGTCTTCAGGTACACCAATACGTCGATTTAAGTACACCAAAACGTCGATTAAGGTACACTGTTGATGTATGGACATGTTAAGTCTACAATAAATTCATAGAGAAATATTCCAGCATAAATTATGTCGAAAAAAATAAAAGAGAACCTTTTCTTTGTCTTGGCGGACTAAAAGGTTCTCTTGAGGAAGTAGAGAATTCGCAACCATAAGTGCGTATCCTCATTGTGCTTATATTATAGCGAATTCTCCCTCTGGTTGCAATGAAAACATCAGAGAGGTGACTCGCAGTGGGAGAACAAAATAAGCCTAGATATTACCGGTACCAACGCACCGGTAATATGATTCCGCGTACCCGAAAACGGGGAGGGAAAGACCAGGAATACTTGGAATCCGAGGTCACAAAGATATTTTTCGATGAAGAGTATGTGAAAAACTTTTCTTTAGACCGGTTCGGTTTACCGATTCATAGCAAAATAGGGAACTATACGACTGTTGAAAACTATCTTCTCGATTTTTGGTCTCCCGTCATAGGAGGAGAAGCTGTCTACACATTTATATTGCTTATCCGTCATTGTTACGGTTACGATGCCGACGGCAATAAAAGAGACTTTTCCTTTCCGGAGCTCGAGACCTTGGCCGAAAAATGGGGAAAGACCGTTCCTACAATAAAAAAGTACTTGGATATTCTGGAAGATCATTATTTTATATATCGATTCTGGCGATCCGATCCGGATCACTACCATACGGATGATTCCATACTTTACAAATTGCGAACCTCCGTCCCGTATTTAAGCGAAGAGCATCTACTCAAGCTCTCACCAAAACTTCAAAGTCAACATGACCGTTTTCTGAAACAGCTCATGGGTAAGTATAACGAAACAATTGAACTCCCGGAAAAGTACGATTTTTCTGATGAGTTTTCCAAGATACTCGAAGAAGGTTCCCCTGCGCCGCGGCGCCAAATGCTCCCCGAAGAAATAGAAGAGTATCACCGAATTCGGGAAGCACAATTACAATCGAAAATTAAACCATCCGATGAAGAAATATGGGGAATGGTCCTAGAAATTATCAGTAAAAAGGTAGCGTTTCACTCCGTACAAACATGGCTGCAGCCATCGTTTTGCATATTGGATGAAGCGGGTGTACATATATATGCACCAAATCGGTTTGTAGCTGAGTGGATTCGTTCACGTTACATCCCATTACTTGAGGAAGCTTTTCAACAAATAAATGGAGATGATATGAAGACTATCTACATACATATCGTACGTGATCGCGAATACGTCCAGCTGCCAAGCGTAAAATAGAAGAAGCCGCTGTCCACTACTTGGATGGCGGTTTCTTTTTTTGGTTCGATTCATTCGTACCCGAGGACTGTCAGTGCTACGGCGGTAACGACACGAGCCCCACGCTGATCGATGCAGCGGGCGAAAGGGATCGTCCGGATCACCGTATACGTCGGAGACGACGCGCTAGATGCGGAAACTTCATTAGAGTTGGCCGTTACGACGGTGCCGAGGCCAAATTCGGATACGTACGCCGTAACAACCGTCTCCGGGCCGCCTGGACGATCCCGATCGACAATGAGCCAGCCGGTATAGAAAAGGCCTCGGAAATGCATGAAATCCGGGCTACTGGCATAAACGCCCCTTCATCATGAGCTCATTCGGGAGCGGACTTCAAAGCCTTTGAAGGGGTATTTATACACACCAATAGAATAGCCATAAAAATATTATGGGTAGGGCATAAAAATCTTTTCGTTATAGACCCATAAATTTTTTACGGGTAGATATCTACAACCAAAATATACCCATATTTTTTTTACGGGTATGTTTTTAACAGCCACTACTACCCAAAAAAAATTTATGGTTTATCCATAAAATTTCGATGGGTAGTAGGTACCCATAAAATTGAACAGGCCCCCGCCATAAAATTTTTACGCCGAATAATACATATTTTAATAAAATAAAAGAGTATTATTATATGGAATCCATCTTCGATGAATTCCAGTTTTCAAAAGTTCTTTTTTTATGCTATAGTAAACACGTATTCAATTATTTATTGTTCTTTGCCTTATCGCGAGTGTTAAGCCCTATGGGCAGTATGTCTTTCCAGAAGACGTGCGCCCATAGGGCTTTTTTTATGTGCGCTTACAAGCCGACAGCTGCAACCCCCTCTATTCGAGGACCGCATCTGCCGGCTTTTTATATAGATACTAAATCGAAGGAGGAATAACCATGTCTGGCGGAGGACTTCGTGAACTATTCAATGAACTGAATGAACCGTTTTCTTACGAGGAGTACAAAGTGAACTTTGAAGGTCATGTGTCTGTTGGCCCACAGAGCGTCGCCGATCGGTTGAATGTTGTGTTTGGAATCTACGATTGGAGCCACGACATCCTGGATTATAAGGAAGACCACGAGGCCTTTACTGTCTCCGTACGTGGCCTCCTCAAAGTCAGAGATCCGAAAACCGGCGAATGGATAACAAGGACCCAGTTCGGTGATAAAAAAATCGTCATGTCCAATGATGCCAGTAAGCCGAAAGCCCAATCATTCTTGGATGCAAAAAAATCAGCGGTTTCGGATTCATTAAAGAAATGTGCGGCATTATTTGGTGTGGCCAGCGATGTCTATAAAGGCCGTATCAAGGCTGTGAAAGCACTAAGAAGCCGAAACCCAGAAGATTACAATGAACTTTACCTGGCACTGGCCCACTACTTCAGTATTGATTACCGATTCGATTCGAATTTCGAACACGGAATCCCTATTCTGCCTGATGATTATAAGACCTTTTATGAATCTAAGCAATGGAATGGGATATTTGAAAGTGACAAGCAAACTGCATGGGAATGGTGGAAAAGCCAGGATAAGTCGAAACCGATTCAACAAGATTCGAATAAGCATAATACTGCTGGAACCTCAAATACAACTAACAGTCATCCAAACGGTGTTGGCAATCGTGAAGGCAAGCCCACTTCTTCCGCTGCTGGGAACCGACCCACGAATCAAAAACAGAGAGATCGGCAAGAGAATTCCCCCTCCAATGAGCGCGATTTAGAAGGACAACTTTACGAGTTTGTCGATATGATTGCCGGGGCACATCCGGAAACTCAAGATCCATTTTACAAGATACGGTTCAAGCATCAGGGCAAATCGGTCGATGTGTTTGTGATCGATGACAACGTTATAGAATATATCGAAAAAATAAACCTACAAGAAGGTTCAAAGTATGCGCTGAAAACCAAACCATCTGAAAGAGGAAAATTGATTTTACGTCATATTCGTAAGGCATCGTAAAGGAGGAGATTCCAATTAACCGAGTAATTCTTATTGGGAGACTTACTAGAGATCCCGAACTCCGGTATACGCCAAGTGGCGTAGCAGTTACTCAATTTACGCTAGCAGTAGATCGACCTTTCACAAACCAAGAAAACAAGCGAGAAGCGGACTTCATTCCTATTGTATCCTGGCGCCAACTTGCTGAAACATGCGCGAACTATCTTCGTAAAGGACGACTGACAGCTGTCGAAGGACGGCTCCAAGTTCGCAGTTACGATAACAACGAAGGCAGGCGCGTCTACGTGACTGAAGTTATTGCAGACAATGTTCGTTTCCTGGAATCACCGAATCGTGAAAGCGGCGGCAGTAACCAGCACAGCACTGGCGCAGGGAATACTTCCAGAAGGAACGACGCAGATCCCTTTGCCGATGATGGTCGTCCAATCGACATTTCCGATGACGATTTGCCGTATTGAGACAAGGGAGCTGGAGATGGTGATAACGGGAACTTATTTGAAACTTTCAACCTCACATATTCATCCAAAGTCGAATCAATGGCTATCGGATGACGAACAGGGAGTATTGGCCGTTTTCGACAAACATATTTACGGTTACTGGATCTTGGTGCCAGACGCTGAAGCAGATCTAAAAGATGTCCCTGATGACTTGCAGCATATTTTGCGGTTTGCTTCCGAACTTGGGTGCTCGTGGATTATGCTTGACGGCGATGGCCAAGTAATCGAAGAACTTCCCACGTATGATTGGGAATAAGGATGGGAATTGCAAAGGGATCTCCTTTGCAGTTCCTTTTCTTTTTTGCAAACTTCACAAAAAAACAGGCAAGGGGACTACAAATGAAGCCATTACTTAATTCAATCGATCCAAAATGTTTGCCGGAGATTCAACCCGGAGATTTTGTAGTTTTCCGTTTGATTAACGGCGAGCAATTGAGTGGTATGATCGCAACTGCTGCAGACGGTACGTTTACCTTCGTCGGCCGTGGTGTACATCTGAATGTAATTGAAATAGCTCGTATCGAATTTTTTGAGACCAACTGATAAAAAGTGGTATTCGGATTATTGAGTTGAATGTGGGCTCTAAATAACTTGTCCTTGTATCCCATTTGGGAGCCTGCCCCTTAAACGAACGAATGGAGCTGTTAGATATGGAAACCAATGAAAATGTAAGAACGATGGAATATGTCGGAGTTGACGACTGGGACAGACCCGTTTATAAGTGTATCGAAACTGGGGTTCTGTGGAAGGACGTAACGCTGGGAAGCGATAACCCTGAGTTGTATAGTTGTGGGAACGACTTCGACGGCGAGCCTTGTTCACCTATCAAGAGCGACTTGGTTGTAACCTTCAAGACGAGGTACGAAGAGAACCCCTATAAGTTTAATTACATGATGCTGGACAGGCTACGCAGCGATTGTGACTATTACCTTGGATATGGGAATCGAAATAAATCCCGTCTGTGCGGAGGGAGCGTAAATGAGCATATTGAGAAGATGAAGGAGCTTCACAATTCGTTCCCTGAAAGACAAAAACCGGAATGGCTGACGTACGAAGACATTCTTGAATACGAAAAACGAATGAGCGAATAGGCTAGACTTCCCGAAGGATAATTTTCGTTTCCGAATAAGTATCAATGATTATTCGGCGTCAACACGATATTCCGAATAACCAAAAAAAGAAATAATGCAGGATTCCAAATGGATTAATGAAAAAATGCCTGCGTTCACGACAATTACAAATGTTTTCGCGAGGAAGGGGAAATACGATGAAAGGGTATCACTACTTACCAAAGCGTCCACAAGGAACGGAGCAGGCTATCACTTCTTTCAAGCGGATATTTCCGAAGATTCGAGGAAAAGTAATTAGGATCACCGGAACATTCAGCAATAAGAATTGGTATCGAGTAAAGTTCTTCACAATCGATGGAGAGGTTTACGTTTTTAAAGGGTTTTCGTGGTGGTACGGCGGCAGTGGTCCGCAAGCTTTGGCAGCTTGCCTTCGAAGGCTATGCATAAGTGAAGACGTTATACAAAAATTAACTGATTATTCTAAAGACCTTCATGGCGATAAATATAATCCCAACAGTTTTTTCATTAATTTAAAGCCCCTCGAAGCAAACGACTGTGGGACATGTCACGGCATGAGATTCATTGATCTATGGCAAGGGCTGACGAAGGAAACGATCAATTGTCCGACATGTAATAAATTTCGGGAAGTTATTTAAGGAATGGTGTGATTCTATGCCTGATAATGATTTCGGTACAAATGGACTAAACAATTATTCGAATCAAATTTATAATTGAATCATTCCCCAGACCGCCCGATCAAAGGGTGGAAACGATATGCTTCTTGATTATTTCAGTAAGGCCGCTTTCATTATGGTGCTGCGGAAGTTTTCAAAAGACGGCCCGTACTTTATGGTACGTCTTTGTAAGCAATCCCTATGCATCATAGACATCCAGAGGATGGAGGCGCCTCCGGAGATTTGGCCGGAGAGTTACATTCAGGAATTACTTCACCGCGGAGAAGAAATCTTAAAGAAGCGGCGTGCGTTTGCCTGACATTCATTTTCCTTGTCGTTCTGCGACAAGGATTTTTTCTTTGAGGAGATATGACGAATTTCTCTTCTTGTGGTATAATTTTTTCAGATCTATCTTTTTCTCTTTATTGACCTTATTGCGAGTATCAAGCCCTATGGGCAGTATGTCTTGTAGAAGACGTGCGCCTATAGGGCTATTTTTATTTCCACGGCGCTTACAAGCTGAAAGACTCGGTTACTTCTGTAAACCGTTTCTTTCAGCTTTTTATTTTATAAATTACATTTCAGATGGAGGATACGAACAATGATTAATGAACGGATCGAGTCAGTACGGAAAGAAAAGAGATTGACTGAAAATCTGAAGAGCAGGGGAATTGGAGCTCTGGCCGGGAAGGTTAATTTTTCGGTAAATTCTTCGGAAGCCCCCATGAAACAGTACTCCAAATTGGTAAGTGCAATAAAACGACAATTAAAAGCAAATGTTCAGTTTTCTTTCGAGAATGTTACGGAACAACTCAATGACATTCTTGAAGACGGTCCCTACCGGGTATCGATTGAACCCGTTTGTCCTGCAGATGATGAGTACGTTATAAAACTGCTCTATGCCTGCATACGCAAGTCCATACCTGTCACTTACGAGAAGGAGAAACCTATAAAAATTACATGGGAAAAGGGCTGTGAGACGGTAACTGGGTACTCATTTTTATGCGAAGAATTGGGCAAGCATATCCATAATACGAAGCGAAGGATGAAGTGGAGCCGGCGTTCTGAGATAATATTCGATTTGATGTCGGTTATTGCAACATCATCGGCACATAATCTGCTAGTGAAATTTATAAAACATAACCGAGACATCCTCCGGTATCATCTGGCTTGGAATGTTTCAAAATACGCTGAAACCCATCATGCTAAATTCTTACCGGAGGATAATCAATTCGCAAATGATCTACTGAACACTTTGCGGCAATTCAACTTGCCGTACCCGGAAGATTCAACGCACAGGGTACTTCCTTCTTCAATCTTATCAGAAGACCAATTTTATATGCTCGAGGATCCGTCGGGGAATATTCCAAGTATCAAAAGAGTTTTTCCGATAGTAGTCCCACTTTTTGTTGAAACGATCGCAAGCGTGAAGGACAAAACGGAGTGGGAGTTCGAACAACAATCGACTTATGCAAAGGCGTTCGAAGATAAGAAAAATATAACTCAAAAAGTTAGAAGCGCTATGGAAAATAACTCTTTTTTAAAGAGGTACGGAAAAGTGGAGTTGGACAATGATACGGATTTGAATAAATTCCGTGTTTTAAACCAAGAGTACGAGGACCTGATGAAGCTTATTCAAATCCCAGTAGCGACAGATCACTCTTTCCGTATTCGAAAACTCGGGAAACACCGTGCAGCAGGGATATACTTTCCCTTTTTTAAAGCAACTGTTTTCGATTTAGATCATCCCGATGCGTATTGCCACGAGCTTGCACATCAAATTGATTACACTTCATCTGGTTCGATGCTTCTTAGTGAACAGTTCGATTTTTACCCAACCTATAGAATGTACAAGGATCAGGTCACGGCAAGGGTGAATGCCCTTGATCCGGAAGATCCATTTGTCATTCAATGGCGCGGCAAGACGAAGTACAACAGTAATTATTACTTTCAGTATACCGAAGTTTTTGCAAGATGCTTCGAACTGTTTCTTTATCACATTTTAAAAATCGAGTCTTCATTTTTAAAGTCCGATTACACGCATCCCGTTTATCCGGATGATTTGACTCTGCTGCAGCATATTGAACATTACTTCCGGTCGTTGAAGTTGGCCGTTACGAGTTTTGTTGAAAATCCGCCGTTCTCCGAAGAATTCGATGTCGATACTTCATCGCAAGGTCCCGCTTCATATTTTGAGATGACCTTTGAAACCCTGGAGGATGGCCAGCTTGCTTTTTTTTGAAATGTAACCTTACTTATTTGAAATTGAGTATATTCGAACTAATAGGGAGGAGATTATATTGGCAAAGGAATATTTGGAGCTCGGGCCTGCGCCTTACGAAGAAGACTGCGTCCAGGTTCGAGTGAACGTTGATTATAAACCGGCAATGAAGGAAGAATGCGAGCGATTCATTGAATTGCTCAAAAAGATCAACGGTGTTCCTCCTGAAGGAGCCTATTTCACGATTAAATGGAATTCTCACGACTTTGGTCCATATGCAGATGTTCGTATCGTTTTCGATGACGAGAACGAAGCTCATGTTGAATATGCTTATAAAGTTGAGAACAATATACCAGCTCACTGGGATCATAGGCCAATGGCCGTCAGATAATGTGTAAACAAGGGACCTACTCTTAACGAGGGGTCCCATCTTTCATTCCGGAGGGACTTATATGGGGGTTGCTATTGAACTTAATGAAAACAAATTCGAGGAAGCATTCAATAAAGTCAAACCAGAAGCGGACATTAAGTTTCATTCGAACCATTCAAGAAGAATTTGGTCGTATTTGAGAGACAACGGTTGGCTTTTTTTCGGTGTTGTCCGAAACTGGACATCCGTCTTCAAAGAATGTGATTCTGATCAATATTTGGTTATACATCACTTCATCCAGGACTATCCCGATATGAGACTCGTAGAACGATCTCTATGTATTGAATGGAACCAAATTATCGATCAGTACAGCACAATCGGCCAAATTATTCTGAAGATTCACGATGAGGGTTTCAGGATTATGATCCCTGTCCAAGCATTTATGGATGCGTACTTGCAGGAGGTTCGTAGGGTCTTGCGTCAGTTGGAAGAAGAGGAGGAACTATAAATGAGTATGATCCCTACATGCAATATTATGACTCCAATCATCAATGAGATGAAGGAACTTTACCTTGAGAACGATGCGGAGTGGATCGTAATGACCTCCCACGGAAAGGATTCTAGTTTTCAGCTCACATGCGTCTGGTTGATGCTTTTAAATCTGCCGTCAGAGCAAAGAAATAAACGCGTTCATATTGTTACGGGAAATACCCTTGTCGAAACCCCTATGATGGTTCAATACGTTAATCAAAATCTTAAATTGATCGAAGCAGCAGCTACGGCCCAACAATTGCCTCTTGTCGTTCATACGGCTACGCCGGCAATCAAGGAACGCTTTTTTTATCAGGTACTTGGCAAAGGCAATCCACCTCCTACTGAAATGAGTCGTTATCGCTGGTGTACAGAAAAAATGAAAATCATTCCGACGGCTCGAGTCGTCAATGCAATTGTAAACGAGCAGAATGTTTCTTTTGGCCGCGATTATGATGTCGTCATGTTGCTTGGTGTCCGTTTAGACGAGTCAATTTCCAGGGCGGCCTCAATTCGAAAACACCAACGATCGTATGAAAGCAAGATGGCCAGACATAATTCAAGCCCACATATTATGGTTTATCATCCAATCAAGTTCGTACGCACAAACGAACTATGGGAATCTTTATTGAAAATCCGGATCTTACCTTGGGGGGTACGCTCCTCGGAACTCTACAGGATGTATAAGGACTCGACAGGAGAATGTCCATTAACGGCAGAAGGAAATCCTGCAAAGAGCTGTGGCGGAGGCCGAATGGGATGTTACGTTTGCCTCGTTGCGGGCAAGGAAGATAAGATGCTGCAGCATCTCGTCGAAAGTGGGGACAAATCGATGGAGCTCCTACTCGACTGGAAAAAGTTGCTGTACGACATGAGAATTGATATTCGATACCGTGAACCGTTGCGGAAGCAAGAATACCGCAAATATGAGCAGTTACTTGACTATAACGAAAAGATGTCTATGCTTGAAAATCTGGACGAAGGCGAATACTTTCTGTTTCAACGGGCAAAGGAATGGAAGTTTCAGCCCGGACCAATCAGTATTGAAGGGCGAAAGCTGCTGCTTAGAAAATTATTGTACATTCAAGAAAAGTCCGGGTACCAGTTAATTGATAGGGAGGAGTTGGAGGCCATTGTCTCTTGTTGGACCGAAGAGGGATATCATGTTCAGGAAGATGAGTTTTGTCCTTTGGATTGGGAGTACGATGGACCTGTTTGCGTACATCCGGAGGGCAGGCTAAACGTAAAGAAAACTACAAATCCAAACCCTATTTTTGTCGTTTGGAGAGAATTTCTTTTTGGGCAGGATGAGATCATAGCCATGTTAAAGAAGCGTTCGCTTGAAACAGGGACACAATATTTCTATTCTATGAGTTACATCGATTATCCAGAACATTATCATTTCAAAGATAACATGGTTTATAATATCGTTCAGTTTATCGTTTGCAAGCCTGGCATTCATTCACAGCAGCTGGCTGAAGATTTGATCGATGAATGGTTGGACGATTCGCCAAAAGAAACTTTTGATTGGGAATATTACGCGGCTCGATTTTATCAACGAGTCCTTAATTATGCACTTTCGGCGGATTGGGAGTCCAAGCAGTTGGAAACTTACAACAAAGCACTTGTAAACATGGGTAAGAATCCTGTAGTGGTCACTGCTTCCAAAGAAAGTGCCTATGATCAGTTGGAACTTGCTCTCTAATATTAACAGCACCATCTCGACTAGCGACTTAATAATGAAGCAGGAAGGAGTTTGCAGACAACAACAACAATACCCTAAACAAACGTTTTAAGGAACTGAGAAGCCTAACCCAAACGGAAGACCGCGGGTTAGGCTTTCGTATTTCCGTTTACATGTAAATGCTATATCCAATTGTAAGTAGTAAATACATACCTAATTACTTTATACCCAATATGTGACAAATTTTTCTCCGCTTAGGTAGAAATATAAACCGTTGGATCATATTGTATATAATTGGATGTAACTTTGATTATAATGTTTAACAAGACATGTCCATGAAGGGGTTGTTTCAGGGAGTGTAGTTTACTGCCTGTTACAATATACTGTTTTCAAGTCGGTTTCTGATTTGGGAACAGGAACTACTCGACCATAGTTACAATGCCGATTTTTCTATCGCATTGTCAAATTGAGTAGTTCGTATCTTAAAGGAAGGAGGAATAAACCTGTAAGAGGTTTGTGTAGAGTTCCGTTGTCAGTGGAAGAAAAAAATCAATTGGGAGGAAGAAAATGAGAAAAAAAATTATCTTTTTACTTGCGAGTATTCTGGTGCTTCCATCAAGTGTTTTTGCTAAGTCAGTGGAAGATCAGTCTAAAGCAGAAATCGTTACAAAAATTACTCCATCTTATTCATTGACCCAGCCTGCCGACGGGTCCGCTTATTATGAGGGAGAAACTTTTCCAAATTTCTCAGCTATGGCCGATGACACTTTAAGTGAGTGCACAGCACCGAAGAATTCGAGTTATTCTTGCGGACATGTCTCCAGAGCTTATCTAGATACAAATTTATATGGTTGGAATACGTATGATGACATTGTGCTTTCTAATACCACAAACACACAAAGCGCATTTAGTAAAGATAAGGTTCAAATTTCTGGATATGTAAAAGGGAACTGGAGTGGAGGTAGCTTAATTACACCAACACAAATTCAAATTAATCCGGTTACTTTAATAAAGGGTAACGGGTTAACATGTGGTGTAGGCTTCCCATTTGGGGTATCGTGTTCAGCTTCAAGTGGATCAGTGACACTGTCCTTTCCTACAGAAAGTTGGCAAAATATAAATGCAGCAACTTATAATATTTCTTCCTTTACGGTAGAATCCCCTACAATTGTCGACTCGATTTCGAATGTAACTCAACAAGGCCTGATGTCTTGGAAATTTGGAACGCAGGCCTATTCGCAAGTGGCGATTGCATCTACTAAAATCAGCTCTTAATTTAAAAATAGAAAGTCACACAAGTTGTGTGGCTTTCTATTTTTAAGAATCAACAACGGTAGCATTCATTTTAGTTAACGTATTCATATAATTCTAGGACAATCGAGGGTTCAATAATGAATAATTGGAAATACTATTTTATTTTACTCTTATGTTTTATGATATGTGGCTGTAACTCACAAGCCACGGGAGATCAATGGTATAATAAAACGAATCAGTTATTAATAGAATCTCATAATAATGATGGTGGTTTTAATTTACTAACGAAGGAAAAGGATATGTCGTTGTACGACACATTCTATAATCTTAAGATGATTACTAAATATGGGGGGAGAATTCCAAACGGGAATAAACTGATTAAAACAACAAATAAATTACTTGAAAGCAAATTAACAATAGATAATAAAGGAACCGGCAATATACAAGAATTATATTTTTTGACAGGTATAAATAAAGCAGCAGGAACTAAAAGTAATGAAATAATGAATCAAAAGATAGTTGAATACGTTCTAAAAAATAGATCCAATAAAGATGGATTCTTTCGTTTATCAAGAAATGAAGACATTCTATCTCTTATATCAGATACTGAGCAAAGTTTGGTTATACTAAGCAATATAAGCTACAAATATGAGGACCCGGTGCTGCTCAATCAAATTTATCAGTTATACAAAAGACAGGATGAACTAGTACTATTAGCAAAAGAATTTAAATGGACCGTAATAGATAGCTTAATCAATATTGAGAAATTGATAAAGGGTGACATTCCCTACTTTTACAATTCAGGTCCAGGAAATCAATATAAAAAGCAAATAATCACTGAAATATTAGAAAATATTGAAGAAACGCCACGAGCTGAAGTTGATATTATTAATTACCTTAGTATGGCAAACATTTTGTATGAACTAGGTCATAACTTCACCCTAAAAAAGGAAGTCTTAAATTATATTAAATCTAAAGAATTGGAATCAGGCGGATATGATTTTCTAAATGAAGGATATCCTAATTCTAAAGCAAGTTTTGAGGTTTACGATACTTTCTTTCAAGATGTCCCTAAGAAATATCTAAATGAATTGTTGAAGTATCAATTGAGTGATGGTTTTTTCACATATCGAAACGAACATCCTTCAAATTTTCAAAGTACTTACATGGCCTTAAAAATACTTTCAATAACTGGTGGGACTATTCCTGAAAATGTTACGAAGTACATTCAAAAGGATCCAAAAATCACTAGACAAAAAGATTTGTATTACTTGAACAGTTCAAGAAGACTACTAGAGATGGAAATGTATGTGCCTGCATTTTTTTTTGACATCAACTTTTCTGCATTAGAAAAAAGTGAACAAATTTATTTCATCAATAATTATTTCATGATTACCAAACAAAGTATTCCGGAAAATCGTTTAGTGTACCAAGATAAGATTCGAGAAATCGTAAAATCATTAGATGAGCTGTCTTTTGATGAAATTGATCTACTGGCTGAGATGTCTTTTGGAATAATGCCGGAGATTAGAGATTTATGGGTTGAATTGCCAATTAATCAATCAACTGATATAAAAAAACTATATCTAAAGCTATTAGATTTGCATGTAAGGAATAAAACAATAGATTCCAAATTGTTAGAGCAGTTAAACAATTACAAATTAATTGAGGGAGGATATAAGTATTTTGATGATAATGTAACGCCATCATTGGAAGCAACATATATTGGCTTGAAGAGCCAGATGTTGCTCCATCAATAGTCAAAAGGAGGTTTTTACGTATTGGGAAAACATTTTTATAAAATCATTTTTATCTCAATAATTACTTTTATTGTTTTGGTATCTTGTGAAAATAGTAAGCCTATACCGGGCAATATTGGTAATGAAAAGTATTCATCATTAAAGATATTAAAAGTAAGGGAAGAAAATTTAGATACATGGAGCATTGAATTTAGACCAACAAAGAAAATGCAAGGTTGGTATTTTGATCTGGATATTAAATATCTTCAAAAAGATAAAGTTGAAAAACTACAATTAGAAGCAATGCGATTCAAAAATGAAAGTATTGCTGAAACTTTCCAAGAAGGGTTTCAACTATTAAACGTAAAAATGGAAGGTGCACCAAGCGAAATAGAGATACATTTTAAGTGGTGGATTGATGGCATAGAATACCGAGGTAGTAAGATCTACGAAGTAGAATGGGGAGAGTAATAAGTCATTCCTACCCAATTCTTGGTAGATCGGCTCGCGGGAACACAGGTGAACACGGTCATACATCCGTAGGGCAACTGGCTGTACATCGAGTAGGTGAGCAACATGAGGGCTAGTGGGGAGATACGAAACAAGTCCGGTACGTCGAAGAGTTACTACGCCCCCTGAGCTAAAATTCAGTTGAAGCTTGTAACTAAATTTTGCACCAGCTTTGGCCAATGGCCGGTTGGTGCATTTTACTATGTAGAAACGATAAATTTTTCTCAAGGATGATACCAAACAATACCTGTTTCAATAAAATTACCGAGAATGGTATGTTCATAAATAGAACGTAAATTTTGATGTAATGTGCGATTATAACTTTTTCTTTCGTTGGTCACATTCGGTCGGAGGGATTACAACCATGTTATTTACACCTTTAAAACCAATGCTCCTATCAAATATAAAGAAAACACCAGTATCCCTTTCTGATCCAGCAGTATTATACGAACCGAAATATGATGGATGGCGGTTACTCGTCCATAAGAAAGCAAGCCGAATTGAGATTTTTACCCGTCACGGAAACGTCGTCACCGAACGATTCCCAGATATCGTGGAAGCCGCGGTCGAGGGAATTAGTGCGCACTCTGCAATTTTGGACTGTGAGGGAACATGCTTTCACCCCGATTCTCGTAGGCCTGAATTTTCAGTATTCGATGCTCGAGGGAAAATCACCAAAATGCCGAAGATAGTTGCCGCCATGAGGCGCCACCCCGCTACATTAGTCGCATTTGACTTGCTGATGGTAGACAATGAACAAATGGGTTCGTACCCTATTTTAATGAGAAAAAAGAAGCTATCTGAAATCATTCGACCTTCGAACTCTTTGATCCCCACTGCATATAAAATCGGGGACGGCCGTCAATTGTTTGAATGGACGCTTATCAATAAATGGGAGGGCATTTGTGCAAAGCACTTAAACGCTGCGCGCTACCATTTCGACTCTCGTCCTGAAACTCAACCTGAAGCATGGGTTAAGATTAAACATACCCAATTCGAAACTGTTTTCATTATGGGGTATCAGTTAAGTCCGTTTCAGTTATTGGTTGGACTCAAGCCCTCGAATGTTTCTGATCCGTACCCGGTAGCTCTCGTTAAATTCGGATTCAATAATAAAGATATTCGAGAATTTCTAATGGCTGCTCGACTGATCCACACGGTTACTAGAAAGAACACTCAAATGATTGCACCATTGATTCGTTGCAAGGTTGAGTACCTAGAGAAGACTTCGAATGGTGCTCTACGAGATTGTACATTCCGAGGATTCATTGCCAATTAGCGGGAGCGGGAGCAATCCGGAGAAGTATTTTGTGGTGCAAAGATTTACATTTAATGGTATAATCTAAAGAGTCCTTTATATTTGTTATCCGAGCAGGGGGCGACAAAATATGAAAAGCGTTGGAATCGTAAGGGAAGTTGATGAACTTGGCCGGCTCGTTGTCCCTATCGAGACAAGAAGGGTGCTCAATTGGCAAGAAGGGGATGCGATCGAATTTTTTTACGATGATGAAAAAGGAGTTGTAATGGCTCGTAGATATAGAGTCCAGGAATGCATGTTTTGTCGGGACACAACAGGACTTCAATATTACAAGCAACATTTTGTTTGCAGCAACTGCAGAAATGACTTATCAGAAATATTGAATAGGCAGGAGCAAGAGGGATCTAAAATACCAGGCTGACATTACATCTGACTCCCTGTATAAAAAAGGGCGCTGCAAAAGCAGCGCCCGGAAGTCGTTCAGAGCAGAAGTGCGTTCAGTTTCGCCATCATCACCTTGTACGGATCCGAGTCACCATCTCCCGCACGTAGCGGCCCCATTCTTCGATTGCAGCCTCGTCCCAAATAACTTTGAATCTTCATCTTTACGAGTTCTTCCAGATCGGATAATTCACTCGTATCCTTCACCGCGGAAGTCTTTACGGTAGGTGCACCTAGGCACGGCTTAGACAAATTGTAATCGTCGTATAGGCAACACCTATGTTTGATTCTTTCATCCGATCTTTCCCCGTCTTTCGTATACACCAAGTTGCTTTGCTCTTTTAAGGATCTCGATTAGACTTTGATAGTCTTCCGTAATTAAATGTTGTGGTTTCTCATCTTCAAGTTTGGTTTTGAGCGATGATATCTCGTTGTCCCGCTCCGCCAATAATATCTTTAGTTTTTCAATTTGTTCCATCAAGCCGTTAACTGTCTCCATAAATTGCTCAACGATTGCTCGAGGCAGCTGAACATTCTGATGATTTTTGAGACGTGAGGTCGATTTCTTCGTTTTACTCATACTTAGATGTTGTTTCACTTTTTTGGCTTCCTGTATTCTTTCTTCGTATTGCTTTCTTACGACAGAGTTCCATCGAAAACCGCATGCTCCTGGTGTACGGTCAAGCTTTTCGCCGGCTTCCTCGAACGCAGTCAGTTGTGATTGCCCCGATTGAATATGCTCCAGTATTACGGCGGCAAGTAACTCGTCTTCTTCAGGTTTCCAAGTATCCTTTCGACTAAGCACAATGATCCTCCTCTAGTCTGTAAGTTCTAAATTCCATTGTGATCATTTTTTTATTGAATATACCGAAAGCTCCTGAGACCGGAAGCAGATTTCTTTTTACGATCGAAGACTTCTTCCTTTATAATTGGTTTATGACCTTTTAGGAGGATATTTTCTATGTGCGGACGATACACGATTACGGTTTCGCTCGAAGAACTGATGCTTTTTTTCTCAATCGACCAACCTAACGTCCCGTTCCATATCCCACGCTACAACGTTGCCCCCATGCAAATGGTTCCAGCAATATTAAATGACGGTGAACGAAACCGACTTGGAGAACTCCGCTGGGGGTTAGTTCCTGTTTGGGCTAAGGACCCCAAAATCGGCAATCTGATGATAAACGCACGGTCAGAAACGATAACCGAGAAGCCAGCATTCCGAGGGCTTCTCACTCGTAAGCGTTGCGTCATCCCCGCCGATGGATTCTATGAATGGAAAAAAGAAGGAAGCAAAAAGCAGCCGTATAGAATAGTTCTGCGCAGTCGCACATTGTTTGGATTTGCTGGGCTCTATGACACATGGACCGGGCCGAATGGGGAAAAGATCAGCACATGTACGGTAATAACTACAACTCCTAATAAACTGATGGAAGACATCCATGACAGAATGCCGGTGATTCTGCAACCAGAGGATGAGGAAGTGTGGTTGGACAGAAAGAATCAAGATAAGGATTTTCTTCAGTCTATACTCCGGCCTTACGACGCATCTGACATGTATGCATACCCAGTTGGATCCGCGGTAGGTAATGTACGAAATAATTCTCCGGATTTGATTGAGGCCATAAATTAGTCAATTAACTGCCATACGTTGAACTATACAGGGAGACGTTGGCTTTTATGTTAAACGATCCCGAGACGCCTACAGATGTAGCCGTAACGGCATCAATCCGCGATACGACATTTTTGCGGGTGGACGAAGCGATGCGAACTGGACAATTTGACGGAAGTGCTGGAGTGTTACGCAGATATCGGTATTCACAAGATCCATCAAGTGGAGGAGCAACAAGAACAAGTCGAATAAATTACGACAAGGGAGAGGAGAAGTCCCCATGATAGATAAAGCGAAGCTAAGAAAACTCATTGACAAGTATTACACGGATGCCTCTGCGTCTGCTGCTCCATTCGATCATGGCGTTGTGTGGCTGTCTCTCAAACTGCTGGATGCAATCGATAGTGGCGATCTGAACGAGGACCCAGTATCTGTACCAACGCTTCAGAAAGGCGATAAGGTATTGCATAAGGATAAACGAAACGCCTATCTTGGGGTCGGTAATGTGTTGGATATCGCAGCAAGTGGTGAGCGTGCCTACGTTGAATGGCCGAACTATGACAAGAGAAGAGCTGGATTTTATCCTCCAGCTCCTGCCTATTACCGTTTAGACAAACTGATCAAAGTAGGAGGGTGACGGCCCTACAAACCTATAACGGGAGAAACGGGGGCCGTGGCGGGCAGCATAGACCCCTGATTTGGATGGAAGGGATAACTGACGCCGCGGCGTATCGTCCGGATCGGCTACGGTAAATGATCGTGGCGTCTTGGTTGCCGTCGTGCCGGTGCTCAAACGGTGCAGTTGCGCTACCGCCGGCGCATCCGGCGGAACCGGAGCGGGCTGATCGCAGAAGACGTGACCCGCGCGAGATCTGGAGAACAGGAGGCCGCGGCGTGCATCCAGAACCCTGGTTTGCAAAGATTAGACAAGCTCCGCGGCGCCACGTCCGGATCAGCGATGGGAGCCAATCAAGGCGGCCAAGCGGGGGCCGCTGCACTGCAGCCGGTGGATCAGGCCATAACAACAAGTGAACCAATAAGGGAGACGTGATTGTGTGAGAATAGGTGAACGAGGGGCTACGGGGTAGGTCCGAATCAGTAGTTGGAACTGATCGCGGCGTGCCGGTCAGGTGATCGGGGCGGAAGCAACTGCGACGCAATGGATACATCAAGTTGAACTGGCGCAGGCCGATCGCAGGCGGCGGGCAGAATAAGGACAGGAAATAGGGGTTCGTGGCGTGGGCCGAATACCTGACACCGGCTGGTAGTGGTTGAAGTAAAGGTACGGCTAAGGAGAGGTGAACAAATGTCCTTTATTTGGGGGATGACTGTAGACGGCTGGTTTTTCAGTCCCAAATTTCAGTACTACCAAAAATGTGCTGGGCGTGTTGTTTGTTATGTTGAACAAATGACGTTTATGCACCGGCTTGTTCTATATCCTCGTGGCAAAGTCTATGTGTGCTCTTTGGAGGCCCGCACCGGAACCGGGGTGGATCCAGATGTGTTATTCCATATGGGTGAGAGTTGGTTGCGACAATACGCCTCAGCAGACGAGGAACAGATTCATAAGGACATCTACGCAGTCAATAACCTTGAAGGTGTCTGGGGCCCATTTTTGGCGCCCAGAAGGCTATTTTATCTCGATCCCCATTCTGACGTGAAAATGACAGGAGTTGAAAATAGTGAAACGAGTGAGCAATATTGATTTTTCAATTGACATCAATGCGCCATTTGCACATTTGTCTGACGAGGATCTCGAAAAAGCCTGGCAAGAATACCGTAGCCTGGGCGATAGTGCTTCGTGGAGAGAATGTATCATAAATGGTGTCATTCTACAGTTACAGGAAAAATATGAAGTTATCACTATTGGTGTTAAGAAAGCGATCCCTTCAAAAATTCATGTCTTCAGCGAATTATTGTAAACGGTACAACAGTATATATGTCTGATTTCTTTTTACGAATAAGGTGAGTTGCTTGCCCCGCCCAAACAAAATTCCCTAATCAGCATTAGAGCGGAATATGGGACAACTCTTTTTTAGCAAATATATAAACGATTTCAACTACCGAGGAGTCGTAATACAATCACAATAAGCTCTTGGAGGCAACATCCTTGAATCAACAACCCGTCAAGCGAAATCATCATTACGTGGCTCAATTCCATCTCGCCGGCTTTACCAAAAAGGAAACAAAGGAAAGTACATTTTTTGTGTTCGATACCATGACGGGCGATCAAAAGGAATTAAAACCAAAGCGTGTGGCATTTTCTAAAGATCTATACAGAGTTGAATTACCGGATACTCCTCCAGATGCTATTGAGGATGTATTCATGGATTTAGAGAGTAAAACGGCTCCAGTCATCCGAACACTTTGCGAGACGTTACGGATGCCTTCTGGTGACGACTACAATTACCTGATGAACTATATTGCACTACTTGCAGTACGTACTCCTTCGTATAAACAAACTTCGTCTGCGATGATGGAAGAGATCGCAAAGATAACGATGAGAATGGCGTTTTCAACGGAAGAAAGATTTGAGATCGTGAAAAAGCAGATGGCGGCAGAAGGTAAGGAGGTACCACCCCTTCACTATGAGACGTTTCGGAACTTCCTCGACGAAGAGCGGTATAACATCGCTTTTGATAACAATACCCATGTCAATAACCTACTAGAATCCATGGACGCGGTGCTTCATCCACTTGGGGCGCGATATTGGACCATCGTATACAGCCCGAATCAACTTGGGGACTTCATTTGTTCCGACCATCCGGTCAGTCTTCATTGGGCAACGGGTCGCGATAGAGGGATTTTTTCCTCTCCGGGGCATGGTATGCTGGATACCGAGGTTACGGTGCCGCTTACAAGTCGGGTTCTACTTCTCGGCCAATTCGAGCCAATTTTGCCGGAAGTCATCACGCTGACAAGCCGGCTTATGCTCGCGATTCTCAACAGTTGGAGCAGCGAGCAGTCACGATTCATCTATTCACGTAAAGAGGATTTCGTGTGGTATTCCCGCGAAGAAAAAATCGCTAATATGGCCGATTTCAGGCGGCTTATTGCAGAAAATAGGAAAAGAATGGATCGCTGAGTGACAATTCGCTATAACTACTTATAAGCAGCTCTAAAATAATGGCGATGTGACATTTTCATCAAAGTCGTCTTTTGTACATATGTCTATAAATCACTTTAATCACTTGCTGCTGTTGTCTTCTCACATATGGTCTAATGACACAAACATACTCTTATTTCTGACACAAACATATCCTTAAAGTCACTAACCGCCGCAAAGTTCATGCGGCGGTCACATGACGTTTTTATTAAGCTCTCGTTCTCCGTTAGTTCAGCAACAACAAGGATATGTTGTTCATTCCTTGGGTGTAAAAAATTATAATTTATTACTCACAGTAATTATTATTCGGCTGCCATAGCATCAGCTTTAGTTACATGTACAGTACCATGTGGATGGTGTGGAGGTGCATATATCGAATAAAGTTTTAGCGGGATATTGCCTGTATTAGTTACATTGTGCCATGTTCCAGCGGGTACCACAATGGCAAAGTCATCAGAGACTTTTCTTACAAAGCTTAAATTATTTTTACTCTTGCCCATTTGAACAATCCCTTGACCTTGTTCAATACGAAGGAATTGGTCAACGTTAGGGTGAATTTCCAACCCGATATCTTCGCCAACGTTAATACTCATCAATGTAACTTGCAAATGATTTCCTGTCCATAAAGCGGTACGATACGTACTGTTTTGCTTCGAAGCCTGATTGATATTAACTACAAACGGTTCAGGTCCATAATCTTTCAACTGAAAAACCAATCGATTATCATGCCATGTATCAGGAGGCATAGTCCTGTAAACATTCTGTCCTCCATAGTTATACATTGGTACATTTACATGATATGGATATGGATATGGATACATATAAGGAACATTGTACATTTTTTTCATTCCCTTCACGCATTTTTCAAATTATCTTATGAAATATACTTAGGGAATGTACCTAGATTCAGCATTATATAGAAAGCTATCGGAAGGGTGCTGTTGAAGGGTTCTGCCCGTTAGCTTTGCTCGCGATCAGACTACAACTTTATTTTCACGGTCTAACACTTTATTTTTCAGTCTAACACTTTATTTTCAATGAACACCGCGCACGTCTTTTCATGGCTCTGGCCCTCCGGATCAGCGGATGCCTAGCCGCTGGCAAAAGTCCGGATCGAGCTGCTTCAGTTTTTCCTTGGCCAAGTAGACGGCCTTTCGCGGCTGATTCAGCTGATAACCGTATCGGCCAGCTGCCTTCAGCTCGTCCAGGCGATTCAACTTTTGCATGTAGGTGGCCCATGCCGTTTCCCACTCCTTTATCGCTGCGGCATTTTCTGCTATGGCCGGATCGTGCAGCAGTTCTTCATTGATTTGCGTCATTTCGGTTTTCATGGTCTTGTCCTCCCTGGAATCCCTTGTGAGATTGATTCAGCGGCCATATCAGCTTGCCGCTTGGCTCACGCATACCACCAGAGAGCTTTGGAAAAGCTCGGCCCAATCGCCATCTAGGGGCCCCACGCATTGCGTAGCAATGTGGCGGGGGTAGATGGCTCGGCAGGACAAGGGGCGCGAGCATTACCGGACTGACTGAAGGGAGGGAGGATATGGCGCAGCGGCGCAGCGGACCTCTTGTCGTGACGGCGGGCTGTGGTATCGTGTTGAAAGCGGCAAGGGAGCCAATAATTGGCCGCCGTTCCTGGCGTAGCCGGGAACGTACCATCATCCCATGAAATACGAACGATCGATCTTCCGGATTGGAAAAATCATTCGTGTTTTCTTCATCGAATCGTCCTGCAGCTGGTCGCGATCCCGGCCGGCCGGAGAGATCACAAGGCCAAAAAGCCGAATTATAACACGCGTTATAAAATTCCCCTTCGTTAAAGAAAAAGCCATGATCGAGGATCATAGCTTGATCCTCTTACATGACCTTTTGCCGGTAGCGCATTCTCAATTTCTTTTGCTCCGGATCGAAGCGGATTACGCTGCATTGAACTTTATCCCCGATGGCCAGCTCTACGGGAGTATTCGGCGTAGCGATCATGCCAACGATTCCGGGAACGACTTCGGCGTAAATCTGCTGGCCGACAATATTCACGATATGGACCGGCAATACGTCACCGGCGCTATATTGATTCGTTTTCCAAGGATCGGGAAGCATGGCCGTCCTGGATACGGTTACGCTGCCGGTGGTTTTGTCTAGCTTGACGATCTTGACGGTAAGCAGCTGCCCGATATGAAACTCGGACCGCAGGGAGCGCCGGATTTTGCTTAACGTGGCTTCCTGACGCGGCATTTCCGCGATTAGACCGCCGCCAATATCCAAATAGACCTTGTTATCTCCCAAGCCCTTTATAACGGCTTCCAGCTCTTGTGAAAGGGTAATCCGTTCCAAAACTTCTTTGCTTAATCGTTCAACGGCTTTCTGCCGGTCACACTCCGCATATGGATCTCCGTCCTTCCGGTGGACGGAATGAATCATGACGTAAATCTTCTGGCCAACAAGCTGCTTCAGCTGGTTTTCATGCTGCAATCCAGATCTCTCGAACGGGACGTATCCGGGTATGCCTTCCAGATCGATTTTCCAAGCCGCAGCGCCGCCGTAGAGCTGCACTTGCACGATAGGGGCCTCAATGATCGAATCGGCATTGTAAGCCCGATAGATCCGATCTAGCGGCGTACTGGACGCTTTCACTTCTGCGCCTTCCGGACGAAAGAAGTTACGGTTGATTTCCATGTCGATCCCCTCCTGTTGAAAGGAGCCGGTAGGAAGATCCCGACCGGCTCCTTGAATTAGCTATGTGCTTGAATCGGGTTGCGTCTAAAGTGAATGAACATTGCTGCCCTGGTTGCGAGAAGCCCGATCACGCCGATTACCGCGCAAAGCGCTACAACGGTCTTGCTTCCAGATGAAAGGCCAAGCCCCATGAAGGCAAGCGTGTAATGGAAGCCGAAGGACATAATGACGGCCATGAGAAAGGCCGGTTTCAGAATCGGAGCTTCCTTGATCTTGCCGTAAAGCAAGCCGCCCCACAGCGCCGCCCAGAAAATGTCCCAGAAAGGAAAGAAGCTGGCATGAGTGCTTTCATGGGTAATGATCGATTCGATAATCATTGCGCCGTACAGCAACGCCTTCAGATAAAGCGTGATGGTGAAGTAAGCTATAACACATGTTAAGATTCTCAACCTTGTTTCCCCCTTGCCTTTAACGTGTAAACGAACATTGTTGCGCCGACACCCATCAGGAAACCACAAAACGCAGGTAGTAATGTGTATAGTTGCATGGTTTGTTCCCTCCCTTTACTTACCTTATCTGTCAAGATCAAGGATAGTGGATGAGCTGAAGAAAGTATTTATGGAAAAGAGACCGGTATTTACGCAAAAAGGCTCGCGGCATCAATGAGGCTCGTCCCGCCTCATCTTCTGCCGTTTGCGCCACAAGGAGGGAGACAGTCCTTCGACGGATTTAAACCATAGCGAGAAGGAATGCAACCGATTGAAGCCGAGCCGCTCGGCAATCTCATTCATATCTTTATCGGTGGCGCTTAGGAGCCACTTCGCCTCCTGCATGCGGCAGCGCTGCTGATACTGCTTCGGACTGATGCCGTAAATTTTCTCGAAGGTACGGCGGAAGCCCGCGACGGTCATGCCCGTCAGCTTGGCGACGTCGGACATCTTTACGTTCAGATGCAGGTGCTCCCGCAGGTAGTCCGCCGCCTTCGTAATCGTTATGGCCGCCAGATCCGCTTGGGAATGCTCGTACAAGAAGAGCAGCAGCATCTCGGCCCCATACAGCGGTGCTGCGCTGCCGGTCCTTCAATGTGGAGGACTGCACGCGCAGCAGTTCCCGAAACAAGAGCTCGAAGCGGTCGCGGTCCATCCGCGACAGCGCTGATATGGTCGGCCGCTGCAGGGCGGCGCCAAGCTGATTGGCGACGTCTTGCAGCGAGCTCGGCATATGCTGGAGGTGAATGACGCCGAACCGAATATTGGTTACCGCATCGAAGCGGTGGGGAATGCCAGGCGGAATAATGACCACGTGTCCGGTCTCCACCTGTACGCTGCGGTCCTCCCATTCGAAGCGGCCCCGCCCCTCGAGGATAATCTCGATCTCGAGGGTCGTATTCCGATGCATCGGATCGTCATGCCAATGTTCATCGAACGTGCCGATGAAGCTGCGGAGATGGAATGCTGGCTCCATGTTGGACTCCTTTAAGGGTTGAATAAAGAATGTATTGGAATAATTCGATATCGAGCCGCAAGTCCCTGCTATTCTTCCAAGTTCATGATTGCATCACTTGACCGCCGTTGACGTGCAGCGTCTGGCCCGTGACGAAGCGGGAGTCGTCGGACGCGAGATAGACGTAAGTCGGCGCGAGCTCGAAGGGCTGGCCCTGCCGCTGCATCAGATTGTCCGGCAGCGCGACTTGGTCGGCGGAGAAGCTGGACGGGATGAGCGGCGTCCAGACGCGTCCCGGCGCGACGGCGTTGACCCGGATGCCCTTGCCGACGAGATTTCTCGCCAGCGCGCGGGTGAAGCCGACGTTGGCCGCCTTCGTCGCGCTGTAGTCCATGAGCTGATCATGGCCGTAATAGGCGACGACCGATGCGGTGTTAATGATAGAGCTGCCCGCCTTAAGATAGGGCAGTGCGGCTCGGGTGGTGTAGAAGTGAGAGTAGATGTTCACCTTGAAGGTGTCGTCGAATTGTTCGTCCGTAATATCGAGCAGGCTCAGCTGCTGAAACTGGATGCCGACATGATTGCACAGGATGTCCAGCCTCCCGTATGCCCGAACGGTTTCTTCCACGATGGCCGCGCACTGGGCTTTCTCCCGCAAATCCCCGGGGAGCAGTAAGCAGCGGCGCCCGTGCGCTTCGACTCTTGCCTTCGTGCGATGAGCGTCTTCATGCTCATCGAGATAGGCGATGGCAACGTCCGCCCCCTCCTTCGCGAAGGCGATGGCCACTGCGGCGCCGATGCCGCTGTCCCCGCCCGTAATGAGCGCGGCCTTCCCTTCCAGCTTCCCGCTGCCTCGATACTCGGGGTTCTCCACGATCGGACGGGGAACCATATACTTCTCTTCGCCGGGCTGCCGATATTGCCGCTGCTCCGGAACTGTGATCGGAATTTCTTGCACCTGTGTAATTTTCCCGTAGTGGGGATACATCGGATAGGTCATAAGTACCTCCTCGTAGACTCTTTTCCTTCAGCGTATGTCGCATAGGCATCCGCCGTGCCTGGTTCCATGGCCGGGCTGCTGTGAATATATTGGGGGAAATATTGAAGATTCCGCATGGAGGTGCCGAGATGACGTATTATTACAATCCGGAAGTGAAGCTGCTGCTTCTGAAGCGCTCGGAGAAGAAGGTGCAGGTGTGCTATAACGACGATCCGGTTCCGCTGCAGCTGCCGCTGATCGGGCCGCGGCCGCCCTATTACGTCGAGCCGCGGTACGTGCAGGAGTATCCGGTGATCTGAAGACGGGGGAGCCCTCTCCCCCTGCCGTCCTGCGGCACAGCGATTCCACGCATCATATTCGTCCCCCTGGTTACAATAGGAGCGATAAGGAAAATGAGCCAAGGGGGATATAGATGATGAGAAGATGGATTTCAATGCTCAGCGTCATCGCGCTCCTGACAGCCGTCCTGGCGGGATGCGCGGGAGGAACGGCGAACCAGGGAGCCGGCGGGGACACGAATGCCGGAGCCGGCGGCGGCGGGAACGCGGGCGGCGGGAAGGTCACGCTTAAATTGCTGCAGTTCAAGGTTGAGATTACGGATAAAGTGAAGGCCATGGCCGCCGATTACATGAAGGATAACCCGAATGTCGTCATTGACGCCCAGATTACGACCGATTATGAGACGATTTTGAAGACGCGCTTCGCTTCCGGGGAAGAACCGGATATTTTCATGACGAAAGCGTATTTAAAATCTTCCGGCAGCAGCGTGATAAGGTCATCCGGCGTAGGATCAGCCAACCTTTGAAGCCGGACAGCTTGATTTCGCATAGCGCCTTCCAACAAGTTACGGACGAACCGGCCATTACCGGCTTCCCGAACGCCTTCAGCGCTGGCCAGAATGGGGCGAATGACTTCTTCGCTGCGCGGATCTACATTCAAACCGCTGGACATAAGACGGAAAATCTGAAGCATTTCGTCTACAGTGTAGTCCTTGAACTCGAACACTAACGGGAAGCGAGATTTCAGACCGGCGTTAGCCTGGAAGAAATAGGGGTCCCGCCAACATTTTAACGAAAATATACGCTAAGCCTTCGGAAGGGATCGGCTTAGCGTTTTTTCTTACTCTAAGCAAAAGCAATCCTGACGATTTCTGATGACCCAATAGTTAGTGATAAGTACTAACGCCTAAAAATACCGCCGGTACAATTCTCTACGCCGTTCTCCACGAAGCTGAGCATAGATCTGTGTGGTGGATGCTTTTTCGTGCCCAAGCATTCCCTGAATAAACTCCAGCGGTGCACCGTTATCTAGTAATTGACAAGCGTAAGTGTGACGAAAACGATGCGGATAGACGTTAACAGCAACATTACTTCGGCTTGCCAACTTCTTTAATGAGTGACGAATCGTAGGTATCGACATACGGCGAGCAGGCTGAGTTTCCGTAACAAATAGGGCTTTACATGAATCATCACGGCTCTCCAAATATCTTTTTATCCATATTTTACATTCAGTCGTAAAATAGATCTCCCTTTGTTTTGCCCCTTTTCCATTCACAATGGCTGAACAGTTTTCCAAGTTGATGTCTTCAATATCTAGTTTCTGCACTTCGCCAACACGGCAACCCGTGCTATAAAGAAATTCAAGCATTGCATACTCCCGTGGAGATTCACAAGAAATTTTCAGAAGAATAACATCTTCTTCAATCAAGAATTTTGGAATGCGCTTATCTGTTTTTGGCTCTCTCAGCTTTAGAGCCGGATTCCGTGAATTGTGGCCTTCCTCAAATGCAAACCGAAAAAGGGATCTTACGAAACGAATCCGATGTCCTAAGCTGCTCGGTTTTAGCCGGTCCGATTGCTTGGACAAGTAGCCTTTAAGCAAATCTAATGTGATCGCTTCAATTTCAAGATCACCGAGACCAGCGATCAACATCTTTAGCTGCAACGCGTACGCATTTAAAGTGTGGGTACTGAATCCCTGAATACGCTTGTCAGCATCATACAAAACCCATAATTCAGTCAATTTCATAAATTCACCCTCCCGTTGTCTTTAGCTCTAGTTTCAACTAGAAACGGATGGGTTTAGTCTTTAATGTCGGGCTTCCCTTACTGAAGATTGTATAAATTCATGCGATAGAGGCGCTGCGCGGCGCCCCTTCCAATAAAACTATCTTGCCCTGTTAACGATATGAGGCCACCGATTAAACCGGCAGCCTCGCCCTTGACGTTCATTCAACTATAGTTTCCCGTTAGCCATCCATGCAGCGCAAGCGCCGCACCACAGATGATGAAAATGGTTAGAATCCGTCAATACTGCTACTATGGCTGGGAGAGGAAGGTCGATGAACTATGGTGCCATAGAGCCCATCCGTTAGTCTGACTCCAACGACCACGGTGCATCACAGATTGTCGCTCCCTTTCGGGAAGCACTCATGGGAGATTAATCCTACTCTGGTTGTTGCACCAGCCTCATTTTTATGTTCAGCCTTGAAAGGTCTTTGGTACTTTTAATTACATAACTCTTCTCAGGCACAGCCTTTTTTAAAAAATCATTCGGCTAGGTCTATTTTTTTATTGTCTTTTTGAGGTTTTAGCGGATTTAATTTTCATGGGAGTGCAATAACTATGCGTCAATTGCTAGCCTCGTTGTAACACTTGCCTGAAACATTAAGCGATACATATTCCTAATGTTTAACGTGGGCGTCAGGAGCCTTGTCCGCTACAAGATTCAAGACTATGTTATGTTCAAGAAACGCCTTTAGCCCGCAGAGCACAATCGTGTATCCTCCCATATCGTCAATGGCTCGATTTACGATATCATCTCCATTTCCTGTATACCCTGAGCTTGTAATCGTAACAAAGGTTTCGTTATTTGTTCGGGGAGTAAATATCCACTCGACCTGGGTGCTGTCCGACCATTCGATTCGAATTCGCATGTTTTTCTCGATTTCTTTTACATGAACATCATCCGAAACACCGTACATCTCCCAATCCCACCGGACATGACTTCCCACTTCTAATCTTCCACTGCTTTTTGTGAACCAGAATTTTGTAGTAATTGCCGGGTCGATAAAAGCCTCAAAAACCTCTTCAACCGGTTTTCTAATAAGCATTTCTGCTTTAACAACCGGTATATGATTCAGGGTTGCCACTATAATTCCTCCTTTTATGTGCAGTACTCCTCATATTGTAGCATTTAACATATGTGATCATTTCTTATCAATTGCTATTTTATAATCTCAGAGATTCCAAACGACCTATTAAACATAACTGCCCGTTAGTTCAACAAATACTGTTAATTGCATTCGGAAGACCCGGCGGCCGGGAGTGAAGCGGATCCCCCGGCGAGCTGCAGTTGCACTAGGAGCTGACTGCTCACATCCTAGCTTTCGCATCTTATGGGTACATGTTTGTATCATTAGACATTTGTCTAATGATGTCGGATGACAAGAACTTGATGTCATAAATGACAAGAACCAATACAGACAATCTGTCCTTACGAACGATTATTCCCTCAGCCCTTAGCAACGCCATCGTCACTTGAGAAACGACTTTAAGCTTGTGCTGGCCAATTCAACCGGTACCAAGGAGTTGGTACTTACCACCGACAAGTATGAGCTGTTGGGTGCTTCCGGCTTGAGCGGAACCATCCGGATCGATGCGATTGTCAAGTATGCGGAGCATCTGTCGATTCCTTTGCTACCTCGGGATGCATCCAGGCATCCCCGTACTCGGAGTATCCTTCGCCCTTTACGATCTTCCGCTCAACCGTAGGAATCAAGTTGATAACCTCCTTACGCTCTTCCATCGCCATCGCCCCTCTCTTGATTTCCATTTTGAATCAATCGTCAGAATATGACAAATCCCATTTTGGGCGATTTTTCCTATTTCGTTCCTAAGAACTTGCTAGGACAGTTTTAGGACGATCTCCTTTTTCCTTAGTTTTTCAGCATTTGGGGAATGGCGTGACAAAAGCCTCCCCCCTTCCCTTCGCCAACTGCCATATCCGTTCATATTGATCAGGCTGCCTGCCTCTTTCCAACGCCTCTTGCGTTTGGCCGGCAATATATTTAAAAGCAATTCCCCCTATCGGCGGGACTGACTATTGGTTTCTTTTTTATAAAGCCACTTTATTTCGGGACTTTTTCACGTCCGGCAAAAAGAACTCTGACTGGTGCGTCAGCAGTTCAGCAACCAGCCGGTTTCGGAACGGTGCGCTTCCGGTTCCTTCCCGCTTTGCAAGCTGTTGGGCTTCTACAGGAGTCTCGGCGCAAGACCATGGCCAATAAAAATAGTTATTATACAAACTCGATCCCCTATCTTCAGTGGCAAAAAGATAAGGGATCGGGCTGTAGAGTTAATACCCTACAGAATTGATAAGTTATGAGTATTATATTTCAAAACTCGTCGTTCCAGAACTGCGAGTTCGATAAGTTGGCAAACTTGTTTGTAGGCCAGGACGAGGACGAAGAAGTATACGCCCATCATCATGCCGATTTCACCATGTCCGATGCCGTTCCGATTGGGTCAGAACCGCATTAGCTGAAAAACCAGCACCGCCAGAACGTACAGTTGCAGCTACCCCCCCCTGGGGTGAGATTCTCCGTAACCAGCCGTCATTTAAGTCCCCCCCTACCCCGTGCGTCCTTCTGATTCCTGTTAATGCCTCCTCCCTTAGATGCTCGCACAGCATGGATCCCAGCAGCCGCTTTAAGTGAGGATGCTCCAGGTTGATCAACTCCGATTTATCCGGATATTCAGTCGCCGCCCTCCTACTTTCGGCGGCTTTTTCCGTACGTTCTTCGCCCCACTTCAGATCCATCCAACCCCTTTCCAACAAACCGCCGTGTTCCGCACATACCGGTATCAACGGACTGGCGACGGTTCTCCCTTGGGCAACTTCCGTCCGCCGGCGCGCGGTTAGACTAGCCTTCTCAGTTGAGTACTTGGTTGAAACATTCCGGCCAATCGTTGGCGCTGCCCACGCCCCGCCCGACATGTCGCCGCCGTGAAACAGGCACTAGTCTTTCTAGTGGAGCAAATGGTTGTACGTTCTCTATTGCACGTAGTCGGAAACGAGCTGCAGAATCTTCGGACCCATCAGTTCGAAGGACCCCTCCCAATCGCCGCCAGTGCGCTTCACCGATCGATTTCGTAAGCATACCTTGCTCACTATAATAAGATGTTCAGCAGCTCACACAAGCTTTAATAGACGGTAGTCAATGTCTTGGTCATGCACCTATGACGCTGTCACGAAAATAGTACAATAGACCCTTTCATTTTTTTGGTATAATGGAAAAAGTAATCAAACTTTTCTAGGAGGACTGGACAAACTTGGATAGTTCGACAAGACTCCCCCGAAATTTTGAGTCGCTAAAAGTACTTCTCCTTGCAATCATGGAACAGTCCCTTTCATCAATTGAACGTGTTCGTGATAGGGAAGCTGTGCTGCGCGAAATTGAGCGTTTGAGAAATCCAACCCAAATACATGGTAAACGTCGGACGATCAAGCCTACCGGCATAGTTCGTAGAATAGACGATCTAGGCCGTGTAGTAATTCCAACTGAACTTCGGCGAACACTGGGAATCGGACATAAATCCGATCTTGAAATTTACACTGAAGGCGATTGGGTTATAGTCGAGAAGCTCGAGAAGACTTGCGCGGCTTGTGGGTCAGCGGTCGACTTGGTACCATTCAAAAGAATATACCTTTGCGAAACTTGCTGCGGTGATTTGTTCGAGAATATAGATTCCAACGAGGAGACCGGTGCATGAACCTAAGCGAGAAAGATCAACAGTTCTTTCACTCAAATAAAGGGGCTCTCCTATCATTTACAGATTGGAAAAACCTAAACAAAGACCTTCGTCGGGAACTGCTAAAGTTCTGGCGCACCATAACATCAGACCACACGATTCGTGAGACTTGGGGAGTTACGGTCGGAAATTTCTATTACCACTTAAAGGCTCTTGGTCTTGCTGGATCACGCGAAATCCATTCGGAGCAGAGGCCGGAACAAAGTAGGAAGAGGATCACTCCGGACCTAGAGGTCATAGATGCCGAATATCAAGTAATTGAAGACTCTTCGGCGGTCGTAGCCCAGCGCGAAACGTCTTTGGCAACTACACAGATGGCTACCACAATCTCGGACAAATCTTCTTTCCCAATTATGAGATTCAACGAGTCTGGTACCCCTGACCGTATTATGAAACGACTCAGAGCGATTATTGGCAATCTTGAATTAGAGGAACAGGAACTCGAGTTACGGATTGAGATATATCGGAAGGAATAGCATTAGTTCGTGGGAAGGCTGCGTCAGTTATAACAAAAGGACGCTTGATTTACGTCCAAAGCGTCCTTTTTGTGTATAGTGGATACAAGTGTTTAAAATATCCAGTTATTGTCGTGCGATAGAACTATCGATTACCCATAATCTCGTCATCTTGCAATATGCTGTACGGCAACTCCCCTGACTCAAAGAAGCTTGTCCGATCGTACAGCGGCACGTAACGGTATCTACTAGCCGCACCTTGCGCATACCGATATGCAGACGGAGCCTCTCTCCCATCTCGTATCGTAGGCATTTTAAGTTGTTCGCAGCGAGTCTTAGTCAAAAGCACTGCGTGACCGTACGGTTTATGTGTCCAATGTCCCGGTTTCATGCTGTTCGTCTTCATAAATATCGGCAAACCAGTAGCATAAGCTTCCTCTTTCGTCAGCCACCCTTTTTCATTCGGCAATTTTTTTCACTCCTTCGCGAATTCATTTCATAAATGATGATCCATCGAAATGTGTGGCCATCCAAGTCTCGTGCGATATTCTTCATAATGATCAAGAACGTACTGGTTTTTATTTGCCGAATCCGCATAACCTGTTATATTGTTCATTTTTTCGTAATGCTCTACGACTCTCATTGGGTAACTCCGAATATCCTGACCAAAATTGGAATAGTATTTTTTGTCTAGGAACAAGTAATATAAAAACGTTACGCCATATGCAGCTTTCGATTTCCTTTTCGCCCGCTCTACGGCCCTCTTCCACGAACTTCCGTAAACTGCAATTCCTGCGAATATGCCGACGCCGATAAATGCGGCTAATGCGACTGTAATAAAAATGACCATGTAGAAATATATCCAGATCGGTTCGCGATAAGATTCTTTATCCTCGAAAAGCCCAATAGTAATAAGCCACTCATTTATTTCAGGGATGAACATATATGCGGAAACAATAAAAGCTGCAATTACAACACCAATTAAGTATCGCATCTGAAACCTCCTTACTTTTCCTTACTTTCTCATAATCATAAATCAAACTCCAAGATATGTAAAGCGGTGATATTTGATGCTTGTCAAGCGCGGAGCTAATCATGTAGAATATGGATAGAAATTAATACGTTTGATCGCGAAGGACGCAAATAAAACCCTAACGGGGTTCTATTTGCGTCTTTTTGTTTTCGCTAAGAAGGGGGTTAAAATCGTATGAATCATTTGTGAACGCTACTTCTCAAATATGTGAGTTAATCGGAAAGGAGACAAACATGAATCTTATTCGCCCAATTAATCGCGTAATGCCGGCGATCATCGGTGTATCGGTCGCTCTTCTACTTTTCTTCGCTTTTACAAACGCGGCATACGCAGATAACCAAACAATACCGACTATCGGCGGTGATAACGGCACCGGAACCGTCGAGGATATCAACGACACCATTGAAAGTCTTATCTGGAAGATACGAATCATTGGTGCATTAATCGTAGTCGCGTGCATAATAATCGGCTTCATTATCGTCGGGATGAGCCTTGGGAACGCTTCGAAGCGAGCAATCGGAATAAGTGCTGTCGTTTGTGCAGGGATTTCGATTTATGGAATCGCAAAAGCACCGGCTCTCGCCAACTGGATTATCCAAGATTCGCAAAAATCTGCATCCGACGTTTCTGTGCCGTACATTACGCCGTCAGGATCATCAAATATTACTTATCACCTGTAGTCGCAGCTACTTGCCCCCCACCATTTTGGAGGGGGGTATTTAATTAAGGAGGGCGATATAGTGAAGGCCATAATGCCATTTGATACGGAAAAAGAAAGGAAAACGGTTAAGAATCTCTCCTATCGCCAAGTAGCTTATATAGCAGTGGCCGGTATCGTCTATGTTCAACTACTGCAGACCCTTTACAGTGATAGTTTGGGTTTTTTCGGAATGATAATCTTGATCTTTGTATTACTCCCTATTTGGTCGCCGTTTCTCTATTTTGCGCTGATTAAAAATCCGCAGACGGGCTACTACATGGACCGTCACCTTTTCTATTATTTTCGCCATAACTCCACACAAGCAGGCGTCTGGAGGAAACGTTAATGAATCAACAATGGATTTGGGATATTTTCATGTACATCGGGTTAGGCTTTGTTGGTTGGATGTTGTACTGCATGATTTTTGATAAGCCTCTCCTTCCCTGGCTTGTAAAATATGGTGATAAAAAAAAGAAGAAAAAAGAGACTGTCGATGATAAAAAACCAGACATTGAATTGAAAATCACACTGAAGGAACTACTTGGTATCAAGGCTTTCCACGGTGACCTCATTGAGTTGAAGGAGGATAAAAAAGGAGTCCGGACTTTCGTCGGAGCGGTAAAGTGCGAGCCTATCAATTATTTACTTCGTTCATTTGCTGAGCAGCAGGAAACGGATAATGCCTATGAACATCTTATCGCTTCTTTGACACTTGGCCCTGGACGTGAAGTAGGTACGGCAACTCATATTTCTTCCCGTCCGATTGATTTGGGCGATCAGCTAAAACCGTATGAAGAGGCATTTCCTGATCTTGATCCAACATCCCAACGATTTGCACAAGGGATATTTTTTCCGTTTATGCGGCAATGGCAGCAAACCGTCGATGAGTTTGATTACCAACGTTACTTTATCGTCCCTTTAAAATATTCGGATAAACATTTAAACGGACTGGACGAACAATCGATTGTTCTGAAAGCTCGAAATGAGTTTGGTCGACTCGCGGGGAACATTCGTATGAATTACAAACGAATGGGCGGACGTTGCAAGATATGTTCCGAAGTTGATCTGTATGAAGCCATCTACTTTGCTCTCAATAAACAAAACGGAAGTCTGCAACATTTTCGAACACTTATGGAGAAAGAAGGCATCCTCTCCCCTTTTGTGAATAGCGATTACTCAAGAAATTCGTACCGGTACTTAGAGGAGGAGACCAATGAAGATTCTGAAAAAACTACTTAGTTTTAAAAGCAATAAAAATACCCAAGGCAATAATGCATTGGATCTTTCTACTTTGCCAGATGAAGATAAAGATTTTGATGTTAAACGCCTTGAACTGCTCGATGTAATCGGCTTGAACGGACATCATATTCCTCGACATCCTAAGGATCGTGGCTACCAATGCGACCGCGGGGGATCGGAATATTGTTTTCGGTCCTTTATTTTGGACTTTGGTGATACCAATCTCATTACAGGGGCTCTCGATTCCCTTTACCGCGCCGGAGCTCTTAATGTAACGTTTTATCATACCAAATTAACCAAAAGTCAAGCCATAAAGAAGTATAAGCAGGCTTCAACGGACGAGGGTGCGCGCCTGATTCAAATGCGTCGAAGCGGGAATGACATCGAAGCTCGTGAAGCCGAAAAATCGATGGACAATGCCCATCGATTGCTTGAGGAAATTTCAGATGGTTATAATGATGGACTTCTAGGAACACTGGTCCTTACCATATTCGCTCCAGATGAAAAAACGTTGGACCAGATCGGCATGTTGATTCAAGACGATTTAATTGGAAATGACCACAATCTGAGGACATTATACAATCGTCAGCGCGACGGCTGGTTATCATCCCTTCCGATTGGCAATAACCGGCTAACGGATTCTGTTGACCGCCGATTTTTTGATAGAACCGCCATCGTAGCAGCAAGTCCATTTTATTCTTCCAGGATTCCTTTTTCGGGCGGCGTGCCTTTGGGTGTTAATCAACACACATTTACGATGGAATTCCTAAACGTTTTCGCTCCCTATCTGGATAATTACTCAAGCTTGATAGTAGGGGCTTCAGGGTCTGGTAAATCTTTCGCAAATAAATATATTTCAAGCTGTCAGCGCCTGCTTGGACAAAAAATATTCAGTATCGATCCGGACGGAGAAATGGGCCCGATTTGCGTTCTAATGGGGGGAGCTGAGGTCGAGGTCCGAGAAGGCGGAGATGTTTGCCTGAATGTTTGCGCCATGACGGAAGAAGAAATTGACGTAACGCTGAAAGATGGACGGAGAATAACGAAAGTAGTCGTTCCGATTGGAACAAAGCAAGGTCAGTTAATTAAATTCTACGATAAGCTAATGGGCAAATCAGAAGGACTGGACGGCTTATTGGCTGAAGAAAAGGCAATTTTGAAACAGGCAATCTCGGACGTCATAACTAAAAAAGGGATTACCGAAGATCCTGAGTCCCTATATGAAAAAGAAAAAACTCCCGTTCGACTTCCGAATGGTGAAATTCAATATAAGCGAGTCCGGAAACCGGAGTTTACGTTAACGGATATTTATATGCAAATTCTTATCAATTGCACGAGCGATTATAACTTGGATACCTTAACCTTTGGAGAGATTACAGATTCTGACGCAAAACGCTTGTTAAAAGTGCTCCGAGGGTATTTGAGAGATAAACCCGACGGCAAACTATTTGATGGACAAACTTCGTTTGGGAAAGATAGAAACGTCGATGATATTTTCGACAGTATTCCGTGGGTCAACTTCAATATTAAAAGTGTTGAAGGCTCTGATATTTATGAACTGGTCATGCACACGATCATGATGCTTGGCTGGGAATATTTTATTAAGCGTCCATCTCTGAGAAGATATCGCAAAAGGATTAAAGCTGAGGAAGGCTGGCGATTGAAAAGAGTTCCTGGCGGAATGCAGTTTGTAGAGGAGCTTGCTCGCCGCAGTCGGAAATATAACGGCGGCATCGATATTATTACTCAGGATTTAGCTCCATTCCTTGACGATGAGGACGGCGTTGCTGTCGTCAAAAATGCAACTAGTGGCCTGTTTCTACGAATTGGCTCCATTTCGAAGGAAGAAAAAGAAAAGCTTAAGTCCATCTTTAATTTCTCTGAAGGTGAGCTCGAGATTATATGTAGACGACCTCCAGAATCGGAAGAAGATGAGAGCAGAGGCGAAGGTATTCTTAGGGTCGGAGGATCCAGTGCTTTCATAAAAGTTACGGTATCGGATGAAATACGGAAATTTATTGATACGGATCCCGAGTACTTAGCCAGAAACGGCTTGTACCCTGAACGAGAAGCCGGCTAAGGGGTGAAACCTATGAAGAACAGAAAAAAGCTGGCAGTAATTTTCCTGGTCGTCATTGTCTTTTCGATTTTCACCCCATCAGTGGCACTAGCAGCAAATGATGAAGATGACCCGTGGTACGTGGACATTTTTGTAACTCTTTTTGATAATATCCTCTCCCCCTTTTTGGGAATCAGTGAGCCAGCCAAACATGTGTTCCAAGAACATTTGTCTTGTGACAACAATGGCGATAACTGTAAGGCAAAATACTGGGGACTGTATGAGAAGGAAGAATTCAATAATGCTATTTTTCGCGGGTATACAATCTTCAGCATCTTCGTCGGTAGTTTCTTTGTTGCCGCCCTGGTTAAATTGTTTGTCCAGTATTCGCTGTCACCATTATCATCAACTTTAAAAGTAAATGTGATCGATGTTGGAATACGAACCACCACCGCCCTTCTGCTTTTCATGAATTTTTTCACAATTGTAGGTCTGTTTTTTCAACTGAACGCAATGGGTGTCTCCCTTCTCGATCGCGATATTCGAATGCCCTTAAATTTATCGGATTACGGTGCTGATCTCATAGGCAATGTAACTGGAGCCGGCGAAAGGATAACGGTTAGTGATTTGGCAAAAGAGATGAACGGCCTGAAAAAATTAATCGTGAACTTTTTTAGTATCGGGATTTCGATTTGGTTCGAAGCCTTTTACATGCAGAGATTACTAATGATCTCAGCACTCATTATTCTTTCCCCCATATGGATAGGAACCATGTTTTTCCCGATGTTAAAAGGAATTACTGGTCATTGCATGAAGGAACTTTGGGCACAAATCATGTCTCAGTTCATTCATGCGGCATTGTTTTGGTTGTTCTTCTGGTTATTCAAAAGCAAGGATATCAGCTGGTTGCAATTAATAATGGCTCTGGCCATGTTCATTCCCATTTCAGAGTCAATACGATTTGCTCTTGGCGCAACGAGTCAAAATGCTGGAATGATTGCAACTGCTGGCACTTTAGCGGGGGCTGGGGCAATATTCCATGCTGCACGAGCATACAAGGACATTAGTTCGGGCATCCGGGAAGGCAGCTCCATGATCCGTTCCCGAAACGCTGGCGGATATGCAAATACATCGGGAGGGGACGAAGGACATGTTAGACCACGGGAACAGTATGGCGGGGCTGTAAATTATCGACCTCGTACAGAAGGATCCTATTCTATGTCTCCTGCGAGGTCCGCTCATCAAGCTCGTTTACAGGGGTTCGCCACGATTGCTTCTGGATTTGGCAGAGGTTTCATGCGGATGTCGGGTTCTTCCGCTGGCGTCGGGCTTGGTGTGATGGGACAAACCGCATTCGCTGAGGGGTTTGCCTCGGTTGGGGACTCGGCCGGTTTTCGAATGGGATCGGGTGCTTATGGACTTGGCAGTCGATGGATGAACAAAACTAAGGACTCATACCAAACAATGATTACTGATTTAGAAAACGATGGCAAAGAGCTCAAACCTTTTCAAAGAAAAATGGTTGGTGTTGCAAGCGGAATTGTCGGTGCCGGTCGAACCGTTGTTTCTTCTAAACAATTCACCAATGATCCAATTTATCGTCGAGCTGCAGCTGAACAAGCAGGCGGCGTTGTTGGGGCGATGATGTTTGGCCGCGGCGGCTATGATCTAGGGGCTGATTTTGCGACAAGTAAATTTAGTGGCATAACAAGTTCTGCAGGGTCGTTTGCTGAAGGAGAACAAATTTATACGGTCGAAACACAAGACGGTTCCTGGCTTGCACGAAAAGCAGAGAATGGTGAATACGAGCGAATTTCAAACGTTGGCAGAGGTAACATTTCATTAGCAAAAGGACAGCAAGCAATAAAAGAATACCATGTTAGCAAGCAAGATGGCATTTTTAGACTTAAACCTGCAACTACGATTAAGACAATTGCCGGAAGAGATGTCGAGGAGGAAAAGCCTGCATTCTCCTTCGACTCTGAAGGAAATAACGTTAAATATGATGGCAAAACTATTAATCCAATGAGCTTTATCGAGCGGAATCCGATGAATCACGTTGACATCCGGAGGAAGAAATCAGTTGCCTCTAAGGACTTTACTGGTGATATCGTATGAGTTCTGCGGTCACCAATAAAGCCAAAGCATTGGCAAAAAACTATGCAAAGAAGCAGATTCGAAAATTATTAATTAAACTTGGGAAAAAGGCGCTTATCGCAATTGGAAAAGGTATCGCGCTGGTTGGTAAGATGTTATTGGCTGTTGCCGGCGCGTTCGGTCTAAAAGGTTTTTTGATACTTTTGATTATCGTATTTGTCGGGGGAGCTTTGATGTACGTATTTCCGTTTTTCGGATGGTTTTCTAGCAAAAGTGGCTCCCCCAAAACGCCAGATCAATTGAGAGCCGAATATGAGGCTGCAATTATGAACTCTTCGGAATATGCAGAATATCGGCCTCCACAAATGCTAGTTCAATTTATTGATAACCAGAGAATACTAAAAGAAAAGAAAAAACTATGGGAAATAGATCCGAATAAACTTATCAGTAGTCTAAAACCTGATATTGAAATGGAGACTTTCACCGACCATTATTATACTCGCACAGTTACGAGAACCTATGTGGAAGGTGAGAATGAACCGAGGGAGGAAGTTTCTGAGTCAAGTTGGGACGTGGATAAACAATTGATTACAAAAGCACATGCGTGGAATAGGATCGAAACCTTTACATATCGTCAGGAGTTCTCATCGAGTTCGTCAGGCGATGATACATCGGAATCAACCGTATGGGTTTTAGACAATCGAATCTCCGAGACTGATTTTTCCAAGTTCGATAACACTCTCAAAAGATTAAAATTCACGCATCAAGATTTTAAATTGTTAGTAGACACAGTCCGGGTAAACAAAGCCAATTATTTAGACGGATATGAAGGAATCTATGGTTCCATTACTGGAGGGGACGATTGGTGGGGTGATCATCCTTCGACAGGATCGGGGAATTGGATCTGGCCGACCATCTCGACTCGAATAACTTCTGGATTCTATAAAAGAGTTGACCCCTTTACTGGCCAGATTGATTTCCACAACGGGCTCGATATTGGCAGACCGATCGTTGACGGTAAAATGGATGACCGCCCCCAGCCAATCTTTGCCGTGGCGGATGGTGAGGTTACCGTGGCAGGTGAAGTTAGTGGATACGGAAATGCTGTATATATTCGACACGATAGCGGAGTTACAACTGTCTACGGTCATCTTAAGAGTATCGAAAGCGGTATATCTGTAAGGAAACAAATTAAAGCTGGTACGGTCATTGGTATCATGGGAAGCACAGGAAGGTCGACGGGAATTCATTTGCATTTTGGTGTTTTGAAAGACGGACAATATGACAATCCTCTAAAATATATTAGTTTACCGAGTGGGCGGTGAAGATTATTTCTTGGAAAAGCTGGACGGTTTGCGGAGTTCTGCTGTGGGTATTACTGGTTATAAGTATTTTTTTATATGGCCGTATGACCTCAACAACAGAAAATCAAGTCCCTTCTCCTCCTGTACTCAATTCTGATAATACATTGCTCGATGAGCCGTATGTCGGTGAACCAGTCGGTAATAAACCCGAAGAAGTTATACGATTGTTTGTTGCAAATTTAGACGCCGGCGAATTAGAACAAGCAGTCTCATTTCTCGAACCTAACTATTTAGTCTCTCAGTCAAAGGACTTAAAGAACGACTTCTACCAGCTCGTACGATTATGGGAAAAGGGCGAATTGCAAAAGTATATCATCGATATTCCTAGTATTAACTATTCTCCCCTACCTTGTAGGATCATAGTCACTTTAACCAATGGTACAAAAAAAATATTTTTATTTGAACTTGTAGAGTTAGTAAATGTAGAATCTAATCCTCCCGCAAAAGTATGGTACATTCAAAATATTAGGCTCGAATCTATGTAATTAATTGTATGGTCGTTGTGTTGCTGACCCCAAGTCACATGCTGCGACCATTTTCATTTCAGCTGCAGCACACATATGAGGTCTACTCCTCCCCCCCCTCATTCTAATAGCCTCCAATTCGCCCGTCAGTTCTGTTGCGCCTCTCGCCCCCGTCTCGCAGGTCGACCAGGTTACTCCGGATACCCTCGTTCATCCAGTTGGGCCTGTTTCCCAACTGCTCGAGCAGAGCGGGATGGACTGGTAAGTTCAAGCCAAGGGGCCGGAGGCGGCCCCGCCCCCCCGGCTACTTGCTTTTCGCCGGCGTCCGCCGGGACGACGCCGTCCTCGTTCACCCATTCGGCTCCGCCTGCCGCTTGGATATTGTACCTTACTTTCCCGTCCTCGGATGTCCACCGCTCGAACGACTTCGCCGTCTGCGGCGAGAAGAACCCTTCGCATGGTACACGTCTCATGTCTGCGGATAGTAATACGACTCCGTCTTTTCCGACAGCTTCACGTCCTCCTCGATCCAGACGGCGCGTTCCCTCTGCCGCACAGCGCGTTCTCCATATCGATCTACTCCGTACCGTCCGCCGTCTTCACATGCACCCACGGTCCGGTCGCTTCGATCACTTCATAGGTGCTGGGCGGAAGCTCCTCACCACCTATTCCATATCTCGGCTTCTCGTACACGTCCGTCGCCTCCGTAAGCCGGATCGGCTGCTTCAACGTCCGATACTGAATCCAGGTGTCGTGTCTCCGAACAGAACCAAAGCTTCTCACCGTTCCATTCGATCTCGTACCAGTGAGGCGACCACATGTCGCGCCCTTCCCAAGCACTTGCCGTCACATGCACCACGCCGGCCGGAATCGTCTCTCCGGGACCTTCGACGTGCGGGAGCGGATACGCCTTCGCCTCTCCGGTCAGCTTCAATGCGTATGACTGCTCCTTTCGGTTCATCTTCTCCATAAAGGCCGGCTTATAAATCCATTTGTCCCCGAGCCACGTGTCGATTCGAAGACACTCGCCTCTTAAGGATGCGAACCGACGGGTCGAATTGATATCTTTCGGCTGAAACGAATATCGTTCCGGTCGCCTTCAGCTTTTGCGGAGCGATCCATGCCCCGACGGCGTCTCCCTCAGCGGACGTGTTATACAGCTCGACCGTATTCAGCAAATGGACTTCCCAGCGTTCCTCGTCGTAGCCAGACACGACGCCGAGCGGCTGGCCGGTTTTCTCAGGCGTTGCGTAAAGATCGGCCGAACGAACGACGACAACCGATTCCGATATCGTCGAACCGGCTTCAGCCCACTCCGCCCCCGACACGGGCACAAGCAGTGCGATCGACGGTAGCGCCGCAAGCAGTTTTCCTCTCCTCTCTTTCTCTATCCGCGAAGCATCGTTCGGACTCCCCACTCTCGGCCAACCCGAACGATCCGTTTACGGGCACATCGTCTCGTAAGCGATTGCCCACCGCTTCTCGTCCTGCTTGCCGTCCGCCGCGTTCCGGTCTACTCCGAACGCGCGGCAAAGCGCCTTCAGCTGAGGCGCCGTAAAGACGTCGCCGAGCGCTTCGAACAACGGGAGCCTCGGCTCCCTTAGCCTGTGCGTGCCAGCGCCAAAAACTATTCGGCGCCGCCGTCGGGGACTTGCGGAAGCTTCCTGCGCGTAGCGCACAGGACGGCGGTGTCGACGCGCGGCCGCGGCGCGAAGCTGTCGCGCGAAATCGTGTGCGTCATCTTCAGGTCGTACCTCTCATGCGCCATCCCAACAAGCGCGGGTCCGTCACCGGGTCATCGGTGAACCGGTACGCCGCAGCCCCCGCCCCCCGCTTTACGACGAACCGCCCCACTCGAACGAGGAAGCAGGCGTAGCGAGCAGAAGATCGAAAACCTGTCGTAATGGCGAAAGGAAAGATCGCGACGACGCCGAACGGTCCTCGCGGAAGCCCAAGCATGTCGAGCGGCGTTTCCATTCGACGATCCGTACGTTCGCCTTGCGCCAAGCTTCGCCCGCAGCTTCTCCGCTATTGCTGGTTCGTTCTCGACGGCCACCAAGCGCCCATCCTCGCGCGGCAATCGGCACGTCAGCGCTACTTTCCCCACGCCGATATCGAATCGACCGGTCGCCGTCCCGTCGACAAGCAAGTGTTGGCTGGAAAATATGTCGTTCCTTTCGCTCCGCGGCTTTATTTGATGCGACTGTTCCTCCCTTCCCTACCTATCACAACTAACTATTGCAAGAAATTAACTTCGATTATTCATAAATGGCCACTACCCAGTAATGGCCATTATGTGTTATTCTAACATTTAGCAAAAGCCATGATTGAGAATCTCGAATTAATAAGAAATTCAAGATTAGCCATGAACAGCAATGACAAAGCGTATATCAGAGTCTATCAAATATAGATTACCCACGATCATCAATGATAAATCGAAAATAGTTGAATTTTAATTAAAAACTATCGATGAACATCAAGTGTATAATTGATAATATCAATCTTTAACTTGGAATTATCTAATAAAAGCAAACAACAATCGGTATATATTAATTTATCCGTTGCGTTTATCCAATAACAGCAAACATAAATTTAGTCATAGAAATTCTTCCGTTGTATTTACCCAGCAGCGCCAAGCAACTCCTAACTCTGATTAATATATAATTGTGAAATGAATTTGCTGGCGCGATTATTAATTGTGATCATCCATGTAAAGCCATTTAAAGGGAGGAATGAAAAGTGAATGAACATGATAGGAAAGAGATTGTGTTGGATATGGGTGAAGTAAATGAAGCTATTTCTGACCAAGAACGACGTGTTTCTGAATTGAAACAAGCCGTCGAAAATGATAACTTGTATAATCATGTTCCAAAGGAATACGATCTATTATCACCTGATATCTTGTCGCTTGATTCGGCGAAACTCTACAGTACTAAGGATGTTGTAGAGATTCTCAGTAAATATCCTTATCTTTATGATCCCATTGAAGGGAAGTCATATATAAATGAGAATAGAGTGAGATGGTGGCTAAACGAAAAGGATGACGATAATCTAATATTTTATTTCAACCTGGACAAACCAAGTAGGAACTGGGTATGGACTGTATACAACATAGTTCAAGCGAAAATTGTTGCCATATTACGTTTTGTTCTAAACCATCAGCAAAAGTATATAAAGTCATTAGCTACCGGACTAATTATGAATGCTCCAAAAGTCTCCGATGAAAACGTAATGGATCTAGTAGCGAATGGTTCACTATCACAAGTTAAAGACATGGAGACTCTGAAGAATATAGTATTTTCTGCAATGTTGAGAATGGAAAAACGCTATGAGTCGCTTGATAAGAGTTACCGTAATCTAAAGGATGAACATGAAAATTTATTTGGTGAACTGGAGACAGCAAATGAAAATCATGCTCGACTAATGGAAGAATTTGAATCTTTAAAAAAAGAGCATGAAGCTTTGACTGGCTTAGTTGGAAACATTGAAGGGTCAACAAAAGAGCTATTTGGTGATGGAGGTCACCTATCTCGGTTAGAAGAACAAATTAAGATTGCATCATCACGTGGAACAGATACTTTAGAGAATTTGCAGCGGTACAGAAACTTGAAGCTTGAAGCAGCAAAGTTGTGGGATAGTCAAACTTCAGTTTTCAAGAGAATGTTCGGGAAGAGCTCGGATCGGGAGGAGTTTATCGAAAAGTACGTATATGAACGACTGATTGCTGAAGAAAATAAGAAGTGACGCACCAGAAATGGGTGCGACCGCTTCTTATTTTTTTTGATATGTGTTGGTTCTTTAAGAACCATATATAAACCCTGATGTTTATGGGTTTCTGTTTTATATGGTTCATAAAGAACCATATAAAATGATGGAAAAATGAGGTGTAATAGAGTATAATGGTTCATAAGGAACCATAACAAATGAAGGGAGGGTCCTGCATCCAAATATGCTACTGCCCGATACGTTTCAGTATGACGAACCTACATTAGCATTTTTGGCTACAAATTTACAGGATAGAGATGTGCTCTATGTCTTTCAGCAGGTAATTCGTTTTCGAGAACGTAATGGTTTCTTAAAGGCGTATTTGCCGGATTGGAACACAAAACGGAGAAGATATGATAACGCTTTTCTAATTCTGGAAGCTACTAAGTTCATAGTTTGCGTCCGTGATAAAAATGGCTATGGGGCAAGTACTCCGTATTTCCCAACAGTTCGAGGAATACAACTCGCAGAATACATACTAAACGAATTGGATCCTCCACCGTTGCCCCCAGAATCATTTAAAAAATTGACGGATGAACAATACGAGTTATTCGAACGAACCCGCGTCATTCCATTATGATAGGAACATATGATTCATTTAATATATTGAGGAGGAGTCCCCTTGCCATTAAAGTTCTCTTTTCGAGATATGAAACTCGGCGCAATTTACAACCAACTCGCGCCCTTTGCTAAAGACGGTTCTGAAGCTGAATCTCGACTGAAAGATATGCTTGATCTTCAAATAGTTACGCTTGGTCAAGGCGGAGGGCGAATGGGAGCAGAACTTGCTCGTTTTGGTTTCGATTCGTGGATGGTTAACTCCGCATCAAGTGATTGGTCCGAGCAGAACTGGATCGATAATAAACGGAAAATCTTATTAACTGACCCCGACAGAGGTAAACTCGAAGGTACGGCTAAAAATGCTGGGATCGGCCACATGATTGCACAAAAAAACGTCCAGAGATTTAAACAACTTGCCTTAGATACACAGGAGGCCGATTTCGTTATTGTTAAGGTTGCTCTTGGGGGCGGTACCGGCAATGGATCTTTGTTGACAGCTTTGGAATGGATCAGCAAAGTACGTGATATGGTTGGAATGCGTACAGAACGTGGCAACGCAACAATCATGGTAGTAGCAAGCATACCAATGAGAGATGAAGCGAACCCGGAAATTTGGAGAAACACTCTTTCCGGAATTAAAGTGTTGCAGGACTTTATTGATAATAAGAAGATTGGGACAGTCTTACCAGTGGATAATGAGTTTATGCGCAATTTTTACGAAAGAGAACAACCGCTTGTCCATCAACAGCGGACCCTTTCTGCGTTAGACTATAGCAATGTGATAGTTGCTCGCACTCTATTTGAAGCTCTTTGCATTCCACTTCTCGGCGGGCAGGTAGCAATGGATTACACCGAGTTGGTTGAAATTTTTTCCACCCCAGGATGGATGACAATAAACCGAGCAGAAATACAAAATCAGGATGAATTTAATGTACCGGTTACTATAGACAGACTCTTTAAGCAAAATGAAGTATTTGCTTCACTTGACGTAACGAAGTCATTAGCCGGGGGAATCGCGGTTATCACTGGTCCGCGTCGAAAGCTTCCAGCTGCAAGCATCGACAGTATCAAACCAATAACTAATGATTTGCTAGGGCGTCCTCCAGTGCTACATACAGCCGTTTTGGAGTCATCTGCAATTAACGATACCACTTCATACGTTTTGGGGATGTCCGTCACTCCTTCACTTCCTGAAACATTGCTGGATACGCTCATGATGAGATATCAGCAGGAGAAGGAGCGTCGTGAGCAGCTCGAGGCAGCAGCACGTCAATCGAAATCCAAGTTGTCTGGTTTCGACGATGTCTTCTCACAGACAGCGGCGACCTCACAGAAGAAGCGAATCACTTTGGACGAGCTTGAGATTGATGATTCTCAGCCAATTCCCAAGAAACGTTTTACGATTGAGGATCTGGATAAGCTATAACACTAAGCCCTCTGATAGAGGGCTTTTTTAGTGGTTCTTTAAGAACCTTATAAATGGTTCATAAAGAACCTCATATAAATTCTATCTTCTTCCCTGTTCATCTTTATCTATTACTGAAGTTCATCTTCTCCCTCCCGTACTCAATTTTCTGACTCCCCCTATTCTGTAGGACTAGCCTGCATGGAACTATATGTTCTCGAAGCATAACAATGTCGTATCCGCGGTAGAGAATACGTTCTTTTCATTCATCGTGCTGCCGAAGTCTTTGCACCAGTAATGGAACGACAGCTTGCCTACTCCGGCCCCATCGTCACGCGAACTGCTTCGGTAATGATCGTAATTGATTAATCTTGACTTACGCATGTTCTTCGAATGAAACGTCCAAATTCACCTTAGCCATGAAAAGCCATTTTGAATTTGTATTTTTAAATGACGATCATGGAAAACATGGACTTACCCATGAGAGTGCAAAGAGGGTGAATTGGATGATTGGCATGATTACCTTGCCATTCAAGTCAAGTGTTAGCTGAGGTCTTCGTAGAACGGTATTTTTGCCGTGGAAAGAAGAAATGTGGAACATTCGTTTGGAGTAAGCAGCAGTTTGTGAAAAGTTCATCTTTCCACATTTTCTTTCCACAAACTGAGGGTGTAGTCAGACGGAGCTATAGTGATGAAATGTGTTAATTTTATTAAGGTTCGATAGAATCAAATACATTTGTGAAATAAATCACCGTTATCTGAACTCATACCTTGCGCGGAACGAGGGTAAGATAAGTGCCCCCGATTATTTTTCCGAACGGAAATATGATCTTGCTTTTGAAAGTAGTATGCTGTTCTTCAACGTTAGATTTTGGGAAACGATGGTTGTCAAACTTCAACTTTGAATCGTATAATAAACTCGAAAAATCAATCGTTGAAGCGTAGGACGCAAAAATTACACCTGTGTCAGGTGAGATTTTTGCGTCTTTTTTTATTGCATTGAAAGGCGGAGGATACTATTTGGCGGGATCAACAAACCGTAGATGGAGACGAAAGTTAACGCGGAAGGAAAAGCAGCAAAAATATTCGATCGATGAGCGAATCTTACTTACAATGGAAAATCAGAATGACTTCAACATCCTTATGGCATTGTATTTTTATCGAGCGCTATCATCGGACCAACTTTATCGATTAGGCGTAACCAACATGAAAAAGAACACACTGTGGAGCAAACTGGTATATCTGACCGAACGCAAGGTAATCCAAAAACTGGTCGATGATGCGAAACCGTCAGGATCTTTGCACATAAAGTACAGGTACGCATTGACTGAATTAGGATTAACAATTATTTTGCATTCGCTTGAGATTCCTGTTTGGACCAAAGGAAAGGCGAGGCTCTACTACTCGATAAATGATTTAAAAGTTCGTGCGCAAAAGAAACACCATTTTATGATTGTGGATTGGATATCAAGGGTGCAACAAAAGTTGAAAGAAGCGGGAATATTTGTTCCTGATTCCGAATGGCGGCGATACTATAGTGGCGATCCGAATAATTCGGAGACGAGTTACAAACCTGATTGGATATTGTATGAACCGAATGTCGGAAACAAAACGATAATTGAAAATCAGCGTTATGAACTACACCCTTTCGTATATCCTCTTTCGGTTAGAGATCAACATTTGAATGGATTATACGAAAAGATCGGGGACGGCCGAACTTGGGACTGGCGCTCATTTTTCAAGCCAATGATGGTTTTAGAGATGGACACGGGTTCCATGAAACATAAAGAACTAGTCGTCAAATATCAGTCCATCATAGAAACGCTTGCACGAGAAAAAGAATCTTTTCCTAAAATGCTGGTATTTGCTAATTATTTGGGCCGGTTGAGTTCTAAGATCGACAAAACCAACGGTGATAATGAAATAAAAACAATTCTGCCAAATAGTATGAAACGGCTCAGAAATACGCGTCGGAACATTGTCGATGTCATGAGAACTGTGTTAATAAATGATGATCTGAGCGTATTGCACTGTGACGAATATGAAACCATTCTGACCGCTGCCGACTTTGTCATCAATGGCCAACAATTGGTTGGTCATCTAGAGATGAGCAATTTTGAAACGTTTCAGAATTTGCTCAACGTACATAACAGCAAGGAAGGAAGAAATGCAAGAGTTTTTGATCCAAGATCAGAAGCGGGCAAAGAATGGAGGGATTTTACTACCTACGGTCCAGGAATTCCGGATTTTTACGTGATTCAAGATGAGAAGCGGGGGAGCGGGAGCCGGAGCCGGTTCGATGAACTGGACCTTAAAGAACTTGATTTCATATATTTAGCTCGAAAGGGTTGGGTGAATCCTTTGGCCAAAGCCGAGCAATATGCAAAATGGTTATCGAAAGGAGGGGCATGGGGGAATGTTTCAAAAGCCAGGATCATCCTTCTATACCCCAATCGAGACGAGTTTATGGAGGATGTATTCCCTATAGATTTTTATTCACATAATGTGTACTTCGTAAGTTTCGAAGACTTTCAACAAACAAAAAGTTGGGGTCCGGTCTTTAAGAGACATACGACGGAGAAGAAAGGGACTCGCTGGATCGAGTTGCATAATGGCGAATCCGTCATTGAGGGGGAGGGAAGCGATCATGTCGATCATGAACAGAGTGTCTGATGGAATACGCGATTTTCACTTTCGAAAATGGACACCACTCATTTTAGCCATCCTGACCCATTTCATCGTATTTGTATCAATGGTATCAGTCCTTGCGATGACGTATTCCCTGTTATGGGGGAAATATGAGTTATCTCGAAGCGGGTTGGCAGAAGAGCTGCCGTTTCCACTTCCGCTGCTGATTTGGTTCTACTCGTCACCTGATGAATCACCTTTTTGGATGCTTCTCTATTTTTCGTTGTTTCCATTGGCGACATGGCTGTTGGGAACGCGGGTAAAGTTCCTGACGAAAACATTGCGCCGGCGTGGATTCAGTTTTATCCTGTGTAGCATCACGATTGTTCTGAGCATTTGTTACTACAGCTCGCTTTATATCATGCCGATAGGTTTTGAACCTCTCGTCGGAATACATGATAATTTCGAATCCTTATACAAGGGTCGACTTCATCGAGAGTCCGTTCAAATCATTGCGATGGGTGTTTTGTTAATTCCATACTTTGTGGCGTTTGGCGTTGTATCACGAATCATCGGACTTTATCGAGACGATGAGGTCGTGCAAACTTGGTTTGCCGAGTATAAATTTGAGCATAAATGGCTTGGAAGATTTGGCGACGAAAAGGCAGGTACCCTCCCGGACATCACGTTGGCGACTCGAGTCGATACCGGGGTGCCGGCGGTATTGACCGGAGATTCCAGGCAGCTGGGTGTTACGCTACTGGGCCCGCCGGGGAGCGGGAAGACTTCCATGAAGATCATCAAAGCATTCCGACAGGATATGGGTCATGTCCAGAAAATGATAAACGATTATCCGCGTCTGGCCAAAAAGTACGGTGTAAACTCAGAGAAATTCAAGCGTGCCATGGCGAAATACTTGATTGGCTCGATTATCATTGAGCCTGCAAAAGATTTATGCGATTCCGCATATGATGTCGCTCGGAAACATGGCTTACCTGACGAATTTATCATTTACTTAGACCCGAGCAACGAGGATACACCCGGAATAAATGTACTTGTTGGCCCATTATCTCAAGTAGCAGAAACCATTACTGCCGTTCTCGACGGCATGAGTGAGGTTAGTAACGAATTTTTCCGTCAGGCTTGCCGGACCGTCCTGAAAATGTACATCTACTTATTGAAAATTAACCGCATTAATGATTGCGATTTGATGGACCTTGATCGAATGTACCAGGATCCACGATTCACGATGGATTTAGTTATTGCGGTTGAAAAAACAATTCCAAGAGACGAAGAAATCGCAAGTATGAAGAAAGACCAGAAAATCTACTGGATGTTGGTTAAGCGTGTAATCCGATGGTTCAAAAACGATGCGCTTGCGATCATGGTCGATCGTGACGGGATTGTTCAGAAATATCCGAGGGGTCACGAATACGAAGGGCGAGAAATCGTTTTGGACAAACAGAGTGAGTTTACGCGGCAGACCCGAAACTTATTGTCAGACCTCATCATGAACCCTTATCTTGCTCGGATTTTTATGAACGAGAGGACGGTTGATATTGACCGCATCATGGCCAAAGGAGGCATTTTGCTCTGCAATACCGATAACGGATTGCTCGGCGACGTTTCGGATGCGTTTGGGAAACTCGTGCTGATGACTGTTCAAAATGCGGTATTTCGTAGAAAGGGAGACGAGAACACCCGTGCGTTGGTCAGTTTGTATGTAGACGAGTTTTACGATTACATGAACCGGCCTTTCTTGAAGCTGGCCAGTCAAGGAAGAAAGTATAAGCTCGCGCCTTTTGTAGCATGTCAAACCCTCTCGCAATTCGCAATTAAATTCGGCGACAAATTCGTCGATGCAACACTGGGTACGACTCGGAACCTCATAGTGTATGGCGGTGTAACCGATTTTGACGCAGAAAAGTTGTCCAAGTATTTCGGGAAGAAAAACCTTGACGTCATGACGGTCCGTGAGAGTATTACGCCGGACAAGATGCAAAATCCGAACTTCTCCTATTCTGAGAGCATAACGCGGGAGGAGGTCGCTGTCGCATCCGAGGATGATATTATGTTTAACCCTTTTAAGTTTTCATATTGCCGGCTTGTTTATGAAGGGAGCACGAAAAAGGCTTTCCTTGCGGAAGGTGATTTTATTGATAAAGGCGAAGCAGCGGAATGGGAGGCAGCACTCCATCCGGAAGCTTTGGAATTTTTCATGAGCTACTGGCGAATGGACGTTGACTTGAAGGCAGTTTCGGAAATCGAATCTGTAGTGGCGCCGGAAGACGGTGTGGAGGAAATCCAAAAAATAACTGATGAACTAGAGACAGAATTCAATGAGCACGAGAACCTGGTTTCGCGGTTTGATGGATTTTCTGGAAAGGAAGCGGGACCCAACAAATCAGGAAGGCAATCATCTCAAGAGTCGCTACCTGCAGCTGATCATCACATACCGAACCTTGGCGTTGCCAAACCCGTGTTACACGATGAACGTAAAGACGACAGATCCATGTCCGTCGTATCTGCGACCCAAGAAGAAGAAACGTTTTCGTTCTCAAAAAATATGACCGAATTCATGAAAAAGACGACACAACCTCCCGATCCTACAATGCATAAAGTTGAGCTGGATCACGGACCGGAAAACAAAATGAGTAAATTGAAAGACGTTTCCGTTGACGAGGACGAAGATGCACAAGCGTTTGTACGAGCTGTCCAAGCCAAACTCGAATCAAATCAAGATAAAAAGAAATGAATGGGTACCCATGACATTCGGGGTATATAGGTATTGTTAAGGCGAAAACTGAGCATGTTCCACGAAATGCATAAAAAAAAGCTTGAATTCCAGAAACTGATCGTATATCTTTATGTATAAGTGAATATGATCGTAGCGAAGGACGCGTAAATTGCCTCTATCGAGGCTGTTTACGCGTCTTTTTTTTTCGCTACACGTACACAAATCTGAGGAGGATGTGTGGATGAATCAGCACGTTTTGGAGATTTTGCGAGAATCGATGGTAAGACGCTGGGTGCAGCATGGGAAAGTGGAGCAAATCCGAACAGCCACAATACGAGGGAAGAAAGAGGAACTCATCGTTATCAATTTCCAAAACACCAACCTGTACTGCAAAAAAGAAGACTTCTTGGATCGCGAAGTTGGAACGTTTAATGGGTTTCTTCATACGCGGGTACCGTTTATCGTCACGAACATCATGGAAGCGGAAGGCGTGGTTTTGGTAAGCCGGCGGGAAGCGATCCCGCGTATCGTCGATCAGTTCCTGGAAGTGACACGCAAAGGCGATACGGTCCGTGGTGTTGTCACGGGCGTTCTCGACAGCAACCTGGTTTTTGTCGATGTGAGCGGCTTCCCATGTATTATTCCTGCAAGCGAATGGGATGTTCGTAAAATTCGCAATCTTCGTGATCAGCTACCGGTCGGAACGGAAGTCGAAGCGATAGTTCAAGATATCCGGAAGGATGACCAATCGGAGCCGATTTCACTCGAGCAGTCCGAGGCCGAGATTATGCAAGACGAGGAGCAGGAACTCGTAAAAAATAAAGTGAGCAGCTCCCAGGAATATGGATATCGCGTCATCCTGTCTCGCCGGGCGCTTGTCGTGCAAGGAAAAGAACGCTTCTGGGATGAGATTGAGAATCATCATAATGTCGGTGACAAGGTCAGTGTCAAGATTACGGGGAAAGCACCGGGGGCAAACAGTTATTTTTGCGAGCTGCCTTCAGGAATCACCTTTATCGGAAACCTGAGCAAATTTTTGCGGCAAAAATTCCACGACGGATTGCCGGCCGGCGTAGGAGCTACTGCGGAAATCACCCGAATCGAAAAATCGGCCAAGCGTGGGCGAGTTTTGATCTTCAGGCTAGAAGCCAATCATGCGGCCATGATGAACAATGCGTACCGAATTATCTAATCAGCAGCAATCGGCCCCGATGCCGGTTGCGATCTGGAAGGCGCGGGACGGCACGATTCCATTTTTCGATGATCCGACTTTCACGATCGAACTAATGAAGTGGAATCGAGAACCCGACACTACGTTTGACTCGATTTACAATAGGGTGCTCCGCGGCGAAATATCGAAGGAGGATATCGAAATCGCCATTACATTGGCGAGGGCAAAAGTGCTTACCGAAAAACAACTTCGATATTTGTACCGCAACGTATTTCCGCAGGCACATAAATTGGCTACTCGTTTAAGGTACCTCCAGAGGATCGGTTGGTACGAGGGGTGGAGGTTCGAAAGTCAGTTCAACGGAAGAGAGCATGTATGGTCGATCGGAATCGCAGCCAAAAATTATTTAGGGTACGGTCTGGGGATGGAAGTACCCGATCCGATTCGCATCACACAAACGATCCGAAACTGCTTGCCTTTTTGCGCCATTAACGAACTGCGTATCCGTCTGGTTGAAAAGGGCGTCCTGCAGCCAGACGGGTTCATGTGGTACCCGCCCTTGGCACCCAACTACGATTCGCCAATGGCCCTCATGTCCATACAGACTCCTCTCGGCAAAATGGTGATGTATGTAGAGCGGCTACAGCAGGATAAGAAGCCAGCCAGATTTATGGAGCGCAAGATCAAACAATACTTGCTTACTGCTCAAGAGCACGGAGCGTTATTCAATCCTGTTCCGAATAGTATGGATCCGATCCTGGTATGGAGTTGTGGTACCGAAGAGGCGATTCGAGAAATCGTGGGAGTCCAAAAACGCTTTCCATCCGAAATCATGCAACTTTTTGTTGTAGACGAGTTTATGGACAATCTTCGGGGAGCTTGGCGAGTTGCAGTCCGCGGTGAAGGCCCCGGTGATGTCAAAATAAAGCCGTTTGATATGGACTTTCTGTAAGGAGCCGCCTCACATGAAAATTAGAGTAAACGTACTGTTTCTATTGTCCATATTGATAGCCGTTGCAGGACTTTCAATGTTCTTTCTACTCTTTCTCAAGGGGGAAAGTTTACTTCCGAAGGAATTTGTTTTTTCGCCGAAAGATGGAAAAAAGATCGAGACGTATACCGAGATTACTCCTGCCAACTTTAAAGAGCTTTTCGAAGTAAAGGAAGTGCTTAAGGCTTCGGTGACCCCGAGTATGATTACGGTAGATCGGATGAAGGAGGTGTTGGAAAAGACGCTTGTTTCACCGCTGTATCCCGGAGAGTATTTGACCACTCATCACGTGGCAGAATCGGTGCTTGTCCCACAAGCTGACGAAATTGCCTATCCGATTCCGGATGACTGGTGGGAGGTCATCGACTGGACGGGAAGGATCGGCGACATCGGTCAAGTTTGGCTGACGCCTTCAGAGTCTCTCCGAAAGTGGTACGAACAGCAGAATCAAAATTCTGCGAACGTGAAAGGAACGGTTACCCAAGACCCCCTTTTTTCGAACAAGGCTGAAATTAATATAACTGCCACGGCTGGTACGTCCCAATCGTATGCTGTCGTACCCGACAAAGAAGAACGACCGTTGACGAAGCCGTTTTTCGAAAACGTGCGTGTCCGGTATGTGTTCGATTCAGCTAATAAGCAAATTCGAAACGCAGAAGGGATTAACGACCGGTCCGAGGGGACAGGGAAGCCGCAAAATGTAAAACTCTTCTTGACGAAAAAGAAATATGCTGACTTGAAACAGGCAATCGAAGAAGGCTATAAACTGATTCTGGCCGTCGATAACGGGGTGGTAAGCAAATGAAGGTCGGAGTAATTGGCAAGACAAGTCGTATTGTATCCATTATTCAGCACATCAACGGTGTAACGGATGCGCAGTTCTCTATGGACGGAAAAAACGTTGGAATATGCGACGTTCTCCTTCTTGACCACGTATCTGCCATCGAGCTGGAGTCGTATTCGAACGAATATGCCAAGCATAACGTTGCGTATATCGTGGACGTCCGGAACGGACTCCGAAGCGATTACGAGAAAATCAAAGAGCTCTGCACGCTGAAAGGAATCCCGTTTCTGGTCGATCGATCGGACCAAGGGATCCAGGAGGAGGTCGAGAAGTTCCTTTTCCCGCAGCGGTATGAGGGGCGCCTACAACCTGCGCTATCGTTAATAGCTTGCCATCGGAAGTCCGGCGTCTGTCTTATTTCCGAAGCGCTTAGCGAAAGGATCGCGCAACGAACGAGCGCCCACATTGGTTTGGTCAAATTGGATCCGTACAACGTTACATCCCATTCGCAGGGACTGAATCAATTGTACCGAGAGTTTGAGGCTGGCGGCCTTTCTTCCGGACGAATCAAAGAACTTGCGGAGGCGAAGCGGGACAATTTGTTTTATATCGCAGGCAATCCGAAGATTGACTATGCCCGTGGGTTTCATCCACACAAATTGGAGCAGATTTACGGATTAATTCAGGCAGCATTTGATTTAACGATCTTTATTGTGTATCCCTATTGGGACAACTCCATGACCCTTGTTGCCTTGAAGCAAATCAAGAGAAAATACTTAGTCGCGACATCAAAACGGGAGGAAATGAAGGAGTTTTATGCTTTTGTTCCGCAAATCCGGTATCAATTTGACCTCGATCTACGCCATAACTCGTTCATTTACAATTTTGACGGTTTCGGGAACGAGGCAAAACTCTCGGTGAGCGATCATCTGCAGGCCGGTTGCGTCCTCCAGTTGCCTTATGTGCCTGGTCCGAATCCGATGGATCAAAAATTCACTCAAGCGGGGATTCAGAGGTTAGCGGAAACGATTGTCAACGACTACGGACTGCCGGTTATCCCGCAACCTGAAAAGAAAACATGGCTGAATCGGCTCACAGCCGGTCTGCAAGAAAAACGTTTGGGTTAGCATGAGTGAACAAACCAGTTGGGGAACCCCCGGGAAACGGCGAACGGCCAGTAAAGGGGAGAGAAGTAATGGATGCAGTGAAGGAATTGATTGAAAAAGGTGTAAAGGAAATCCCTTTCGATGTCTTGGCGGACTACACGCGAGAGGGAAATGATGGCCAGGCGGGTTATCAAGGGCAAGGCTATGCGATGCAGAATTTCAAAAAGGCCATTGCAATCGTTGATCATTGGTTTAGTGATCGATTGAACAAGGCCAAAGATAATAAAGAGAAACGGAAATATGTGACGCAGACGCATCGTGCCTCGAAAGGCCATCCCGAGGAAGTAGAGGAAGTCAAAACCTTAATACGACAAATCATAGATGAATACAAGCTAAACGAAATCCAACCCCCGGCAATCTACGAGAATCTGGTCGATGCCCTATTTCACGAAACTTGGGGGTTCGGGTGTGTAAGTGTCTGGATGGAGAAGTATCCAACTGTCGGCAAATGCCGGCTGAACGGGAAAGAGGTTCGGTATCGGAAACCGACCGAGCGGACTCATCGGACGCACGAACAGTACGACAGCATCGAAGATGTATACCGCCTCATCAATAACTTGACGCGAAGTGAAGATGAGGCCGTCATGTCACGGGAGAAGCCGTATGCCGAGCTTAACCTGTATGACGGGACACGCGTTGTCATCACGATCCCGCCCATGAGTAAACATCCAACTGTAGTTTTTCGGAGAAATGTGCTTGAGCAATTCACTCTGCAACAGCAGGCTGAATTAAAAACGATAGACAAAGCAGGAATACCTGTCTACCGGATGATAGCTCGATGCGGGTCGAAAATCATTCTTACTGGTGAACCCGGAACAGGCAAAAGCACATTCATTTTGTCCTTATTCATGGAGACACGTCCCGAGCTTATTACCGTACTTGCGGAAAATGCATGGGAATTGGATTTAAAAAAGAGGTTTCCGGATCGTGACATCACGGAGTTTGTTGGGGATGACAAAACGATGGTCCCATTGGTCTTTCCTCGCACACTTCGTATGGACCCTCAAATCTATGTAATCGGCGAAGTGCGGGAAGTCGAAGCGCCGATGTACAAAGAGGCATGCGCAAACACACGCGGGCTTGTTATGACGACCATGCACGAAAAAGACTCGACCAATGTTCCGGGTACATTGGCTCGTAAGGAGCTGAGGCATACGGAAGGGTTAAACTATCGAATTTCGTTGACCGACTACGCTAACCTGATCGATTTTGTTTTTGTGTTTGAGGTCGACGAAGATAGCGAGACCCTGCGGAATACGGAGATTTCCGAGATCCATTTTGATGCAACCGATATGTCAGTTACGAGTAAAAAAATCATGTGGTTCGACGGGGAACAATGGTGTTGGAATGCGGATATTCACCCGACGCTGCAGCGTAATATGCGGAAGAGGGATCGGGCCGCTTTTGAGGAGGGGATGGAAACCCTTCGTAGACTTGCTGCTCACCTGCCGATTCCAGAGGAACTCCGCTCGAGCACGTTAACATGGGGGGAGAAAGGGTGAACCTCCATATTATCGAATTCTTTTCGAACAACTGGCTAATCATTTCTGGTTCACTGATTCTTATCGGATCGGTTTTGGCTGCATCCGTATTGTTTTTACGAGCGGTCGAGCTGTATCGACAGTATAAAGAATACCATCGTCGATTCGAAGGTCATGGTCAAGGTATAGATGCGAATGAAGATTTCAGAAATCGGATTCTTCGGTATATTTCGATGCACCTGCAAGTATTGTTCAAAATGCCCGTTTCTGCAGCGAAGCTAGGCACATTCGTATTTCTATTTTTCAGTGTTCTCATAGGCATTGTGATCGGGAATTATTTGTTCGAAGTTTACGGAAAATGGGACGCGAATCTCCCGTACGACCAAGTTGGCATTGGCGCCTCTTTCCTGATTGGAACATGTGCATGTTTTTTTCCATTTTTGCTTCTTCATGCGGTTCTTCAGCAGCGAAGGGCAAAACTCAGTCATCAGTTGCTGAAATTCACGGAGGACTTTGAAAAATATTACCTGCTCAAACGGGACGCCTACGCTGCCTTTAATGAAATGGTTGATGGCGTCGAAGACCCCGTATTTCGCAATATGACGTACAGTTTGATCCAAGCGCTTCAATCAAGTAGCCGGTCTAAGGCAGATCATGAAATCCAATTATTCGAACATCAGATTGGAACCCGCTTCTGTGGAATCTTCTGTATCCTTCTGCGTGAATCCCTGGGAATGACTATCGACGAAGACAGCAAACGGCGAGAAAACAAAGATATCCGGGTTGGGATCCGATCACTTATTGAAAAAATGCATGCTATAGAAAGAGTCAATCACGAGGACAGACCAGATAAACGGGAAATATTTCAGATCGGACTTGCCACTTTCCCGTGCCTCTACGGAGCCTATTACCTCACCAAAGGGATTATACCTGAAGGAATGGCTAGAAAGTTTCTCTTTGAAGCTCCGTCGCAGTTGAACATTTTCGTTTTGGCCATCCTTCTCGGTTTTGCTGGAATTGCAGTTAATATTCTAATTTCCAGACGGAAATTTGATCTTTGACGGCAAGCCGGTAAGGCCAGATGCAAAACGATCATTTCCATTGCGAAGGGGAGAAGTTAGATGCTTGGTGACTTCGGCAGTTGGATCGAACTGAACATATACAGCCTTTTGCTTTACGGAGGCTTGTTGTCCACCGTCATGTCCGTCATCTTTATGTATTCATCGATCGGAAGCGGGCAACGGCTTCTCGCTTTCCATGAAGTACGGATTTACGTACGTTTGGAGATCGAGGACAAAGCAGAGCGTCTTGGTCGTTGGTATTCCAGTGCCTGGGGGGATCGTCTGCTCGCGTCTATGGGATTGCCGAGATGGTTAGATGTAGCACGGCTCAAAATCACTCGTGATGTCATTTGCCTAATCGTATTGATTCTGATCCTGTTTCGATGGTTCATCGTGAGCGAGGGAGGGCTCTATTACCCGATAATCGCTACTTTGGCTTTATTTTCGGCATTATCGCCGAACGAGCAGTATCCATCCATTTTCAATATTTTCATCGCACCATTGTTTCAGCGGGTCCATAACTATCGGGTTGGCCGCGAAACATCCGTTTTGATCCAGCTGCTTCGAAATGAAGTAAGCGAAACCCAACAACGCAACGTGCTTTCGATCATCAGGCAATATCAAAATTACTTTAAGATCCTTCGCGAGGACCTCCTTCTGCTCGAGTACGGTTGGAAGAATCGCTCCCTCGCTCTTAAACACTTTCGCGAGCGTTATCCGGAAAATGCTGAAATAGAGCTCATTTGTTCTGTATTGGATAAGCTCGATGAAATTGGTTATGAAGAGGCGGGCAAGACGTTGAGAGAGAACGAGGAAACGTTGCTAGAAAAGCAAACAGCCAGCTACAAAACAAGACAAAAAGACATAAACCAGGTACTCGCTCTAGTGAATATTAGCGGGGTAGCCGCGGCGGCACTTTGGGGTATCCTCGCCCTTTTTATGTGGGCGTATTCCTTTGATATCAATTACTAGGAGGTAGTTATTTAATGGTCTGGACATGGAAAAAGATTTTGGGATTTGGAATCACTGCGTTTCTCATTATGACACTGATCTTCGCACCGACAACGGGGTTGGTCGCGAAAATCACAAATTCTCACACGAAAGCGAATGAACGGGTTGATGATACCGTCAGTGCTTATCAAAAATAAGCTTGATCGGCTTCAGAATATCATGATCCGTCATCTACTATTGCTAGATCAATACTATAATTCGGTTGGCCTGCATGAAACGCATGAACACCTTAAGGGAGGATCTACGGTCCTCCCTTCTTTAGTGGGGGATAGTGATGGAATTTGTCTATAAAATGATTCTCTACTTATTGATCGTTGGTCTTACTCTCGTTGCCGTCATACTTGACCACGCAGATACGAAGAATCAGATGTACGCGGAAATGGCATTAACGGAAGCGATTCTGAAGGCGCCGCCATACGGGTATATAACGGACGAAATTCAAAACGAAGTGAAAGATTATCTCGAGAGTACCCGCGGGATGAAGCGGGAGGATATCCAGTTCGAAGGAACGCTCAGCATGTCTCAGCGCAAAGTAAAGGGGACTGGTGATGAGAAAATCGAGCTGAGAATCACGTATCCTCGAACGATTCTCATTTTCTTCGGCGGAGTCATTGATAAGCCGATCGTAAGTTACCGTTTCGTAAATACAGAGTACCGCACTCCTTAATCGAAAGAGACGAGGTGAATACGATATGAAAGTCGTATTCAAGCTGATTGCATATATGATTGTTGTTGTCACCATCTTCAAGGTAAATACTGAAGATCGAATGATTATGCTCGGAGAAGTGCGATCTTACGGAGCCGTAATCCTAGCTGCGCACGATGCTGCAGTTCTCAATAAGTCTAGAGAAGCAGAGGGTTACATCGTTTTTGACGAACCGGTTGGGACTATCAGATTCCGCGAAAGCCTCATTCATAATCTTGGACTAAATCCTGATATGACTCCAAAAAATACCGCCGTGTTTAGTGGCGAAATTAAAGTCGTCGGTTTATATTTTGTAGGTGATGATAAAGTACCTCATGACCCAATGGGGAGGCCAATATATCCTTACAGTTTCGTTCAAAATACAACATACCGTGGCAGTCCTATTACTGTCAGAGAACAATTGTTCGGTCCAAGCGTTGTCGCACTAATTGAAGTTCCATTGAATACAGAAAGCAAGCCAGTTCAAATTAAGACGGCCGTCTACAGATACTTGGATAAGCGGCTATAGATTGCTGCTGGCCGTGGGAAACAGGAACCTATTGCTCATGAACATGATACGGCCACGATCAAGCACGCGCTCCGAATCCAGGCCGGCCGGACTCGGCATAAGCGGCCCGTACGCCTTTGATTGTGGGTTGCAAAACCGGGCGGCTGCACCGGTTCGGTTACTATTACGGTTCTACTGACGTGGAGGTGCGGTTTGGCAAGACGGGTGAACACGTAACTGGTGGGACGGCGCTGCTCAGCCTGCTCGCGTGCGACGAGCAGGCTTTCTTGGTACGTCTCGAGCGCTTGTTAGCATAATCGACTGGATTGACGGGAAGTGCAATGACCGGTCGACGGCGTCCGGAAACGCAGCTTTGAGCCAGTTTTGATATACTGAGCATTTGGGCGATGGTTGATTATGTGCCGCCAAGGCTGCATGTACGACGACTGGGCGGTAAAGCGGAAGAGCTGTACGAGCGGCAGGTAACCATATCCGCGGCGAAAGTTAGAATTGGAGAAACGTCGCCCCCAGGGGCACTGCAGTTGCCCGATGCTGGACTTGGTTGATAATTTAAAGTTACTTACTGCAATAACGATTTTTGTTCCAAAACAAAGGAACTTATGATATGATTATCTTTGGAATAGGTGTTTAATTTGTTCCATTATTTCGAGTGTTTTCCCATAATGGGACAACTTAATCAAAAATAGAATCTGATTAATTTGCGAAGGACGCACATACCCATTGCGGTATCAGTACGTCCTTTTTTGGTTTCTGATTTTCTTTAAGACGGAGGTCGGTTTATTTATGAAGAAATCTTTTGTGGCGTTTGGAGCTGCTTTGGCCTTGACTGTTCTACCGTCATATTCAAGCATTGCATCCAAAGCAACATTTTCGGACGTGGAGGGGCATTGGTTCAGTGAATCGGTTGTAAACGCCGTCATAGAGGGCTACATCGATGGTTACGATGACGGTACGTTTCGGCCCGAATTGGAACTGAGTAGGGGGGAGTTCGTGAAGATGGTTGTAACGGCGACGCATCTTACGACGGATAAGGTAAATCCGGGTTCGGATTTGTATGCACCGTATGTTACTGCAGCAATGGCTAACGGACTTTTGCTGCCATCGGATTTTCAACAAAAAGATCTGAATAATCCAATATCGCGTGTTGAAATGGCAAAGATGGCGTTACGCGCCACTTCGGACGAATTCAAGGGACGAGCGATTGATGATCGATCCGCAATGCTGGAAGCTGTCCGGATGGGCCTTATTCAAGGTGTCGGATATGGGGAAATCGCTCCAAGCGGAAAGACAAACCGGGCGCAGTCGGTAACGATTGTGGATCGAATCTTGAAAGCCAGAGCAGGGGTTCCGTTGGAGGTTGATCAGAAGGCCGTATCCAATGCGGAGCTCGCCAAGAGCGGATCCAATATCTTGAGCCGCGCAGCTGACTTATTAGGTGGGGAAGCAACCATACCGCTCGACCCGCTGAATATGAGCCTTGAAACCCCGGATGGGTTGTATAAGGTCACCGTCGAGAGCATCGTGGCGATCGATTTGGAGGACCCCAATGATCCGAATCTTGACTTGCTCGGCGATCTGGGGACTTTACGGTGGTTTAACCTTTCGGATCCCATTAGCAGCCCATTGGTGCAGCATTATCCAAAATCCTATGTACTGTACTTCAAGCACCGCGTCGATTTTAATCACGATCCTATTCAGTATGACGACAGAATAGGGGTTGTGCCTGACGTGACCGGGTTTACTGGCGATGTGACTGATTTGAACCGAAATATCTTATCCCGAACGGCGACGGTATTTCGAAATGTACCGGGCGATACCCCCGCGGTCATTATCCCAAAACAAGGTTTTGTGGCACCAGGGAATCTGGCCATTGTGCTGAACGCGCCGATGGCGCAAGTCGGCGGAAATCGTTTCTCGAAAACGATCATGAGCGTAAAGGCCCCCGTACAACAAGACTTGCCTGACGACAAAAAGACCTCGGATCAGATTCAGAAAGAGATCGATAAACGAATGAAAGAAATCCAAGAAATGATTGAGCGGCAAATGTCTCAACCGCAAACGAAATAGGTGACATTCATGAAAAGACTCATGCCATTCGTAAAAAAGAAATCGGCTTGGGCGGCCGTCGCCGTCCTTGTCGTAGGGGGAGTAGCCATGTGGAAAAAGACAGTGCTTGTTACCGCGATCACGGCATTGCTGACAGGCGGAGCGTTTACGGCCAATGCCGCGAGCTCGAAATTTAGGGATATGGACGGTCACTGGTCACTGGAATCTGTCGGCCTTGCCGTTGAAAAAGGATACGTCGACGGCTACGAAGACAATACGTTCCGTCCGGACAAAGGGGTAACTCGAGCGGAATATCTCAAAATGGTCGTGACGGCCAACAAACTCCCGATCACCCAGAAGGCGGACGGATCGGAGTGGTTCAAGCCGTACTATGCAGCTGCTTTGGAAAAAGGGCTCATTACCGAAACGGAATTCCCCGTCGACAAGTTGAATTTGCCGATCGCTCGAGTAGATATGGCCAAAATCTCGGTGCGCGCGGTCAACAGCAAGTGGCATAAGCAAGAGATGACCGAGGGCGAAGCCTTGTATGAGTCCACGAAAGTTGGACTGATCCAAGGGATGGACGACGCCGGAACATTGGCGCCACTCGGCCAAACGACGCGGGCCCAATCGGTCACGTCGATCGAACGAGTTCTGGCGCTTCAAGCCGGGAAGACGCTCCCGGTAGATAAGTACGCAACCTCGAACGCCGAAATTGAATGGCATAAGACCAATATTTTTACCGTGATGCCCCAATACTTTCTGCGAGATTATCTGGATCACGGGAGAAATGTAGACGTTAGTAAGATGCGCTTTGAGGCTGAGAATGGATATTCCGAGATCGAGAAAATTATTGCTATTGACCTCGATGATCCTAATGATCCTAATCGCGCTCTTATTCCAAAGAATGTCCGTTGGAAGACACTTGGCGTTACCCCTGTAATTGAGGGAGGGATAGGAGAATATCCGACCGGTGCATACGCATTACTAGCTTTTAATAAGTTAGTGGTAGATTCCCCCGTTGATGTAAGAGGATTTCGAACCTCAAGTTTACTAGTTAACTATAAAGGGGAATCCAAGGAGTTAAAAGATGCAGGTAAGCCCTATAAGCTCGGCTTGTTTACGGAGTACCTCCCGGAAAATGAATTTTACGTTGTTGCTGCTGTCAGAAACGTAAAAGCCGGACATAACGATATTAATTTTGTGAATGGCTTTTTTATTCCTAAAGGTAAGCTTACCGTAGATCAGAAGGATGGATTGGATAGAATAGCGATTTACAATCAGGCAGCTGTTGAGTTGGGGCAGACAGTCGTACACCCACTTTATTCTTCGAGGGTCGACCATAGTTTGTCCGAGGAGTGATTAGTGCTTGAAAAAATATTTGAACCTTTTCATGATTGCACTTATCCTAACGCTGCCTTTCATACACCCTTACGACGGCGTTTTTGCTGCTGGTACTGATCCGACCAGTTTTAAGGTCAAAGATATCGTACCTCCCTCTGTAGCGTTCAATAGTTCGACAGGAAAATATTATCTATCCTCCGACGTTTCCTTTGATGGGGGCACTGTGGATTTAAGTGGCTACGAGGGAATCCAGAAAGTTGAATTGATCGACTTGAAAAGTAATACAGTGATACGTCAGCTCTCCCCTTCGTCGGGGACATCTTATAGTGTTGGGGTTGTGCAAAGCACGGAGTCAATGGATGCCCACACAGTTAGTCCACTTTCCGTGCCATACGGGTATTTCGAGTGGTTTAGAGACCCGAACAAGGTTGTTTGGATGTACGACCTTGATGGAAGTCGAACGCACAGGAGTACACGACCGAATATCTTTGATGCCGGCCCCCCTTCATCATGTTATAACGCTGTAGGCCCCTTTCCCTCCGATGTTAGGGAGTATCTGGATGGTACTTGTGCGCAAGGTACTTTTATGCGAGAAGGGACACTTGAAGGATCGGGATTAATGTCTGTTTCATCTGGCGAAACATTTAATTTATCCGACTTGAAAAATGTCACCTTTGATTCAAATGAAGTGAGAATAACGTCGATCGGAAGTTTATCTACACATTTAGGGATGGATACTTTCACATTAGACCCTAAGACATTGAACTTTAAATTTAAGGTAAAAATGGATTTCAGTGTTGGTGCCGACGACAAGGGCGATGACATACCCGGATTAGGCAAAATCAACCGCTGGGGTAACCAGTGGGAAATTGGTCTAAAAGCGACCGTCTACAAGTACCCCTATATGGAAGTCCGTGTTACAACAGGTCCGACCGGGAACGAGCCCGACCTTGGCGGAATCATTGCAAACGGTCCGATCTGTACGGAGGCCGGGACTGCCGGGGCGTACACGTTCTATTTCAGCAATAACGGCAAGCAGTCCATCACAACTCCGTTTAAGGCACAAGTCAAAGTAGGCCCTTCGGTTATTTTTGAAGAAACGTACAGCAGCCTGAACTCAGGCGGCAGTAAGACGATCAACTTCAACTATACGCCGCCATCGGCTGGCAATGTGACTTTTAACGTGTCGCTCGACCCCGATGGGGCGCTGTTGTCCGGCAAAGACAAAGAAGTGCTGCGCGGCAACAATACCAAGTCATTTACGTACGAAGCGAAAGCTGCCGGCGGTTGCGGCGCGGCCGGGGGAGGAATCGACGGGGACTTTGACATCATTCCGAACACGATCAATTATCGCGACCCGTTCGACATCGTCCCCAAAAACATCACCGTGACCATCCCAGGCTGCACGTACACCAAGCATGAATTTCAGTTTTCGCGCGCAGGAAAGGTCGATCGGTCGCCGGATGTGAATGGGAAAACGAGAACGTTGACGATGACGTACGAAATGTACAAGTATCTGCCGGCGATCGCGGTTGGCACCGTGGACGTAAGTCTGAAAATTCATACGACGTGCGGGGAGACCGGCTGGATCAAAACGAAGCCATTGACGGTCGTGAACAGCGGCAACTTGCCGCCGACGCTTGAAATTAAGTGGTTTAAGCGCGGGGATCGGTCGACGCCTGTGACGCAAGTCATCCAGGGGCAGCCGGTCGACCTCGTCCTGGTAGATACAAACGATCCCGACGGAGATACCGTAACTTGGAATTGGGACTTTGCTGGCAGCAGCTCGAGCTGGATCCGCAGTCTGCCGTCCAAGTACGGTTTCGGTACGAAGGAATTGGACTATAACAATATTTCCACGGCGGACGTCACGGGTTCGCACTCCATTTGGGCATATGCGAGCGATGGAATGGGCGGAACCGGCTCGGCAAGTGCGACGCTGAACGTATTGGCGCCGGCGCCAATTCCCGTAATCAAGGGGCCGTCGCAAGTGGTTCAAAATCGGCCATTGCCGCAGCCGTTTGACTCGAGTGCGAGCTACAGTCCGGTAGGGAGATCGATCGACCACAGCAAAGACGAGTGGGGCAATAAGAGGGCGACCTATCCAACCCCCGGCGACGAGATCATTACGCTTTGGGTCACGGACTCCGCGGGCCTGCGATCCGAAGGATTCGCGTCCCACACCTTAAAAGTCATTCCGGACAAGCCGCCGATCGCGGTGCTCAATGTGCCGCCTTTTGGATTGCGAAATCAGACGTTCGATATCTTCAACAATTCGTACAGCGAAGATGGGGATACGATCGTATCGGCCGAGTACAAGTACAAGTACGATAGCAACAACAACGGATTTGCGGACGATCCGTGGCAGACCCTTTCGGGTGATCTGACAAAAACGGAGCTGCGGCCAACAAAGGTCGGCAAGTACCTGTTCTATACGAAAGTTTGTGAAGATTGGGGAGCGTGCGGAGACACCAGCGCACAAGCCTATGTCGGCCTGACGCTCGACGTAACCAACTTGGCTCCGGAGGTCAGTTTCGATATTAGCGGTAAAAACGAGCAGCCGCCGCTGAATCCATCGATTCCGTTTAGTCCAAGCACGATTCTGGGATGGCCGTTGTACGAAACGAACACAAACAATCAGGTCACCAACAAAAACTATATGTGGGCCGCAGCTGACGGAAAGCTTAAAGCCGGTCTGGGGAAAGGTTTGGAGTTCTATTACCCCAATACCAAGTCTAAGAGTTATCCCGGAGCTCCAAGCGACATGTACCCGATTTTTAACCCGTTCAGTGACGGGGGATTCGGGCCCAACGGCATATCCCCATACAAGGGAATACTGCCGGGCACTAGGGACGCATCACGTGGGCAACCACTCCTTTTGCCTCCGAAGGTCGGCGGGAAGTACGTGGTGAAGACGCCGATCGACCCGACGACACCGTTGACGCCGATTGAGTTTATGAACCAAAATACGCCGATTCAGTCGACCAAGACGCACATTTACTTCTGGGGTGGAGGAGACGCGAACTATAACATAAAAGGTACATTGTTCGCCTATAACAAATCCCGCATCCCTAAGTACCGCAGTGCAACAAAGATGGTTGGCGACGGGTGGTCGTATACGGCAACGCTCGAGCATTACTGGGACGATGGCGTTAACCCATACGATTTGGCCTTCCCCGAAAATGGGGGGACGGCGATCGACTTGGCCTTCCCCAAAAAAGCGATTTTGTATAAAGGTGGCGGATACTACGACGGGTGGCGAAATGAGTCCCCTTCCATTACAAAGTTCGGAACCCAGCTTGCCGGTGACAAAATTCTTGTTCCGTACATGGCTCGGTATAGCACCGAATGTACGTGGTCCGACGGATCGGACGGTGATGGAAGCTACTGGTGCTCGTACGAGGATCCGATTTATGCAATCGCGCAATTCGATGCGCTCAATGGATCGTTGATTGACGATGGCCGAAGCCATCCGATACCGTCAGTCAAAGTCAAGGGACCGAATCCGTGGCTCGATCAAATCTATATTGGGAATGTGCCGGCGAACGTAATCATGAGCACAAGTTACTTGACGATAAGGACTCGTGGAAACAATTTATTGTTCCTCAGCTCCGGATACAGCAGTGGCGACTATTATTTAGAACTGACGCCAGCCGGAGACGTCGTCACATCGGGAATGTTCTCTCAGCCTTCCATCCCCCTTTACGGCTTTAAGAAGACGTATAAGAACAACATTAATGGCCAATGGGTCACTGACAACACGGCAAGGGATTATGATTGCCGTTGGGTAGGGCCGGTTGGGAACCCATTCGCAGGGGGCGTCTACGACGATGAGGGCAACCCGATTGTTTATCGCCAAGTCAAATGCTTTTACCCAAATGGACCGTCGAACGGTGAAATTTTTGATCATGAGCACAACCCTAACCAGCCATCCGGGCTGTACGTTGTTAAGTTCGATCTGGCAACGGGTCAAGTGATTGTTTCGGCCAAGTTGGGTGGACAGCAGTCCAATTACTCCCAACTCGGCCCGTGGGACCAGCCGGAGGAGAACGATGCCTTGATGGCATATAATCCGTTTACGATGACGGTCTATACGCGATCATTTTCGGTCTATTACTGTAATGGGTGCACAAGTGGTGAATTGACCACGTATTACGAAGCTGTCTCCTTGGACGGTTCGGGGGCAAAGTGGGGTGGTCCGCAGCTATCGTACATGTTTAGGAACTGGCAAAGCCCGTTTTATATGACTCCGACAGGAGCGACAGGTTCGGGATGGTGCGCCTACACCGCCAGCGGTACTTGTGAAAGGTATGACTGGCACAATGATAAATTCATCTCGGAGCGATCCCAAGGTGGCGGTGGCGGCGGAAGTTATAGTGCCACGAAAACCCGGAGCTTTATTTATGGCCAGTTTGTCGGCGACGGAATTTATCTATCGATGTATGGCGGGCATGATCAAAGCGGTTGTTCGGGATGCTCTGCACAAGGTTACAGCACAAGCGACCGGTTCGTCTTCTTAGATGTTGGTGCGGTCAATACAAGCGGAAGCACCGGATTTCGGTTGGGGCAGTTTGTCAGTCCGGGTACCTACGACAACTCGGAGATCAATTTCACCCTCAACTTGGGACAAGCCAAGGCGGATAATGAGTTTGCAGGGATATCGTTCCGGATGCAGGATCCCACGAACCGATATGCGGTCGAAGTTGATGGAAGTAACCTTTACATTTCAAAATACGTTTCCGGTGTTCGGTCTGTTTTGAAAAGTATCGGGTTTTCGATGCAGGATCGGGTCGATTACGGATTCAAGCTCATCGCGAGCGGATCGACCATCAAGCTGTCCGTAAATGGCGTGCCGTACTTCGATTTTACGGACGAAACGTACACGTCGGGTAAGTTTGGGCCATTCAGCAACAAATCGTACGCGAGCTTTGGTTCGATTTCGATCAAGGGCGTGCTGCCGAATAGAGTAGAATGGTTGACTGATTATGCGATTTACAACGAAGGATTTGCCGAGGTCAAGTACGACAATGTCAAGTTTGCCGATCCGGAGAATGACCCGATGGCGGGCACCTATAAATGGTCGATCGCGCATACACCGAAGTTCCTAAACAATCAGGGATATTCGACGCTTAACGGCAAAACATTCTCGTCAGCTCAAGTCAACTTTGACGCGGTCGGGATTTACGACGTGACGTTACGTGCTAAGGACGATCCGCATCCGAATTATTTGACGCCAAGTAACGTTTTCGATGCCTATCGGAAGGATTCGAACGCCTATTCGAAACGCATTACGGTGCATCGTAGACCGATTTCGTTATTCTCGTTGGTCCAAGGATCAGATGGTCGATTTGTATGGGACTACCAAGATTATGATCCTGACCGTTGGCAAAATGCTTGGACGTATTCCGGACCAGAAACGCCCGGAATGAATTATGCGACTGACCGGGGAATCAAGGATCGGAAGCATTATTACATTACGCCAAGCGGAGTGCTGCACGAAGGCAAACTGGTCAGCCCACAAGAGGTCGGGAATTACATCGTGGGCCTCCAATCGATTGATGAATGGGGGGCCGAATCCATTCCATACGAAGTGAGTTATTGGGTCAATGTAAAGGGACCGGCGAACACACCACCGACGGCAACGATGCGTGTTCCGGATGGAACAAGTTCCGCCCCGACGATCGTCACGACGGTAACTCCATACTTTGAATGGAACCAAAATGATGTTGATCCCGGAACGCTTTTCTCGGCTTTCCAATTACAGATCCTCAATGAATGGAGTGGCTTAATTTTTGACTCGTATTCGTTGGGACAAGGACCAACTCCGGCAACGGTTCAAGGATGGACGGTGACAAGCGCCCTTCCGGCCGGCCAAAAATTACAAGTCCGGGTTCGTGTTTACGACGGAACGGATTGGTCTGAATGGTCGCCGACCACTTGGTTCTTTATCAACCGCCCTCCGACCGCGGTCATGCTTGTGCCCGGCGGAACGGAAAGTAATCCGACCAAGTTTAACGATCCGCAGCCGACTTTTCAGTGGTCTCAAACCGATCTGGATCCAGGTACCGTATTTACGTACTTCCAGCTGCAGGTTACTAATGAGGCCAATACGTGGGTCATTCATGATTCGGGGCAATATTGGCAGGGGACAAGCTCCACAATTGGAAGCTACAGACCTCCGGTTGAGATGCCAAAGGGGCAAAAGCTGCGTGTATGGGTCCGCGTATTCGATGGGTATGAATGGTCCAGTTTTTCGCCACAAACCTGGTTCTATATTAATCAGGCGCCAAATGCGAATTTCGATTGGGCCCCTAAACCGGCATGGGAAGGGGACACAATCACGATCACCAATTTGTCGAGTGACCCGGATGGGGATATTTTGACTTATAATTGGACGATTACTGGACCTGGCGGATACAGTCGATCGGCCAACTCGCAACATACATCCATACTGGGGAGCGATACCGTTAAACGTCCTGGGGCTTATGTCGTAAGTTTGACGGTGACCGACCCTCATGGCCTACCAGCGTCCGTGACAAAAACGATTGTCGTCGGTGAATTGACGATAATCGGCCAAGTAAATCATACACCGCAATGGGAGAGCAACCGAAAAGCGTACAATTTATCGGTTTCGGGGAACGAAGAGAGTCCGTGGGTAAAGTCCCGCTTCTTAGCTGGTGAAAAGTTCATCCTAAATGCTTCAACTACGGACACTCTTGGAAGCACAACCGTTGCAAACCAGGTTACAGCTACATTGCTCCAGACCGGTGACAGGAGCGTATTGTCGTCCTCAAATCGGATTTACTGGTCGGGAGAGATGTGGAAAGAGACATTCGACCAACTGTCGGACGGGGCTTATCGGTTCCGGTTTGAAGCCCGGTATACAAACGGAGTGGTTAAGACTACAGAGGTCCCTATCACCATTGATAAAACCATTCATGATTATTTCGATTTAGTTCGGGTCAAATAAAATTAGAATCAAGTGATCGCGAAGGACGCACATCCCCCAATGGGGGAGTGCGTCTATTTTATTTCTGGAGGTCGGTAGGTTCTGATGTTGGGAGAACAAAGGGTTCAACATTTATTTTTTCCATCGACTCGAGCAGAATGCATTCGAATCTTGCGGCTTCGATTAGGCTTCACTCAAGGAGAGGTTGCTGAAAAACTTGGATTATCCCGGGAGCAGGTATCCAAGATGGAAACTTCGTTTTTGCATGTTTCCGAAACTTTGTGGGATTTTATGCTGGATCAAGCTTATAGACAACTCTATTCCGATAAGAATGTCAGTTATGAAGATTTCAAATCAACTGTCAGCAGATTAATACATAACCGAGCAAAGGAAGATAGACATGGATGAGAAGCGTCTAATTATTATAGGCACCGGAAATGAGGAGCTTGACGAAATCTTAAAGAGCGATCTTGAACAAAACGGGGTTGGCCAGGTTGTCTCGAAAATTGCAACAAGGAACATTCTATTGAAGCGTGTCGCTGAAACAAGCGCAAATATGGTTATCGTCGGGGAGGACTTGATTGGAACCGATGGAACAGACGAAGAATGGGAAGTCATTTTTGATGAATTAAGAGATTTCAGCCTGCAAATTCGAATTATTTTCATTTGTGAGCGTCCGGATGATGACTTATTTCTGGCCCGTCTGACGACCTTTTCCATTTTCGATATATTTAACGACGGCTCTATTCCGCACGACTTCATACGGCAAATTACTAAACCTCCTGAGTTCAAAAACATCCAAAAGTTTAAGAAAAATATACGAAAAGCGACCGAAGACTTGATACAGGAACAGCGGGAGCGGGAAGCAGAAAAAATTATTAAAACCGGCGTTGTTCCAAAAACGGAACACCAGGTTATCAAAACAACAGTTCCCATCTATGAGCGGCTTCTCATTCCGCCGCAACTTATCGTTATTGCATCAGCCTTCGAATGTTCAGGATCGTCCACTTTCGGAAAAGTGTTTTTGGAATATTTAGCCAAACTGAGGCTACATGTTGGAATGTTGGAATCTCCTTTTTCAAAGCCTTCCTGGTTCGATTTTTTAAATGCCAAACCTATCGTAAGCGAAACAGGAAATTGGAGGAGCTGGCACCATCAAATCGAAATAGATGCTCAAATTTCAACCGGCCATGATATTACGATTCGTGATGTAACCTACTTAATTCGAAACAAGGGGGAAGATGTAAAGGATTGGGATGTGATGAAAACAGCGCAACTCGTTGGAATGGCAAGGCAAATACCGATTTTGTTTTATGATCTTTCCTCAAATATTTGCGATGAAAGAGAAAAGCTGGTGTTGAGACAGGCAAACCATCTGTTTCTGGTCACCTCGTTTGATCCTGTCCGCGTGAATCGGGAGTTCCGGCACTATAAAAAAATGCTCGAGAATGTTTCCGTTGATAGAGTGACGCTGATCTGCAATCGATCAAACCAGAAATTGGAGAAAAGCTTTGGTGAGCAAATAAAATCTGCTTACAGTATTGAACGAATTTATTATCTGCCGTTATTTGAGAAAATGCTTGAAATATCTATGGAAGGAACTTCAGTATGGGATCATGTTACGGACGATCTGAAAGAATCACTTGACCAGCTTTTTTATCAATTAGCTGCCCTTATACTAGGTGAAGAGACTCTAAAGAAACTTCGCCCGGAGAAGAAGGAAGGCGGTTTCTTGAAAAAGTTGTTCGGAAAATAAAAAAACTCGTCATCTATTTGAAGCGGATCCTCTCCGAAATTCACCACAACCCACCATCATTTAATTCATTTTAACCGGCGCACGCAGACGTTTCACGTCGCGTAGTTGTCGCCGGTATATCCGTTTGCTTTGCCTCCGGCATTGCTGCCGAAATTGCGCTATCGAGACTATCACGACCGTCAGACGATCTGACCATGCGCCGACAAACAAGCGGTTGCCGACAAGATCGCTTGCATCGCCCACAACCGCAGGGCGGCCGCCGACGCTGCTCGACGCCGCCGGCATCCCCGTACCGTCGCATATGCAGGGACGGTCGGTGCTGCCGCTGCTGCGCGGGGCATACGCCGACTGGCAGGAGGAAGGTTCGTGCAGATCAGCGAATCCCAGGTAGGCCAGGCGATCCGTACGGAGCGGTGTGACTTGACGGACCGGAACGGGAGCCGGGACGCCGTCTCCGACAAGTACGAGGAGGAGTAGTTTCTGTACGACCTGCTGGTCGAACCGTACGAGATGAACAATATCGTCCGGCTGGACGCCTTCGCCGACGTGCGCAAGGAGTTGGCTGAAACGCTCGCGCGGTGGATGACCGAAGCCGACGAGGCGGCTCCGGAGATCGCTCCCCTTCCTGCCGTGAAGTCGGGCCGTCGCAAAATCCGCATTCGGTAGCGTTCGGGATGCGGTGAGGCTCTTCACGGAGACAAGGGCCGCGAGCGCGGCAATCAGACCGAACGGCCGAAACGGCCCGCTGTGACGCTCGTACGGCTTCGGCACGGGCCGTTTCGTCTATGCGGACCCGCATGTACAGTGGTGTGAGAGGAAGGGGGGGCAGCCTCCTCATAATGCTCCAACGGACATGGAATTAGGGAAAGAAAACGGGGATCGCATATGTGAGTAGCCGCGTGTAAGATGACAAGAACATACATGCTTATTAAGCCGCGCATCTGCGGCTTTTTTCGTTAATTATGGGTCATCGTTACTGTCGAAAAATCGGCAATGCTTGCTTACGACAATTGGGCTTTCGTAGCACTTTCCGCATTTCCATAACATTTCCAAGTTGTTCAATATACGCCTTATAAAAAAAGGCGCTGGCCGCAATCTGATCGGAGGTTACTGAAGCTTGGCGTTTTTTGCGACCAACGCCATCCACGTAAGAATATGAAGCGCAACGGTGTATTCCAGTGCTGCATGTTTCTTATTCGTTTAGGGAGAAGAGATCTTTCCTTTGGTTTAGCTCGTCATGCCGCCGGGTGAACAGAAATACGATGAGCCCGATAAGGACGACAGCCCCTCCGACGATTCCGAGCCAGGTGACAGATCCATATTGGATAACAAGGCCGCCAATCATGGAGCCGAGAGCCGTTCCCACATAAAGTGTGGAATTATGCAAAGAAAGCACGACCCCCGAATCTTTTCCGGATAACCCAATCAGTCTGTGCTGCTGCGCTGGATTGAACGCAAAGCCGGCGAAACCCCATAGAGCCATCGCAGCTATGCCGAGAGCGACAGACTTGAAGAAGGATAAGGCAACGACCGCAACCATCAGCAGGAGAAGCGCCAATACGATGGTGCGAGCAGGACCGTACCGGTCTGCAGCGAACCCCCCGAAGTTGACGCCCAGAAAGCTGGCGATTCCCGAAATGAGCAGCATAACCGTGATGGTATTTTCCCCGGCTCCGACTCTGCCAAATATATCGCCAATATAGGTGTATACGACGTAAATGCCGAAAGCCCAGGCCAGCGTTATCGATAATGCGGTCAGGATGGTCGGGTTTTTCAGAAAAGACAGCCGTTCTGCCAAAGTGACGGATGCGGGTGCCGAAATGGCGGGAAAAAACAAGCGAATGCAGACGGCGGCGATCAAGGCGATAATGCCGACAAACCAGAAGGTCATTTTCCAATCAAATACCGAGGCAATCCAATTCCCGAGCGGGACACCTAAGACTAAAGCGACGGTCATCCCGCCAATGACGATGGAAAGCGCCTGTCCCCGCTTTCCTGGAGCGGCAAGGATGGATGCGCTGTGATTGGCTGCCGGTGTAAAGAGTCCAGCGCCTGCGGCAGCGACGATCCGTCCGACGAGAATGAGACCGTAGCTGGGCGCCAGACCGCAGAGAATATTTCCAAGGGCAAAAATAATTAAGGCATACGTCAACAGTTTGCGCCGTTCAGCAAGTCCGGTAAGTGTCGTTAATACAGGAGAGCCGAGAGCATAGGCAATGGAAAACACGGTGACCAACTGCCCGGCCGCGGATACGGAGGTATGCAAATCCCGGGCAAGAGCGGGCAGCAGGCCGGCAATCATAAAACCTTCCGTTCCGATCACAAAGGTGCCGATTGCGAGAATAAATATGCGAAAATTCATAGGGTTTCTCCTTTCAAGTACAAAAGTCGGATTCAAAGAAAACGGTTCAGTTACATTGAATTGCATTGGACGGGGGAATAAGTCAATGACACTGACTTAGTTTCATTGGATGGCAAAAAAAAATGACCGAATAAAGCAAGGACACCGATCCAGTTTTATTGAAAGCCAATGCAAAGGTTAACCTGGAGACCTTCCAAATCGCTTTTTTCTCCGGTTAACCTGCAGTTTCTTATCCCGATTGTGAATTCTCGGCCAGTGTATCATGCAGCAGACGGGAGATCGTCACTTGTTCGAGTTCCTGCTTCATGGCTAATTCCGATTTTGTAAGAATCGGATTTAGGGCCGGTTGTATCCCTTTGCCGATCAGACATTTCGGATTCGGCGAACTGTGATGAAGCTCGAAGAGCGGCTTTTCCACAACAGCCTCATAAACATCCCGCAAGGTGATGGAATCCGGATGCCTGGCAAGCTTCCATCCGGGGGTGGTCCCTCCGTGCTGAACGATGACTAAATTGGCGTCATGAAGCGATTTTAGAATGCGGCGAATAAAAACCGGACTGGTGTTCACGCTATTTGCAATACGATCGGAAGTAACAAAATTGTCGTTATCTTCGGTCTTTTGCGCGATCCAAGATAATATATGCAGCGCGACGACGTACCTGCTGACTACGGCCATCTGAACGTCCCCCTTCCAACAGTACCAGTATAGTTACAATGAACCTTCATGTCAATGTAATAGCCTTCGGCGAAAGTTAACCATCGCATCCTTGCTGAACCGGCGATCGTTGAGCGTGCGGGAAAGGACGGCCCGCCCGGGATCCGGAGAAAACGAAATGCGTATCCGGCTATGCCGAATGCGCGAATCGGCTAACGAATCCTGTAATCGCTATCGGTGCCCGAATGGGGCAGATTGGATATGTTGCGAATACTGTATCGTTATTTCCGGCAAAATGGCTCGTTTCGTTCAACTTTCGGCCCGATAGCGATATCCGGATTCGTTACAATTTCAAATCCGTCGTTTTCGCGCAAGTACGCGTTTTACGATTCGTCCCGACGAACCGACAGACGGACTTATTCGGCGGACCAAACCCGTGGAACGATACCGCGACAAAGTCTGCAAACGGTCCGGCCGCAATAATTCTCGTCGCGTTTTTTTGTGTTTCGGCAAAACGGGGGGACGTTTAAAAAGGTCCGAATGTCCGCGGCATTTTGAGCAATATAAGGGAGTACGGCCAAAATCGGATAACGAAGGAGTGAACGTAAGTTGTGCCGTTAACGCAAACGATGCCGAACGCGCCGCAGCTGCAGCGTGTCAAAGACCGCCGCGCTGCAGCAGATCCCCGTTTCTTTCAATAGCGTGAACTGCGATGAGCTCGGCGCGACAAAAAGCGGCCGGACGGATGATCCGTTCATACTCAGGTAGACACCCGGTTGAAAAATATGGTACTATGAAAGTGAATTTTTTATTACTTTGCTCTTGATGGGCCTTTTTGCGAGTCTCAACCCTATGGGTGTAATGTTCTTGTAGAAGAACTGTGCCTATAGGTTTTTTGCTTTTTTGGGCGCTTTCAAGCCGATTTATGCTGCTTCTCTATCGAGGAGCTACATAGATCGGCTTTTTATTTTATACATAACTACATATAGGAGGCATCTTCATGGCAACTGCAGCATCAAAAAAAGTAATTGCAAGTACGGAGACGGTAGTAATCCAGGATATTCGAAGGCTTATCGACATGATGGAAGTAGCAGCTGCAGCAGTGGATAAATCTACAATTGAAATCCTCAAGGGCGTGTTGTTTGAGGTAGAAGGAAGCAGTCTTATTCTAACAGGTTCGGATAGTGTGACTACAGTCAGGGTGAAGGATGAAGGGGTTATTACAGTTCTTGGGGAGATCAAGTTTGTTGTTCCCGGAAAGTTTTTCTACGATGTTATTAAAAAAATGCCCTCGGGCGAGATTGAAATCGAAATTAATCCGAACGTAAGCGCCACATTAAGGGTAAAGATTGGAAAGAAACAGCCTGTTACAATGCAAGTTAACCTGTTGGCAGCTGAACAATATCCGGATTTTGACCGAAAACCATTGCCATTTCGATTTATGGTAAAACCGAAACAGTTGGCCTCTGCTCTTAGAATGACCATGTACGCTGCCCTCGAAAAGAACGAAGGACATATCTTGTCTGGAATTCACTTTGAGGGTCGAGACGGCGAGCTACGACTGACGGCCACCGATCGGTTACGAATGGCACATATGGCGATACCTTTAGTGGAATCGAATGAACAATTTTCTAACTTGGTTGTCAGCGTAAATGCTGTTAAGGCTATTACCAAACTTTTGGATGATTTGGAAGATGACACAGTTTTCGAATTCTCCGAGAATGAGATTCAACTAGTGTCAGAAAAGCTTGTTTACCAGACCCGCTTGGTTAATGGGAAATTTCCGGATTGCAGCAAAATACTCAATTCACAGCATTCGTCTGTGTGCATAATAAATCGAAACGAACTTATGGCTGCTCTAGAGCGTGCAAAAATATGTGCGACTGCTTCCGATTACAAAACAATTTTTATTGAACTTAAGGGGGACGCTTTGTATTTAAAAGCAACCTCTGATGGCCCAAAGTATGATGAGGAGGTCCAATTGGAGGGCGGAAAAGGAGAAGTATCCCTGGCGGCAGACGTTTTTTTGTTGCTTGATGCCATTAAAAGCATCTCGACTGACCAGGTACGCTGCAAATTTCACGGTCAATATTCTCCAGTACGGTTTGAGCCAATTGTCGAAGATGATACGGAACAAATTGCTCTCGTTACGCCAGTGAGAATGAAATAAGGAGTGAGGCACTTGACGCATTGTCGAGATCCGAAACAATGTGCTAAAAAGGCCTTTAACAGAGAGAGACGGTTATTTGACCGTCTCTCTTTTGCTGAAGAACTTTTACATGAATTCAGGATGAATCTCCTTGAAGGCCAAGGTGTGCTGTTGGAATCCTTTCATTCGGAGCGTCGGCAGGTCGATCGGCTCTATTCAAAGAGAGATATTCGTTCTGCAATAGAGGAGGGATGGGCGATCGATTATTCAGAGTTTGAAGGGCGAATTGAAATTACTGTGATGTCTTACATCCGTGTTTCGTTAGGTGTCTATCGTCCCATTCACGTCGTATGTGGAATCACAAATCCGAAATTATGGGTGATAATCACAGTTAAAGATCCGTCAGAAAGGCCGTGGAGATGGGATGAAAAATACGAAAAGAAAATTTGTTTTTGCAATATCGAAGTTTAATTATTTTTGTCGTGCAAAAATGGTTGTGGTCGGGTATAATGGTCAACAAACACCATTATCGAAAGGGACGGTCGGTATGCAGAAGAGGCGTGGGAGACCCACAGAAAACCCTCGGCCATTAACGATTCCCGAGACCAGGGTCACTAGGGAGGAAAATAGAATGATACGACTGAAAGCTGCTCTTTATGTCGGCGGCAATGTCGCTGAATTTATGCGACAAGCAGCTGCGCAGTACAGAGGTCAAATGAAAACGTTGGATTGCATCAATCCCAACTGTGATGGTTTGATGCAGGTTATTTATACCGACGAAACCCACTTTTTCAAAGTCGCTGATAAGGACCATGAAATGGTTCTGCACGGTGTGCCTGTATATGAGTGCAACTGCTGTCGTACCCGTATGGCTGATGTAAATCTTTCTGCGGAATTGGAAGGTTTCATTGACGAAGAAATCGAGTTTCGTCTGAAGAACTACATGGAATTACCAACAGAGATTGATTTTGACCAATTATTAACGCCATAGGAGGGCATTCGTGCCCTTCTCTTTCATTTTGAATGAATGGGGATGCAAAAGTTGTTGCTTCATCGAAGTGGTGAATTCTATCCAGTACAAGTTGTTCGATTGCAACCGCGTGATCTTGAGCAAATGAAAAAGAAGGATGGCTGGACTCGTGGATTTAATTGGGGAGTATACTTTCAAGCCTCTAACGTTGAGATGTACAAATTACTGGCAGGAAATGACCAGATCCAAGGTGTCATCGCGATGGAAGCCGCCGAAGGCTTCGTAGAAGTTCATCTGGTCGAGAGCGCGCCACATAACCGTGGAGTGAATCGCGAGTTCTCACAAGTTGGGGCTCATCTATTCGCATTTGCTTGTCGGCGCAGCATCGAATTGGGAAATGAGGGATTTGTTGTTTTTACTGCCAAAACGAAATTAATCGAACATTATCGTTCTATTCTTGGCGCGAAGCCGATCAGTTCGGATGGACGTATGGTAATCGATGATGTTGCTGCAAATCGCTTAATCAGTGTATACTTAAGATAAAGGCGGTGATCCTTTGAAAAATCAAATGATCTCACATCAGGTAGATGCGCTTGATCGTATTGCTGAATTAAATCAAGGGCATTATGTTGTACCTACTTCACCAGGGAATAAAAAATTGCGTGCAGAAACAGTCGCAATCATTAACCAAATGAAACGGGAGTCAAAAAAAGATAGCTAATCAGCTATCCTTTTTTTTACACACATGTCGTATTCAGGATCAATTCGGAGAATCATCTTAACCGGGGGATCTATCGATTTACATATCAAATGATACACCCAGGTCGGAGACGATTTGACGGATAAAGCTTGGGATTGGGCTGAGAAACAGAATGAATAGGGGCGGCAATTGGAATGAGCGACATTACAAAGGCTCTTGAAGCCCGCATTAAGCAACTTGTGGAAAGTGTTAGAACCGTCAAATGTCCATGCTGCGGAGAAACGACGAGCGATTGGTCCGCAATCAATGATTTGGACGACGAATATCGGGATATTGTCACATGCGAAGTCAACGGTTGCGAATTTTACATAACGGAGTACACGGACGGTTCAGTTCAGACCGAACCACGATTATAAGTAACAGAATGAAGACGCGGCGAACTAAGGAGCATTGATATGGCATCGTACAATGATCGGGATTATTACAAATCGGTCAATGGTCGTATAGCGGTTTTGCTTCGCCGAGTTCCGGATTATAGACCGCTGCCAGAGGACATTTTGAGCGAGATCGATTCCATGCCCATCCGGGATCGAGAAAACATTGCATTCTCGGCTGATGCACTAATTGGATTGATGCAAGCGCAAATAAACGAGTTGAAGGCTATTAAGGAACGGGCCGAGCGGTGTCCGACGCTTCAAGTTCTTAACGTTTCCGGTCGTGAGAGCATGGTAAAGAAAAATATTTATCTCCTAACTTGTCCAATTGTAAAAGGCAATTTCCGACAAAAGATTATGTAGCTCATGCTAGAGAGTGCAAAGGCAGCCTAACATATAAATTTACCAAAGCAATCGTTTTTAGTTTGAACTATGAGGCAATATGACAGATCGATGTTATTAATTATTCGATGGTAAGAGGGGATTTTCGAAAATGATAAATCTTGAAAAGTATCCTAACCTGCGCGTTTACAAATTGCAGGATATTGTCGAAATGACTGAAAAGGACGGTTTCGACCCCGATGCGGAAGGGTTCTTGTTTGGCGTCGAATTTTCGTATGAAGAATGGACGCTCTCTAAGTTCTTGGAACGCCCGTCTGTCTTTAAGTTTGATGACCCGGTTCAACGTAATACTGATGCATGGTCAGAACGGAAACGATCGGAGGGTATTGCCTCGATCCTCATGAATATTGAGCTCGGTCCAATAAAAGCCCAAAGGAAGTCCATTAACAAAGTCTTGTATCGGAACGTTATCGATGGTGGAAACCGTTTGACTTCGCAGCGTGATTACGTTAAAAATCTTTGGGCGCTCAATCCTGAAACTTATATTTTTGGGCATCTGGAAGGCGAACGGATTCTGATCGATATCTCTGGTGCGTACTTTAAAGATTTGCCTAAGATGTTCCAAAATCGGATAACTGGGTATTCATTTCAAGTCCATCTGTATGACATGGACGATGAGATGAAGAACGAGATGTATTATCGTTGGAATAATTATGAAGCACATACCAAATCAGAACTGAAGCGGTCCCATATGTCGGCAGTCATGCAAAAAACCGTGAACGATATTATGAAAATGAATTTCTTGAAGATCGGCTTTAAAGATTGGCAAATTAATCGCTCTTTACACATGGAACCATTACTTCAGGGCTTCGCCTTGATAGAGACGAACAACCAAACAAGCTTGAAAGAGGACGTTATTACCGAAATGTTAGAAAAAAATAGAATATCTCCTGAAACCGTTCTATTAATCAGCAATATTGCACCATTCTTAGAAAAAGTATATTCCACTTTTGAGGGGCAGACCAGAATAGCAAAAAAAATCTTTCACAAAAAACATAAGGCTACTCTGCTTTATGTCGCTTCCAAAGCCCCAAATGATCTACCCGTAGAAACCTTTGCCGAATGGGCAAATAAATTTTTCTGTGATGATTTGGAGAATAGTGGGTACTATGAGTTTGGCGGTGACATACGCGAGATAAATGTTAGAGAGAGGAACAGAATTGCCTTAGAGCATTTCTTAGGGCATATTCAGGAAGCAATAATTGCATCATGAAACAGGCTCGATGATGAGCTACGGCTTGACCAATAGCAGGTAGTTCGCTTACCTGGAACCGGGGCTCACCAAATGGTGAGCCTTTTGTTTTTGGCTCTGTTAAACTTTAATGTTGATCATTGTGTAAAAAATAAAGGAAACCTTAATAAATAGGGTTTCCTCCAACTCTAACGCACCCGTTTGTTTAACTTTTGTATCACATCAAATAGTGAGTAAAGCAGATTTCTTTTCAATCACAGCTTTTATTGTTGAAACACTTTGTTCGATTGATTGATTTGTTGTGTCAATAATATTGGATTCATAGTGACCCAAATTGTTAAATTGCTCCCACATTTTTTCTACCAATTCAATGTTGGCATCTTCGTCCAACTTGGAACGATTGATTGCGCGGTTCATTGTTTCTTCTTTAGTCGCTCTTAAGATAATGTAATGTACTTCATAATTATCTTGTACGGCTTTTAACCACGGCTCTAAGAACCAAGGACCAACAATTCCATCTATAATCACATCGAACCCACCACGTGCAAAACGTTTTGCAGCTTCCAAAAAGGCTTCAATAACAATTAAGTTTTGTTCATGTGATTCCGGTAAAAATGGAGGTATTGCCCCCTTATGAATATAGTGATAAAAATCATCCGTGTGCATATGTACCGACTTTGATAAATTAGACTCTTTAGCAACAATTGATGCCGATGTACTTTTACCAGTCCCTGGTGAACCAGTAATTATAATAATTCTGCCTAGTTTCATAAAAATTCTCCTTAATTAAATGTAGGTTAAAACGACACCCTTCAACCTAACCTGCCAAGTAGCTCAACAGTAAGTCATCCGTCGAAGTCTGGCGTTCGTATCCTTCACAGAAACCAGGCACGAGGACACCAACATATTTTTCTTATTCGACGTTGTGTTCTCATAGTCCTTGCTGTCGAGATAGCGGAACCATGCAAGGTAATGCTCCAAATACTTGGTTGCTACCCCGTTGAAGCGGTCCATCCATCTTTTCAAACGGCTATGGTAGCTATTGACGTTCTGAATATGGTAAACGCCTTTGACCCGCTGTTTTCCATCAGACTTGAATCGGTAATGCGCCAATCCCTTTTGATTGGCATAGGAACTGAACGCACGCCAGGAATCCGTACAGAGCACGTTGGAGCTCGACAAGTGAGAACCGATTGCTTCATCCAGCTTTGTTGTTCGGATGCGCCCACGCCCAAGAACGCCTGAAAAAGTCATCTTCTGACGGTCTCGGGCGACCAGCACACAGACCTGGTCGTTGCTGATACCACGGTGTCTGGCTTTACCGCCGCGCTTACGTGGCTTGCGTTCGGTAATATTCCGCCGTCCCTTTTCCGAGTACAGGAAGTAGGTCTCGTCCATTTCGACAATACCTCGAAAGGCTTCTGTTGGAACTTGCTTCAGCGCAGCGAGAATTTTATGCCGCCAGTAGAACAAGGTCACGAACGAGACCCCGTCGTACATCAGTTCGGCGCATTTGCGCAGCGAAAAGCCTTCTATCATTAGATCAATAAATCGAACCCATAGATGAGGTCGCCGTGTCCGCTGGAGAGGGCTGTTTGTAAGGTCATTGAACGTTTGGAGGCATGATTTGCAGCGGTAACGCTGTCGTTTAACGGCTCCCGCACGTGTTTTAACGTCATACTTGCCGAAGCGCACGACGGCTTGGGTACGGCAATGCGGACAGACCAAACCGTCTTTATGCTTTTGCTCTTGAATTTCATCAATCACTCGAATAGGTGCTGTAGTACCCTTGGTTTCGGACTGCAAATGGAGAATAAGCTGTTGCTTTTCCTTATTGTCCAAGCACTTAGCAAATTTTATCAGTTCCTTCAAATCCATAGGGTAATCAACTCCGAGCCGCATGATTACCTTTATTATAGAACAAGTGTTCGAAAACATCAAATATCAACAATGAGGTTTAACATATCCTTGTTTTTACATTATGTACGACTTATGGCAGGGAAAGGAGGAATCCTGCCGAAGAATTGCGCGGCGGGATTCCGCTACGCGGCGCTTCAGCTAGGAGGCCGTTGACGTTGCCAACGGTGGCTGTCAGCGATTCGCGAATCGGCCGCTATGTGAGGGCAAGCTGCAGCCATTACCCAGAATTGTGAACATACTGTCCGGTATTTGCATGTGCCCCCGATCGGATCAGGGGAATCGACCATCGACTCGATGGATGAGGCGATATCATCCTGCGATAATACCGATAGACAGTGAAATGGAGTGTGAAGTTATTATTGTCTATATAACTCCGTCTATGATAAAATAAAAATGTTTACATCTATTTAGTTGCTCTATGCCTTTTCGCGAGTGTAAGCCCTATCGGGTAATATGAGTATGGCCTTGCCATGTTCATATCACCAGATAGGGCTTTTTTATTTTATTGCCCGAATGGAGGTATTGACTTGGCATTCAAGCGGATTAAGCAAGAAACGATTGAAAAGGCCAGAGAGGTTGACATTCTTTTCATCGCTCAAGCAATGGGAGAAGAGCTTACCAAATCTGGACGTAGTTATTTTACCTATCAAAATCAAAGTGAGTCCACTCCATCGGTCGCAATTACCCCATCAAAGGGAATCTGGAAAAACTTCGGGGGGACAGAAGGAGGAAGGGATGCAATCAGTTATTTTGCCTACCGTACGTATAATTCGTGCTCCCCAAGTGGGACTGAGTTCATCGAGGCGGTTAAAGCAGTTTGCCAGATGGCAGGCATCCCCATCGAGTACGAGGATGGAAGTATTGAAGAAGCGACAACACAAGTAAATCCGAACCGTGAAGTGTTCCGCGGCAAAAAAGACGACGATGAGTGCTTGCCCAAGGAGAAGCCCGAGCGAATCGATTTTGTGTATCGGGAATGGATGAAGCATTTACCGTTAACTGAGGCACATGTGAAGCACTTTTCTGAAACAAGGAAAATTAGCGCCTCGGCAATGAAAATTCGCGAATACCGTTCCTTTCTTGATTCAAAAGCAGATCGATACAAAGCGGTTAAAGAGATGATGAGGGTAACTCATGAGCCCGCCGGTGTCCCCGGATTTGCCCTTTGCCAAGGCAAATACGGCCCGTATTGGACAACGTTAGGACGGGCGGGCATTCTCATCCCATTTCGCGATATTGATAATCGGATTAGCGGTTTTCAGATCCGAGCCGATGAGCCGCCTAAGATTATCAAACGTCAGGGAAGAATTCGAATCAACGAGCCGAGCTACAACGTTCTCCAAGCCGTTTGCCCTGATACAGGCGCCATACTGTGGGAAGGAAATCGGGAACAACTCCCGATAGAGCTTCCGGAAGGGAAGGTATGGATGGAAGATGGGGGCATCTACAGCTGGTTTGCTTCATTGACTTACAAAAAGAAGGGGATCATTGCGGGGACCTTACTGGGGGACCCGTCTCCGTATCATTGCGCCGTACCTAGCCGTATTTTGTCGAAGTGGCGGCCGGGCGTCCGGATTAACGAGGTAATGGATACACGAACCATTTGGTGGGGCGAAGGTCCGCTGAAGGGTGACATCGCCAGCGACTTTACCGATGAGATTCATTTACAAGCCGCAGGCGTCAATTCTTGGCGCGTTCTCCTCGAGCCTACCCTAACAATTGCACCGGAGCGGGTTATTCTTGGCTTCGACGCCGATGCTCATACGAAGCAAGGGGTTCGGGATAATGTGTTGAACTGCATCAGGGAAGCGCAAAAAAACCTGTCTGCCAGAGGCATTGAGTTGCTGATCGCGATTTGGCCTTATCATGTCGGAAAGGGATTGGACGACACTCTAAATGCGGGGTACAAGGCGCAGATCATTACCATTCCGAAAGAGGTACGATCTAAGAATTGAAGCTTCGATCAAGTAAATACGTTTGGGAAGAGTCGCTATTTGGCGGCTCTTTTCTTTTTCTGATTACCATATGATGGGGGACCTGATCATGAAGAAGGTTCAGTTCAAAACAGCGCGTGTCGAGTACATTCTCGAAGCACATGGATATTCTCGGAACGGGTTATTTATCAAATTCGATAACCTTGAGATCATTCAACTTGCGATAGGCCGGAGCGCCAGCTTTTCATACACCATCGGAAATACACCATATCGCATCGAAACCGATCCCGTCGTAGAGGTTCTGTCGTGGCCTCGTGATTATTACTCGAAAGCGAATGCTTATCGGGTCAGGATTCAGAACAAGCAACGGACAATGATTCGTTACCGCATCGGGAGCAGGCAGGATGTAGTAAAATGGGCAGCCGATAAATGGCCGGATCATCAAATATTGCTCGATCCTTGTCGATGCGGCATTACTCGTGTGGAAGCAATTAATCCGGCGATTTGAAAGGGGATCCGGAATGTACAAACCAAAGGAAGTAGTATGTTGCACTGCAGAGGATAGCTTGGAAAGTGGTTTCAATTCGGGCAACGATCGGGGACTTAACGAAGCTTATGTATACGGCGAGCCCTTATGCATCTGGATCTTCGATCATGATGATCCAATTGTACCGGCTCATTTCATTGAGAGAAAAGAAATGAATTCGAGCCCAGTTATGTTCATTGTGAATTGGGAAGGGCGCTACTTGGAACTGAATTCGTCAAGAATCCGTCGGATCGAACGGTTTAAGCATGAGAAATTTATGCGAGTCACGTTTGCCGGCGATATTATACCGCCACTTAAGAAAAACGATAACTAGAAGGGGGGAGCCCTTCGGAAGAAGGCAATGGATGTTCCATTGCCTTTTTTCATGGGCGTACTTATGGGAGCGATTATCGGAGCTGCAGCTAGACGAAAAGTACAAGGCCCGTCTCAACAATCGGGCATCGCTTATAAAACATGCGCGGTACTATTCGGAGGTATCGGAGGAGCATCGGCCGGATTTCTAAAATCTCAAATCGAGTACGGCGGCCAAATTTATCGCTTGAAACTGCTATGCTCGATAGATAGCGATCCAGTCGCTTGCCGTAACCATGATTCCATAACCGGCGAGAATACTTCGGTCGTTATGGATCTTTTCACCAGAGAGATGTACAAAGCTTGGCACGGACACGAACCGCCAGCTGGCTGGCGTGAAGCCGAGCCCTGGGATCTATGGGTAGCTTTCGGCTACCAGATTCCCTTTTTTCTCTTTACAAGCCCCCCGTGCAAAGGGTTAAGCGCACTATTGCCTAAAGAAGCTTCCGAATCAGCACAATATCAGGCCTTGAATCAATTGACCGAACATGGCATTGATTTGGCACTACGTGCATGCCTGGAGTACGGCGGGGGCGTCCCCGCAATCATTGGACTCGAGAACGTACCGCGGATCCAAACTCGTGGCAGACAATTACTGAAACGGATTGATGATCGACTCAAAAATACAGGGTTTGCCGTGAATATGCGCGCGGACCATAACCTGGGTGAAATCGGAGGCCTTGGTCAAAATCGATTACGGTTTCTGGTTATGGCTCGAGATGAAGCGCAGGTCCCTAATTTTGTTACTTACCCGCTCAAGAAAGGCTTGAAAACGATTGGTGAGGTTCTCGAGAAGTTACCGCCTCCCGGAGACTTGGAACATGGGGGGCCAATGCACCGGGAACCCAGGCTTACGTGGAAGGTCGCAATGCGTCTTGCATTAATAGAGGCGGGAAAGGATTGGCGTTCGCTTAACAAATTGTACTGGTCGAAATATCGGATACAGTACGAGCCGCGGAGCGGAGCGTTAGCCGTTGAAGATTGGAACAAACCATGCCGAACAGTAAGCGGGACCCCGGGCCCCGGTAGGAGTAATGGTGCTGCAGCGGTTGCCGATTATCGACTCAATTATAAAAACAGTACTCATGGGAATATATACCGTGTTGTTCGAATGACCGAGACCGGCCCGACTGTTACTGGTGCTGTGGGACCAAACAACGGAGCCATTTGCGTAGCTGATCCAAATGTGAAGTCCTGCGACAACCGGAACATTTATCGAATCATCAGGGATGTTGAAGGAGCCACTACAGATTCGATCATCATTTCGAGTGAAGAGATTCCTGGTGACAACGATCGTGGAGTCTGGTTTATTATAGCTCCTGATGGAACACGCCATCGCCCGCTCACGACGTACGAACTTGCAATATTGCAAGGCTTCGATACGCATCTTCCTGATAGGAGGCCGTTTCAGTTGGAAGGATGCACAGATGCCTCCGCACGGGAGTATATCGGCAATGCCGTTCCAGTTACAGCCGCGGAAGCAATGGGAAATTCAATTCTATTGGCAGCTGCACAAGCAGAATACCGTGAAGGTTTTTCATTGGGATACGAAACGATCTGGGTTTCTCCCGATGAAGAGGCTGAACCCATTCATATTCACTGACCCGCTTCTTAAAACAATGGTACAGCGAGAGGATATTATGATAACAGCAACCACGCACTTTTATACTCTTAATTATTGCGAGTTTTGAACCCTATGGGTGTTTCCTCATTATAGGAGTGTGCACCTTTCTAGGACGAGGTGCTTATAAGCCGAATGAATGGTCGTTTCTCTTAAGAAACTACATTCTTCGGCTTTTTATTTTATAAATAATTACTTTTGACGGAGGAGTTGTTGTGATAAGCTTTTATCTGTATTCTTATTAACAAATCTGTCGCACTTGTCTGGAATGCGAATAAAAATATTCTTTCAGATTATACTTTATTAACGATATTTTCTGAGTTTTGGGATTACTTTAACGAGAGGAGGGGGACATATGGATGACCAAGATCAGGAGCAAGCTGAGCGCGTTCGCGATTTAATTGGTGACTCCAGATACATTCCCTTTTTGGATCGCGCCGAAGAAAGCGCCTTATCACTCGCTGTGAAAGGACTCGCCAACTTCATAATCGCGCTTGTTACTCTTTTAAATGTTCCAGCCTTCGTAATAGGGCTGATGTGGTTTATAGAACAGTTGATTCAGAAGGGGATCAATCCAAATTTTAAAATTGAGTACAACTATACCGTCATTGCCTCGATTTTTGGAGGATGGCTGCTAATTTGCTTCCTCTATGAAAAGACTCTCAAAAACATGGTTTCTCCGAGAGTTTTGCCAATCTGGTTTGTAAACTCGAAGGGTTTTTTACGAAACCGGTTTTACTCTGTCGAACTGGCAAGTAAGTATAGTAAAGACTTGGATCAGTTAATTTTAAAGCAAGCTGAAGAACATGCCCGACTGCAAATACAGAGTTGGGAGTTGCAGAACATTCGTTTGCAAGAAACGATCGAACGTGTACGAGCTCTTAACGAATTCCCGGACGAAGTATTTGAATCGATTCGTCGCATTTTTGGCTATATGTCAGATTACGTGACTGATCCATCAAATACAAGAAATCAATTTGAGGTAGTAATGGACATGATTTCTGTCGAAATCAGCAACTACCGGGTTATTCATCCCTTGATAAAGCAAGCAAGTATCATGCTCCTAGATCATAAGAAGGAGTTTCTCCGCATTGCAGGCAAATATAATATGCCCAATCATGCGGTGAAAAGTCACATTGTACGACTCGGCGAAAAGTTTGCGGGCAAGGTCACTCGCGATGGTGAAATTGTATGGATATCAGATGTTAATTCTGAAGCTGCCCAACTAAGCTACGGCTTCGTCCCAAATGCCAAGCGAGAATATACTTCGGTTATGGGGTTCCCGATCCAGGAAATGGGTTCCGAACAATATGAACCGTTCGGTGTTATCGTCATTTATTTCTCCGAAAAAATCGAGTTTACGGAGGAAGAAGAAACAGCGATCAATAAGATTCTCGAGGTATACGCGCAGGTGATCCTCTCCTTTATCAAACTCTATCAGTTCAACATGACACTTCAAGGCATGTATGGTATAATCGAAGCAAAGAACGAAGTACTTGGAGGAGGCACTGATCATGTTGGGGATCCTGAAGAGACACGACAGGGATAGTGAAAAGGCCGTTGTTCGGAAATACCCCGTTGGAGGTCGGGTGCCTCCAAACAAGGAAATTGATCGGATCGTTAAGGAAGCTCTGTACAAAAATGAACAAGCAGTGCAAAAATTGAAACGACCCGTTTAATTTTTTGGGAAAGGTATGAGAAAAAACCGAGAGCGCTAGCTCTCGGTTTTTTTACGTCGGCTTGCTACTCGACGGGCAGCTGAACCGTATTCGTCGCCGGTCGTATGCACCGGCCGGCATGACCAAGACGATGATGGCCCGTGCGATCCGGTACGCCGGAGAGCTCGATCGACTTATCGTGTATGCAGACGGTGCCGCAATTCCGCTGAAACGTCTCGCGGCAAGGAAAAGCCCCCCACGGTTTATAAGGGTGGAACGGGGGCGGGGCAGAAGGCACTTAGCCACGCTTCAAGCGAAGCCTTCTCAAGATCCGTACGTAACATCGACTTGGATTCGGATTTCCGCACAGTCGTAGAGCCGCTATTACTCTTGTTTGTCTTTATCGGCCCGTCCCTTTGCAGTTGCGGAACGTCCTTGGACCTGCTGTTCACGAAGTGCATTAAGCTGTTCATACAGCTTCGAGATTTGAACCGTTGCCTCTTTCTGTTTGGCATTCGCTTCGGCGCTGACTTTTTCAAGCTTCTCTTGGTACTCGCTTCGCACTTGTACCAGCTCACGTTCCCGTTGCACCTCGAGCCGATCTTTTAGACGTTCCAATTCTTCTGCGTGGCGCTCCTTTAGCTGTGCAAGTTGCTCCGTCTGTTGCTGACGGTCCCGTTCTTGCTGTTGTTCCAACGATGTGATTCGCTCGGCCTGTTTTTCGGTCTGCCTCGTCAATTCGTTTATTTGCTGTCGTAGTTCTTTGTTTTCGTCCACGGCGGCCTGATACTCGGAGAGCTGGCCGACCAAAGTTTTGTTCTTTTCGCCTAATTCTTCAAGCAGCAGATCGTTTTTCCGAGTTATGTTCTCATACTGTGAAAGACGCTCTGCTTTCTCCTGGAGTTCTTTCTCTAAACGTCCCCGCTCCTCTTTGAGCTGCTTCATTTCGGCAGTCATTTCCGAAATGGTTTGTTCCTGCGCCATGAATGCAGCATTTCTCTCTGCCAACGTTTCTTCATGCTTTTGCGTCAGCTCCAGCTTTGACGCCGCCTCCGATTGAATGATCGTAAGTAGAATCTCCTGGTCCCGACGAATGTGATATTCACGCTCGTCCAGCAGTTTGCGATAACCTGATGCTATTCCATCCTTGAGCTGCGTCATTTCTACAATTCCGGCGATATGATCCAAAAATTCTGCTTGTGTAGGCAAACCGCTGTTGGCCATCAACTCTTCGAGTTTCGCAATTGTTTCCGGGCGCCCCCGATACGTTTTCGGTACCGTCGCCCCTTTCGGTGTGTTCTCTTTCTCTTCTGCCATCCTTCAACACGCTCCCTTGTGTACTTTATTTAATTATAGCATAAGCATGTACACGATGTGTACAATGTACACAAATAATGAAACGCAGATTATTAATTTTTGTGTACAATGTGTACACGGTACACAAATTAATGGATTAATGCATAAAAGTACACATGATAGGGTCTAAGGGTAATTTGCACGGTCGAACTGAGTCCGTACTCTACTTTGTGCGATGACTAAGATTATTGTAGGCGCAATTTGCAGTAACGGTAGCTCATCGGGCACAATCAAGGGCATAAGTCGGGCGGGTTGTGGAGTTGTTTTTCGGTGATTTCAAACCATGTGAGATATTTCCTCTTGAAAAAGGTGTTCGAGTTCGATTATCTTAGATAATAATAAAAGAACATATGTTCTGTATTTTGTGCGGAGTTGTAGATATTTCTAAATCTCCACGGAATCACTCCCGATGGGAAGGCGAACCGATGAAGAAAATGTCAATGGAAACGGAAGAAGAATTAAGATGGATCAAGGATTATATGTTGCTGACTGTCCTACTTGATGTATTGGAGCGGGACATCAAGGTTATGGGTGACATTCACCTAAAAATGTCGGGGATTTATATCCAGATGTTGAACCAGTTCCAGGACAACGTAAGTTCGGATATGGCGGAATTGCGCAGTAAAATGAGAAATCGCGGTATTCGGATTTATGACCAGAGACGAACAAAGGAGCGGTTAGAAGCCGACTTCTTATGCCGCGGGTACCATCGTCAATGGTCTATGTTTTGGGGGCTTATAAAATCGGAAGTGGAACAAAAACTTTTGTCGTATCTAAAACTGAATTAGGCGATAAGGAATTGCTGCTTACGTTTTTACCTTTTGCAATTGAAGGTGACTAGAATGAAATCATAACAATGAAAGATGGAGGGACAAAATGGGGAAGAAACTGGAAGGGAACGGTCTTTTTGAATCGTCCCGGATCCTACTGCCCGAACACCGAGAACAGTTTGTGCTTCGGCAAAAGGACATTCATTTGCGGAAGCGTCCGGAACTGGATGAACAATTGCTCGATCAGTTCGCTTTGCTATTACTAGAGTCAATGGAAGAGCAATGTGAAGTATCTGTTGAAAAATTTGATCCGTGGCGTGATGAGAGTGTGCAAGGGCGAATCATCAGCATCGATATGACATTGGGGCGGGTTAAAGTTTTAAACGAAACGGAGACGGTAGCCATCCGCCTTTCGGATATCGTTAACGTAACAAGGATATAGGAGCTTTCCAAGTATAAAAGGGCCCCTACTTGCCGAGGATGGTAATAATCCAAGGGCAAAGGGGGATCCTTATGAGTTTGTTCGATCGATTATTCAAAAAAGGTGAAGCACACAAGTCACCTATTCGGAAGTATCAAGTCGGGGAGCGGGTAAAACATAGGAAAATTGCAAGTATTGTTGAGCAGGCTTTAGAAAAAAATGCACAAGAAATACGGAAAATAAAGAAAAGTCGAAACTTGTAGCCTTTGTTCGAAAAGGGCTGCTTTTTTATTTACAGGGGTTATGGTTTAGAATAAGATTATAGTAAGGATTTGTAAGGAGTCGATGGTCTTGATCGGTTACCCAGCAAAGATGTCTAGTAAAGGTCAAGTAACACTGCCCAAGGAAATTCGCAAGCATTTAGGGGTTAGCCGCGATTCCATTCTAAATTTTGTAATAAATCACGATGGCACCGTAATTGTTCAAAAAAGTGTAGCGGATCAAGTATTTCGGAAAGCAATGGATCATCCAATTATTCAAAATTTTATTCAAAATTATCCCGAAGGAGAACTTCGAGCTTCAATGTACATCGGGGCCATGATTCAATCTGGACAGCTCTCGAGCTCGATTTTGGATGATTTAATAGATGTAGAAACAATCGAAATTCTCATAAAGGATAATATCGGGTAAACAATCCATACTCTTTTTTTGGGTTTTCGATCTCAGGTTTTCTCGAGCCTTGTATTCAAGTTGGCTGGATGTTTGAAGAGTGGAGGGGCATTAAATGTGGCAATTTACCATCATAACGGTATACATGCTGGCTTTACTCTGGGCTGTTGTGAAAATAAAAGAAGTAACTCCGAGGATAATAAAGACTTACCGGCGGTTCTATAAGAGTGCAGCTGGAGTTTTATGTTTAGGGCTAGTGGGTTTTATTTTCACCATGAACACAAGTTATCTCGGGATGAATGGAACATATACTGTTGGTATTTTCGTTACCGGACTACTGTTTGGAATCATGGCCCATATATGCATAGCCTTTCTATTGGTATCTGGAATTTTCGAACTTTCCGGCTGGCTGAGAAATCGCAAGGGAGAATTGTAAGACTTGAAGCAGTCATACTCGCATGCGCCGCTTCGGCAGGCTGCTGCCGACGATGGCGGCAGAGATGCATTTCTCGATGGCGGTTGCCAGATAGCTGAGGACGTCGTTTTCGCTCGTTTATGCAGTTTAAAAACAATCCAAGACCTGTTGCTTTCTAGGAGACGAGACATTCGATTGCAAAGTTTAGTAATCACTGTGCTGATGAACTCTGCGTTATATTTAAAAATCGGTGAAATTCTGCCATATTAGAGCGGAATTCGGATATACACTTTTAATATCGTAAATGATACAATAGTGCTGTACCTTGTTTTGACTTACACCTTATTACGAGTATAAAGCCCTACGGGCGGTATGTCTTTTTCGGAAGACGTGCGTCCGTGGGGCTTTTTTGTTTCTCAGGGCGCTTACAAGTCGATATTTTTCAGGAGAGAAGGCTCCTGATAAATATCGACTTTTTATTATATATAAAAACTCTTGGAAGGGGATCGAACTACATGAAAGTTATCGTCGCATTTTTGATGTTCAAGAATGTTGTTCAGGATGTCCAGGCTTTTATTGGGGACGATGCAAGAGAGAAGGCACACGACCAATTCAAAAAGTGGACGAATGTCGATTACATGGATTATTTAATCCGAAAAGACGCCGGGGAGTCCTCGGAAAATATTTTAGGTGAAGACTACGCTGGGACGGATTTGTATGGATGTACCGCAAACGAAGTCAAATAAATTATACCTACCACACTTAGAAAACTTAACCTTCATAGGCATATAAAGCGGGACGAACGATAGGTTTGCCCCGCTTCCCGCACCTATTACCAAGAAGAGGTGAAAAATGGCAAGGATTGCGAGTCAAAGTAAAGGCGGTTACTATCCTACCCCGATTGAGCAATTGAATCTATTGTGCAAAGCTATAAAGTTCCATCCTCAAGAAGACGCGGACAACTTCCTGAATATCATCGATCCGTGCTGTGGAGAAGGAGAAGCGCTGAAGTTTTTTGCCAATCGGCTACATGAATCGAATCCAGTAACATATGGAGTTGAATTGGAGGAAGGACGCTGTCAATCAGCGAGGGCGATATTGGATCATGTAATCCACGATGGCTACGAGAATCTGCGGACAGAATCGAAATTCTCGTTGCTCTGGCTCAATCCTCCGTATGACGAAGGGTTTGGCGAGCGATTAGAAGTCACATTCCTTCGATCGCTTACTGGTAAAAATAACGTATTGGGGAAGGACGGGTTACTGTTTTTCTGCATCCCCCAATATGTTTTGAAGCCTGCTGCCGGTATCATTTCCGGACGTTTCCATGACGTACGGGTCTACCGTTTCACCGATGAATTCTACCCGATTTTTAAACAGGTAGTCTTGATTGGGACGTTCGGAAAGGATCCAAACGGAAAAAGCAAAGAGATCTACAAGATGTTACGGGATTTAGGCGATCAAGGTCCAGAGGCCATTCCGACACTTGAGGAAATTGAGCGAGATATCGATTTATATCCGTCTCCAAGCGGTATCGATATATTTCGCGCCAATCGTCTGAGCGTGAATGAGCTGAAACAAGACCTCATGTCTTCCCCATTACTCAAAGATGTGGAGGAAAAACTCTCGCCTATTTCCAATCGTGCGAAAATGAAAAATCCCATGCTTCCTTTAAAAGCGACTCACACGGCTGTCGCGATAGCCAGCGGCGCCGTAGGGGGGAATATGGGGACTCATATCATTTCCGGCATAACAAAACAAATCGTGACTACCGAGGCGCGCTATGATGAAGCGGGCAAAAAAAACGGCGAAACGATAACGAAGGACTTCCGTTCGGTAGTCAGGGTATTTTGGCCTGCCGGCATTCACGATTTGGAATAGGTCAGACAATACCGCATCAGATAGGGGGGAATCGTCCTCTGGCTGCAATGTCCGGCCAAATGGAGGAATTCCCGGCCGGACTTCGAGTCAAGACGTGGGCATGAAAATCTCGATGAACGGCATCGATCGAAGGTTTGAAGCAAATTTGCATCTAATGGTTGTAGAAAAATCGGCACAGGGTTCGGATGAACATATCATTCTGGCCTCATATCTCGGCATTCCGGAGGCCGTGTCTGCAATTTCGGCTGGATTTTTGGAGGCTCGCGCGGTCCAAGTTGGGAATGAGGAATTTGAACGAAATGTTGACACGTACCGGCGGCTGGAAAGGCTAATCGGTATCGGTGACATTGCTCATGGCGTCGTGTTCAATTCCTTATTGACAATGGATGGCATACAATCGATTCCGAACTCGTCAAAATTCAATCGAGCGTACCTGGTCGCTCCAAATGGAAACATGTCTGATGTGCTGGCCAAACATGTTATTCATCGGTTTGGTCTGCCTTATGAATGGGAGAGCGAATATGCAGGTCTCTTCGACCACTTTTTATCACCGTTGCGCGTCATTCGGAATCCGGATTTCGATGAGCTATGGCCGAATCTTGAAGCAGCTGTTTTTACCGGTACGGAAGAGACAGTCCTAAAGGCAATCGAAATGGCCTTGAAAAACGGATTGTTGCGGATCCCGGAAAGTGATATTCAAGGCATTTTCGACCCGGGGATGACCATGAAAGAATATATGGTCGCCAATGCCGAGGTAATGGCTCGGAAGCTGCAGGAACAGAAGCCGCGGCATTCATTGGAGCAGCTGCCCTTACATCGTTCCATCGGCGAAATGAAGCGAATCCCGTTTCCGGCACAAGCTCATATGATCCAAGCATTGGTAAATACGCTGGAATATGAGGACTCGGAATTCTGCTCTGGGGACATGGGGACAGGGAAATCGATTGTGGCCTGCGGCGTTGCAAACGTTCTGCATCAGATGAAAGAGGAACGCGGCATATCGAGTGGAACTGCAGTGCTGTTATCGGCTCCGAGTATAACGATTAGTAAATGGAAAAACAAAGAGATCTTGGGGACGCTTCGCGGTGTAAAGGTTGAAATAATTGAAAACAGCCAAGATGCTCTTCGGTTGTTGCGGAAAGTGAAAAACGGATATCGCCCGAAGGGTTTGGAATTTACACTTGTCGGAATAGACCGAGCGAAATTAGGTCCAGAACCGTATTTTAGCGGGGTATGGCGACGTCTCGCCGGCTCGACCGAATATGCCTGGCACTGCCCGGATTGCGGCCGTCCCCTCATGGTCAAAGATAAGGACGCAGAGGAAGGATATGTACCCGCTCGCTGGAGCGATTTTGTTGAAAGTGCGAAACCGGATTCGGACGCATTCTATCAAGCAAGAGCAAAGCAACGGTTGCTTCCTAATGGGTTACCCGATGGTTTCAAAGTGAAATGGAGGCGCACCGGACGGATTCTATCCTGCACTTACCATGAGGAAGGACTGTTGCCCAAAGGACAAATACCCTGCCGAAGTAAACTATGGCGCCCCGCTTCTTGGCGACGTGGTGAAACGCGAAACCGCCCACGTGAAAACATAAGCAGGATATTTAAGCGGATGGGGAAGTATTTTGATTTATATATTTGTGACGAGGCCCATCAATGTAAGGCAGAATCCTCTGGCCGCGGCGATGCGTTTGCTCAGATGGTCAAAGCTGCAAAGCAAAACCTGTTGCTTACCGGAACTCTGACCAACGGCAAGTCCTCCAGCATCAAAGAGATATTATGGCGCACCGATCCGAAAGCGCTTCTGGATGATGGTTTCGATTACAAGTCCGGAACGATCCAGTGGGCATCCCGGTACGGAAAGCTGAAGCAAATAGTAGATGTTGAAAGCGACGACACCGGATGGGTGACGAAGCAAAAACAAAAACCTCGGCAGCCAACGGAAGAGCCAGGTATTGCGCCGCAATTGACGGCTCAGTTTTTACTTCACAAAGCCGGCTTTTTGGAATTGTCCGATATGGGCCTGCCCCTCGTCGAGCTTAAGGAAACTCCTATTTTCCTCGATATGGACCCCGAACATGCTCTTCAGTACTCCATTTTCCATAATACCCTACGAGATGAATGCATGAGACGCTCGAGAAACGGCAATAAGGGTGCTTGGAGCAAGTTCATTCCCGCTACCATCAACTACGCGGATCGGCCAGATTTGGGCGGAGCCGTTGTTTTCGGCCGCGGGGAAAAATGCATCTCTGCTCCGACCTTCGAACCGGAATCCTGTCATGCCAAAGAACGCCAGCTCATTGAACTTGTTCAAAAGGAACTGGCTGAAGGCAGACGTTGTGTCATTTATAACAACTACACCGGCGACTACCAGTTAAATGAACGGATTTATGAGATTTTGACGCGGAACGGCATTCGCTGCCATATACTCGATGAACCGGACGCCGATAATCGTGCAGAAGTTTTGGCTCAACTCGAGGAGAACGAAATCCCCGTCATCATTACCAACATGAAATTGGTCGAGGTTGGGCTCGATCTCATGTACTGGCCAACGATTATCTACTACCAACTCAACTACGAGGTTTCTACCGTACGTCAGTCTTCACGACGGGCGTGGCGGCTAGGTCAAGATCGGGAGTGCCGTGTTTATTATCTCGTCTACAATGGAACGCAGCAGATGGCTCAGTTCATGAAAATTATGGCTGCACGCGGCCATGCACTCATGGTTGAAGGAAGACTAGATCGTTCGGAATTGGCAAAGTACTCTAGGGACGGTCAATCCTCTCTGGCTGCAGATTTGGCTAACTGCTTTGCCGGGTCCGACGTGGCGAAAGCCTGGACGGAGCTGGCGGCCAAAGACTTGGAAGACGTCGAGATGGTGAACGAGACCGAATTTAAGACCGTTCTGGAGGCGAGGATGAGGCTGCTCGTCAATGAGACGAGGCGCCTATGCGGTTTGCCACCATTGGATGCTTCTACCGGCGCAAGCGAGGAGCCTGAACCGAACGTGGTAGAAGCGAACGGAGTAGTGGATTTGTTCACGTTCGTCTCTACAGTCGAGCAAATGCCAAACGACGAACCTTCTGAGCAGAAGGACCTTTTTGAAATGGGCTTGCTGAAAGTCGTCGAAATGAGCCAGTACAAGAAAAAGCGTCCTCGTTCCACACCTGCCGAAGGCCAGCTCGCGTTTAATTTTTGACTCGAACGATTACATTTTTTGAGAACACTTCGAAGAAGATGTCTCATTCATCGACTAAATTTGGAGGGTACGATGTTTTATACCATCAAGGATAAACAATGGTACGGCTACGATGCATACGATGGAGCGTTCCACTACTTTATTCGGACAGGTATCCAGAATAATCGTGTTTGGTTGGTCATTGATTCCTTTTCCGATTGTTCCGCACTGTTTTGGGACGAACGAGACCAGGTTGGTAAAATGCTTGTCTCCTGGATCGAAGAACCGTATCGGTTCCAAGTGGAAGCTTTAAAACGGATAACGAACGAAGAATTCGAATTGTTTTTCAACAACGTTCCCGATTCCAGCAGGTTCATAGAAATTGACAGTACAATCGGAAATTTGTTATTTGAACCGGCTTTCGAACGCGAATGGGAGGCAGGGGACCTATGTATCCACTCGTAACGATCCCGGACGCAATGTTGCCATTTAGGGAATACACGCATATCGACCTTTGCGTAAGCGGAGGGAACGATAGTACGGCGATGGTGCTGTCCCTGCTGCATGAGTATAAGGCTCCGAAAGAAACGATGCGATTGATTCACTTTCGTATCGATGGTCCGAATGAAAACCCGGTCTTTTTTGATTGGGAGGAGACGGATTCCCATCTGCAGTACTTAAGTGACTTTTTCGATATCCCGCTTGTCACAATATGGGACGAAAAGGGACTGAAAACGAGAATTGAAGAACGAGGCATGTTTCCGGATTCGATGAATCGTTTCTGCACTAGCTACGGAAAGCGGGATTGCTATACGAAATATGTTCGCCGGAGAAGGGGTAATGGTACGAAAACATTGTGCTGTAGCGGGGAGCTGGCAAGCGAATCGAATAAGCGCAGCACATACCCTGCCTTTCAGGTTCATCCGGCATCGGCGACAAAAAAGATGAACCGTCTTGTACACACTTTTCGTCCAGTTCTTCACTTTCAGAAACAATCGGTTCGGGCCATTATGCAAGAGCATGGAGTTAAAGAACATGCCTGCTACCAATATGTAAGCAGGTGCAGCTGCAGATTCTGCATTTTTTTGAAAAAGTCTGAATTGCGAACCGTAGCGCAGCTGTTCCCAGACCAGTTCAGCGAGCTTAAATCGATGGAGAAGCGGATGGGGCATACGATGCGATTTATCAATGGTCAGCGAGTACCACTCAGCGAGTTCGTAGGTGAAAATAGGTCCGTTCAAACAATTGACCTCTTTACGATGAACTGCTGCGGATAGTCGACAGGGAAGGAGATTGTAGGATCTCCTTCCCTACATACGGAAGATATCAAAATATAGCTCATAAAGGAGGGGGCCCTTGCCATACCGGGCTTCTCGGTAGGCAGTGGGCTACATAATATGACGGTATTCTGGAAAGCTATCAACGATCAATTCTGCTTAAAAATAGAACAGGACTTCGATGCCTTGCACCCGCGACGCGAAAACGACAACCTGGGGACCATGATATGTTGGCATCGCAGATATCATTTAGGAGATGAACACCGGTTTGCCGAGCCACGAGAATTTATGGAGTCTCTGGCGGATGGATTTGAAATCAAACGAATCGAAGAACGCTCCGATAAGGATTTATTTGAACAAGTTGCGCGGCATGCAATCATTTTGCCAATATACGCATACGAGCATGGAGCCATCACGATCCGAACTGCCCCGTTTAGCTGTCCTTGGGATTCCGGCCAAGTCGGCTGGATTTATATCAGCAAGAAAAAGGCCCGGGAGGAGTTCGGTAAGCTTACGCAAAGCAGGGTTTCGTATATTGAAAATCTATTGAAGGCTGAAGTACAGGAATATGACGACTATCTTCAGGGGAATGTATTCGGCTTTACGCTTTATTCTGTTGAAGCAGAGCTGCGGGAATATCTCTCGGAAGCTGGTACGGATGTGTACGATTTGTCTTTTGACGAATGGAGTCCTTTCTTAAAAAAAATGGATTCCTGTTGGGGGTTTATAGGGAACAACCACCATACAAACGGGATAAGTGAGTGTCTCCCCGAGGAAGCTCGATCGCTTTTGTCCGATCTTAGGGAAGGATGCATTATCGAGGATCGCAAGCTGCAGTATGCATAAGCCCGTCTCGAACGGATTAGTAAACTACTGAAAAAGAGAGGAGGAGTCCATAACCAGGTTTCCTAAAGGGAATCTGCTTATGTTATGGACATATATAAAATGCCAAGTTCCTATGCCGAGTATTTGTCGCACAAAAACTACCCTAGTAACACGAGCCGATCGTTTCGTTTTTTCATGTATCAATTGATCGAGAAGGCAGATATGGCCAACCGAAGACGTCTGGCGCTGGTATTTCCAGAGGAAGTCAGAGAGGTTATGCTCTACGAGGGTCATACGAAGTAGGCATTATCGATGCGGAGGAAGTAAACCAACGAAGTGGGAAGGGGTGTCTAACGACCTCCTTCTTTTCTTTTTTAGGAGGGATACCTATGGCTACTATACAAGATAAAGCATCTTTATACAGACTTGAGCGATTTGACCCCGATATTCTCGCCAAAATGCCGAGTGATCTTTCCGGATACGCGATGGCCATAGGCGGGATGCCACGAAATCATTTAGAGGTATTCGAGAAGCGCGGATAGCTGCTCCCTTTTTTGTTTGTGTATGACGAATTGCTCAACAGTGGACGCTGGATTTATTGGCTCGACATACTTGAGAAGGGAACGATCGCTGGCAGCGGACCTATTCCCCAAATTCAATGGACGGATATCTGGAGCCCGCAAGCCCAGACGGCAAAAAAGATGCTGGATAGTTGCCTCCAGCATAACGAGGCAACAATCGATAATTTTGCGGATTGGCTTCTCTGGGGGCTCGGCGGTTCAACCGTTTGCCCGAACATTTCGGAAGGACTGAATGAGCACTTTTATCGGATTTTCGACCTGTTTCTTGTTTTGGATAATCCAACCGATTATTTGTCCAACGTTCTAGTCGATCAAACCGGAAAGGGTTATCATCAAGCTTTAGGTTACTATCCTACTCCGTTCAATATTTGCCGCCTTATGGTTGAAATGTTACATGGATCAGGGGAGCGGGAGGAACTGAAAAGACAGACCGTAAGCGATCCGTGTGTGGGCTGCGGCGCCATGCTACTGCCAGCTTCCAACTACTTTCTTCGCGCCTCTGCTTCGGATATTTCGGGTATAGCAGTCAAGTTATGTACAATTCAAATGTATTTTTATGCTCCTTGGTATGCAAGGCCTGGCCAAGTACAAGGCTTCGACGAAACGACAAAACCCATAGAGTTAGTGCTTGCAAAGCCAGGGAAGCGAGTGGCGCCGGGACAACTGGAATTCGTTTTGAACGTTTAGTATGGACAAAGGAAAGCCCCTTTGATATGATGAAATTGTTCAATTTGATTAACTTGCTCTGATGAGCCTTTTTCCGAGTTTAAAGCCCTATGGGCGGTATTACCTTTTAAAGGTATGCCCCCCATAGGGCTTTTTTGCGTTTTATACATTTACCCCAAACAAACGTTCCTATTGGAACGTTTGTTTGTTTTTTATAAACATGGGTCTACCAATCATAAGGAGGAAAATCAAATGTACCGAACGACGACTTTCATCGGAGAATCCATTGCGGTGTGCCCCCCTATCGATACGAAACCGACCATTAAAAGCCGGGCATTTGAGTTTCGAAGGTGGGTCTCCGAGCGCTACAGCAGATTCCAGGTTTGGTTGGACGAAGTGGATGAGCAGCCGGATGGTGTAGATCCGATCGATCAACCCCTCTTGCCACTAGTACCGAAGCATAGGCAAGCAGCAATGGAACAAGTGTTGGAACTGTGTTAATGATGGAGCGGCTTGCCCGCTCCCTACCATCGAGGAGGTTAAAGCATGTACAATCATATTCGTACTTCTCTGGAACTGCTAGAATTGCACAATGAACACGTCCAAGAACAATTGCTACCCTTCGTTGTGGATGTGCTTGAAGAACTCGAATGCATGAATTGCAAGTTTGAATCTACCGCCTTGCCGGACCCGCATCAATATCTCGATCCAAAGGATTTCGCTCGAGAAATTAATGAGAACTGGCATTGCTCCTTCTTTGTGAACGGATATTTTGCCTTTCAGTATCAGCTGACCCACAATGTCGAAGGCAAGCATCCGTTCATTCACAGGATTGCTGCGCGAGATGATCAGCTGTATTTTACGATGAATGGCTCGTTCCAGGAAGTCAACGATTGGGCAGATGCCAAAGATGCCATTCGCTGCCGGCTTCGCAGACTAATGCAAATCACAATTCCTTTGATAGAGCAGACAGCCGAAACGGTAAAATCGATTCTGGGGGACTTCTCCATCCGGTACGACAATCACGATCATACCGGAATTATATATCGCTGCACGGAAGGAAAATATACGTATTTTTTGAAAGTAAATAATTACGGGGAGATATTCCGAAGGGAGGACGCATGTCTCACGGAGTATAAATATTTTAAAATCGGTGAAATTCCAGATCATCATATTTTTACTCCGGACAGAATGAAAAAGCTGCTGCATCACGACGCATTCCTTCAGGTCACCTACAACGACCTCATTCGTAAATACAAGTCGATTCCGAATGCCGAATACCGGGCGCTTGAAATCCTGTTCGCAACGTATGTGTTGACGGACTCGGCCATGGAACGACTATATTCGGAACAGAGATAGCTATACAAACGAATAAATAATATGGTAATATAGAGGAGTAATTTCTTATTTCGTTGCTCTCTTGAGCCTTATGGCGAGTATTAAACCCTACGGGTGGTTTCTTCTTACGGAAGAAGTGTGCCTGTAGGGTTTTTCTGTTTTTGGGCGCTTACAAGCCGGCTGAGCATACTGCCAACTTGGTAGTATGGCTACAGTCGGCTTTTTATTTTATAGATCATACCATTTTGAGGAGGAATCTATGGAAACGGCGAATGCAAGTATCGATTTTCTAGCCTTTCGGAACGAAGTAACCAAAAGAGCGATTTTGGACGATGCAGCTGCGAGTATGCAACGAGTGATGGATCTGCTCTATCTCGTCATTTATTCCCCGCTTGATCGTATTGGAGATGTCGATTTCAATCTCTTCTCAATGAACGATGGGGAACGCGCGTATCAGGCGATTCACGAGTATCACCCGGATGATGTAAGCGATGATGAGGATGAAGATGAAGTAAATAAACATAATCTACTGGTAGAGATCAATAGGGTCGGCCATGCAGCAGAAATTGCCTCTTCCTTGAAGTCGAGAAAGACACCGAGGAGGTTTTTCTGATGACGGCTTCGTTGTTCCTACCGTCGAATGTCCAAGTGGAATGGCAGGAAGCAATGGATAACTTTTTAGTCGCGAAAGTGATGCACGATCGCGGTTATCCACTGCCAGGCAATTGGAAGTTCTGCGACAATTACATCCTCTTCTATCAAGCGGTCGCGTATTTATTCGGCTCATCTGATTTTGGTGAATCGAGGGATTGTGCCTGTGAGATACGCTTTCCAGAGCGGATCGAATGGTTATCGCTTCGAGATAAGTATCCCGAGATGGAAGGTGAAGAGGACTGGATTATCGAGCCTGTCCGAACGCTTGAATCGCCATACAGTTTTTGTATAGCTGAAACGTCTTTTACTGAAGATGGGTTTGTCATTGAAAGTGAAGGATACGGCACGGATTTCTTTCATGTCGTAAAGGACTTCATCGAATTCAAGGAACGTTTCTTTTACAAATTGATGATTTGGAGGGAAAGGGATGCAACATGCTCTGCGGACGAGCAGGCAAGAAGAAACGTTGATTCGGTTGCCTAGAGGTGGCTTGCTGGCAACCGTTGAAGACCATGTGAACGGACTTTTGGTTAAGAGTGAGCGCATCCGGACGGATGAGCTCATTTTTTCATTAATGACCATGCTTGATGATGCAGACATTCGAAGGTTTTTAGTAAGGGACGGTCAAAAACAGTTTTCCCTACTCGAAATCTTCGGTCCGCTGATCGAATCTTCTTCGAATACCAACGAAGTTAATCAAGTGTTCAAGCTTTTCTTGCAGCGGTTTGGTGATGAAAGCGATCGAGATATAATATTGCGACTATTCTATACCTTTACCGATAATATCGATGTTTCATCGCTCAGTGAGCAAGGGTTGAACCAGTTACTATCGCAGGTTATGAAGCGGGTCGAGGGACTGGAGGACTCCAAGTATTTTGATCATTTCCTCACAACTTTGTTGGGAAAGATCGACATCTCCAATTCTTCGGACGATATTATCACCAAGGTTTACCGTTCACTTTTGGAAGGCATGAATCGGAAGGGAAACGAGAAATTACTGCGATCCATGTTCTCGATTCTTATTAACAAATTGGATCAAAATTGGATTTTTGAGTATCTGCGACCTTTTATGGCGAGTCATCGGCTTTCCAGTCCGCTTTTGCCTCGTAACTGCATTCTCTATCAGGAGAACGGCGCGGGTTGCCGAACCGTGGCCATAGAAGTCGAGAAGCAACGATTTAATGTTCAGTTTGGTAATGACTTGTATAAAAACGTCGGGTATCCGAAGCTAGTATTTGTATTCAAGGTCTTTCCCGGCAGCCAAATGTCGGCGAACGTCCTGACCGTTACGGACAAAGTTATAGGGGCAAATACGGAAGTGTTTTATTACCCGTATTCCAATGTCCAGCATGCTGGAAGGAGCATGCAAGCCTGCTGGCCGGAACTGAACAAACTAGGTACGGAACAGGATATTTATAACAACTTGAATTTACTTTCCACCCTTCCGTTTCTCTTTCTGAACAGTCCGAGTAATAATGACCTTTACAAATACGAAAATCTTCGGGATCGGTTCATCAAATTTTCCGGTAAAGATTTTGATGACGGGATTCTTGAAAGTACGGGGGCAACCCTGGCAGACTATCTGAATCTCCCTCGGGCTGAGACCGCCCAACCGGAAGAAGATGAACTCGAAGAGGATGCGGATTTCGACGAATCCGAAGAAATCAATGAATTCGAATAACATTATTGGAGGGAACTATGGATACAACAGCCAATTCACCTGAACAATTATCTCTTTTTGGAGACGAGTATGCACCGAGCATAATCGAGAAGAAGAAATCGAATTCGCAAAAACCGGCTAGGGCAGAGAAACCCGCGAACTCGCCGGCACGTTCGGCAAAAGACCAGAACATCGAGGTCGATTTGGATTTCTCAATTCATTACGCCACTCATACTTTTCAGGTCGCCGATTTCGTTACCGATGTTCCGGATTCGGGAAAAATCTCGTTGAAGCAACTCCGTGAAAAAATGGAATTGCAATTTTTCGAGCTTACCGAACAACGAACGGTATGGGATTACGATTTGGAAACCAGGAGGCTTATGCCTTACGCGTCCGGAACGACGAAGGGATGATTAGTATGGGCATTCGGGGGTTTTATTGGAGTATCTCGGAGTTTTTGAAATCGAGGTCTCCCAAGCTGTTTAATATTGTGGCCGGCAAAGATGGCCGGTTATACGAAATCCGGAAGGAACCGATCGGGATCATGGTATCTCGTGTGGAACGGATTGCGGAGCTGGAGGATGTACCAACTGGATTTCAGTTTAATTTACCCAAAATTCCGGGCAAAATCATGCTACAAATTCTTTGTTTCTTTCGAGATTACTGCAACGAATGGGATATGAATGAGGTCATGGTACAGATTTTTTGGGATACTGTCGACCAAAGGTATATAGTGGAGTGCCCTCATCAATGGGTCAAGCGAGACCGGATCGACGCGACGTTCAACAGGCACTTGGACGACGAGAATCGATTTATCGAGGTCTGTCATATCCATTCGCATAACTCTATGTCCGCCGAATTTTCAGAAACCGACAATGAGAACGAGAAGGCATTTATGCTTTATGGTGTCATCGGGCGGCTTCATCGTAAAATTCCGGAGATGCAGCTGCGAGTAGGTTATAACGGGAAGTTTTTTCTATTGCCGCCAGAGCGGATTTTTGATTCCCTGCACCTGGACTCACCTATCTTTCTTCCATACCCAACGGAATGGAATAAACGGGTTCACATTGTACAGTAATTTGGAGGAGAAGAACTCTGCCGGATGGTTGAGGTTCTTCTTTTCTTTATTTCAAGGAGGATTTTCCATGCCTAATGGGTTACATCTGAAGAAAAGAGGCAAAACTCGTGTCCTTTACCAGATCGTTGTGATCGGATGTGGAGCAAATGGCTCGCATTTTATTCGAGGGTTATGTCAGGACATCTCGACTCACCTACGAGCGGCCGAAAAAAAATACAACTACGAGCATTTTCGTTACGATTTAACTATAGTTGACGGCGATCGGGTAGAACCCAAAAACCTTGACAACCAGCTCTTTTGCGAAGAAGACGTGGAAGCGGAAGAGTACAAGGCCGTTGCCCTCGCCGAACGATATGGAGAACATTACGGCATCACTGTGAAGCGGTTCACTTCGTACGTAAAGGATGTCGAAGTGCTCAAGCAGTTATTTCCCGAACTTCCCGTATCTGAACAGACGCAAGTCATACCGGTTCTTGTTGGTATGGTCGATAATAACCGAACGCGACAGCTGCTGGATGACTTCTTTTATTCGGATACCCTCGACACACTTATTTATATCGACGCGGGAGTAGAAGGAGTCCTGTACTCGAACTCGGATCGTCGTGATCTCACCGATGAAGAGAAGAAGTCGATGGACCAAAGCGGATTTGGCGGGCAGATCGTTTGCGGCCTTAAATTCAATGGCGAGGTCGTCCTCGCGCCGGTTGCCCAAATATTCTCGAATATATGGGAGGATGCTTTGTCCCACTTTCCGGGTGAAAGCTGCGGCGATTTGATTACAGAGGCACCGCAGCGCTGTGCGACCAATAAACTTGCTGCACAACTTGCGAATACCATCATGAACAATTTATTCCATTCCGATAGCATTTACACGCACGTCATTAATTTTAATGCGCAAACGGGATGCAGCGGCGGAATGGATACGTTTATTAATGATGCGACATTAAGAAGCTTTCAGAACATAAAAGAAGCGGGCCCTCGATCGAATGATACAGGTGTTTGAGGAGGAGATTGAGCCTTGAATCGGATTGCATTCATTACGGAGTCGTCTACCCGTCACGATATACCGATGCCTGCCAACAAGTTTTATCGTGGGCCTCGCAGTCGTTGGGTTAACAACGTAATACAGTACATGGAGGTTCGGAATTTCCCATCTGAAAGTATTTTCTTTCTCAGTTTCCATAGCCAGCGAATACTGGGCTATAACGAAATCGTGGAGCCGTACCCGGTTCAAAAGTGGCACCCGCGGCGAACCGAGTGCGAAACGTTTGCAGAGAAAATACTTGCCTTCGTTTTACAGACGAAACCTGCCCCCTTTGTAGAGATCCACGCTGGTCGTACCATTTCCGACCCGTTGAAGCGACTTTTCCAACAACATGGAATCGAATTCCGGATTTACGGCGACGGAGTTCCCTTGGGAATAAAGCCGGGATGGTATGAAGGGATGATCGAGGAAGAACTCAACCAACGGAGATTGAAGGATATTGAACGGAAAAAACTGCTTATATCGTCGTTGATTCGATTTCAGACACCGCAGGAGGCGAGCAGAGTCGTTGAGCAGTTCGAGAAACGGGCTCATTTGTACGGAATCGAAGCGAACATGGAGGAGCTGAAGAAGCTTCTAGGCTGCTATCGCCAAAAGTGTAAGGACACAAAGAAGGCGTACGCCGAATTTGAAAACACAATGAGTGAGGAAGATAAGTTTGGTGAGCTCTCCAGTAGTCTACAGTCGGTTCAATCACTAGTTGATCTTCATATGCATAGCGATTTCGAACGATTAAAGTGCAAGTTCGGAGCGAGTATCGCCAAGTTGCGGCTCTACTTAATCAAGCATAATTACGCACTTATGGCAGAAAATAATGTTTTTGCTGCTCTGCAGCGGATGCAAATCGCTCTTCTTAAGTAAACGTTCAATGGAAGGTGAAGGAATGAAGTACAAATGGAGACACAGCCACTCTCTCTAATCTCAGGTGCGATTGAAGGAGCGGGTTTCCCGCTAAGCGGTTCATTGCAGCCCCCTTCTGCGAGCTCCCCATCGGGATAAGTAGCACTTGTGCATTCTACAAGGTCGAGGAAGCGCAAGAGGACAAAAAGAGTCCTGCCTATTTTTCCGAATCGATCCAATTCGATTTCGGGAAATAGGAGAGATGGCTAGATGAAAGATGCGCTAGTACGATCGGGTTTATCTTGCATTCGCTGGTTCGGCGGAAAGAAATGGCTTGCCAAATCGATTCTTCCTTATATCCCCTCGCATCATTGTTGGGTAGACGTTTTCGGCGGAGGCGCTCATATGACGGTTGCCCGGCAGCCAAGTAAGGTCGAAGTGTTTAATGATAAAGACTGCGACCTCATCAATTTCTACTTGGTGCTACGAGACCATAAGGAGCAGCTGATCGAAGCGCTGGAATCCCTTCCCACGAGTCGCTTTCTTTATGAAAAATGGCTCAGTGAGGAATTGCCGGGGGATTCGTTTGAACGAGCCGTCCGTTGGTTTTATTTACTTCGCCATAGCATTATTCCGACACCTAATCAATTGAGTGGTTGGCGTGCCGGAAAGGTTAAAAATTCTGCTGTAGACTACCAGAATGCGGTCGCCAAGCTGGATGCTTTTGAAAAGCGGTTCCGCTCGGTGATGATCGAATGCTTGGACTTCCGAGAGATCATCGAACGATACGACGGACCGGACGTTTTTTTCTTTATCGATCCGCCGTACGTAGGTCGCGAATCATTCTATAAAGGTGATTTCAAGCACGAAGATCATGCGGAACTGGCCTATATGCTCCGGCATATCGAAGGGAAATGTCTGGTGACTTATTTCGGCGATCCCATTATCCTTGAGCTCTATAGGGATTGGGACTATGTAACTCTCGAGACAAAGGTTGGCTCCGTTCGTAAGGCATCCCTTGGTCAGAAACGAAGGGTCGAAACGGAGTACTTGTTCATGAATTACAAATCCGAATCGTCAGAAACGATTTGGTTATTTTAAGTAACCTTGCGGAGGGGTAGACGATGATTAACAGTTTCCTCGAACAGCTTCAGGGTGACGTGGAGATCGAGCGGCGTACCGGCTGTCTGGAACAACTTGATGCTGCGACAACCAGGTTACAAAACGTTACCCGTATGTGGGAAATCTTTGGTAGCGACCCACTCGTGCAACAAATGCATTGCGTTGTGCGGGACGTCGTTGAAGCGTACTTTGCAGACTTTTACGAACTGGATCTTGGTTATATGGAGCAGTTCCTAAACGTACCGTTTTGCTGGTTCGTGCGCAATCACGGGACCGACTTTTTCCCACTTGAAGGCGAGCCCGAAGTGATGTGGAAGGCCGAGCAATGGTTTCATGCTGTACGGCTTAATTACACGGACGGGATTCATGTCGGAAGCACTCAGCGTCTCTATCATTGTGATCCCAAGACGAAGAAGATGAAGCGGCGGTACACGTTTACCGGCATCGAGTTTCGTGCCATCGAGCAATCAAGTGAACAAAACAACGGAGTGGACGATTTGTCTTTGTTGCCCATAAGACATTTCCCGGGATAATATCAATCAACTTATCGAGGAGCGTAATCCATGATCCATAACATTTCACTGATCAATATTCATGCGGGCTTCGTTGTCGAAGCGTTGAAGCATGGCGAAGATGCCGTTCGATTTGAATTGAACAAATTACTCAAGCACAAATATTTGGAGCTCCATTTTTCCTTTAACGAAGACGGGGAGAAGAACGAAACCTATCGGTTCCTGGTTTCGCCCGAACTTCAATCGGCGGGTCTCGGTGACATTTCGATCGAGTACATTCGAACGGCATGCGTCCACGTCATTAATTATTGGGTTGGGCATTGCTTGATGTATAATGCAGTGCTCGATCAAAAAACGAACGAGTACTCGGTGAGCGCCTGATAAGACTCCGAAAGGAGTGTGAGGAAACATGATGGAAGCTATCTACATCGTTCCAAACGAAGTAGTTCAAGCCGGCCGCGCCAGTCGTGATCGGTATGGGGTTACGATGGTTACCGTAAGACACTTTGATGGGCGTACCTCCGTCGTGCCGCGTAATCAATTAATGTTCGACGAGGACGAGCGTCAATTAAGGGAACTGGCACGAATCATTCGCGAGAGTCGGAACATAGGCAAAAACAAACGTTACTTTGAACTATTTAAAGAGCTTGCGAGGAGAGAAGCCCCAATCGGACAGCTTTCCAAGTTTATCGATGAAGTATCGGAACAAAAGGTAATTCAGATCCCCTTTCAATTCGAGGTTGGATAACTTTCATATTTGGAGGTTCTATGAGCAGGGATATAATTTTTGAAACGGCAATCGATATTGCACTTAACGCGGGCTACCTTATTGAAACAGGTGAAATTGAAGTCGATGATTCCCGGCTCTTGGTTCAAAGGATACGTCTGTGGGCAGAAGAGTTCGAAAAGAAATCGCGGACAGACGATTATATTGACTATATTGACGATGTAGATCGGTTTGCTTGCTATGTACTCAAATCCAACTATCCTCGATCGCAAAAAGCGTTCGATTAACAACCCGGGTGCTTCAGGCTCTTTGCCTGCAGCACCTTTTTTTTTGGAGGCTTGCCATGAAAGACGATGGTGTACAAATGGTGTTACCTTTCGATACGGATCAATACGGGCCTTGGATCGTGACCCAAAAGGCTGATCGAGCGGGATCTGCGCTTGCCAACGCTCATTACTCAAGGCAGACGATCGGAGCCGCGCAGTTCTGCAGACCTGGTAAGAACCTTGTTCTTCGTACTGTTGAAGGAAATGCAGTTTGGGTGACATGGCATAGTGAATATCGAAAAGATGGTTTGGAAGCTTGGGAAAACACGCTGTTTCGTAACGAAAGTAGTTATCTGAGCTCCGATTTAATCAAGTGGGCTATTTTCGCCACCATTTGCGAATGGGGAGACCGTCTACCTCGAGACGGCATTATTACGTATGTGCAGGCTTCAGCCGTAAAGAGTACAAATCCGGGCTGCTGCTACCTCAACTCCGGATTTCGGAGAAGAGGATCAAGCAAGTCGAGGAGGCTGCAGCTATTGCAGTTGCCGGTTGATAAAACGTACGTGTCTCTCCAAGAGGTCTCTGCCGTGAAGTATTTAGAGAAATGTCGGGAATTTATTCAAATTGCCATGGATGATGGCGACCATTACAACGCTATCGAGTTCTACCGCGAAGCTAAGAGGACTGAAGATTATCTTCGCGCGTTAAAGAGTGCCAGGCAACGGCTGAAATTTCTCAAAAGGGATTGTTTTGAACCTACCGCTGATCCGCTTGATTTGCTGTACGAATTATGCCCTGACGGTTGGATTCCAGAAGAGATGTTGGAGCTGTTTGACGATCACAATGAACTTTAAGCGAAGGGACGGATATCAATGAATTTCTACGACATCCAAGGTAGGAAGAGAGAGAAGGCGTTTTTTCGAAAGTGGGGAGACTCAGGTCGATCATTCGAAACGGGTAAAGGATGTAAAAATTTCATCGAGCAAGTGACGGATAAAACGATTTATATCCGAACGCGTCGGAGCAAGCAACCAATCGCAATATCGCGCACCAATCTGCGAAAAGCATGCGGGTTCGTCATGTATAAGCGTACCACGACACGCAAGCAGTTGGAGCATTTTCATCACTTTAGTAGCGCACTAATGGGTCTACTTCGGATGATTTTCATGGATATTTCTCGTTTTACGAAAACGGTCCGCGGACTTCTCCGGCTGTCGATACGTGGAACAAGATGGTTCTGTGCAGGTGCCGATCGGGCGCCGGCGGATATGCAACTTGCGAAATTATACGGAAACGGGTTCTTGCTCATGTCGTATTGGATGCTTAGAGATGATACGAGTAAGAATTGGATACGGCATCTGAAGAAGCATCAGCTCCCGAAAATACTTTTGGATAGCGGCGCTTTCTCGGCATTTAAGGCGAGCAACAGTAAGCCAGGCCTCCGTCCCTTGGATGTAGTAGAGTATGCACAATTTATAAAAGAGCATTCGGAATGGATCGAGAATTATTTTAACCTGGATGTTGTTCAAGATCCGGTTCAGACCGATTCCAATTATAGATATCTCAAATCTGTCGGATTAAATCCAATCCCGGTTTGGCAATGTAATGCAGGCTTCGAGGCATTGGATTCCATCATCAATGAAGACGATCACGATTTTATCGGTATTGGCGGCACATGCTTTCTTACGGAGAAAGAGCGCCTGCAGCTTTTTGATGAGCTCTTTAAGCGGTGGCCGACCTATAATTTCCATGCACTAGGCGTTTCTGATCGTTACCTGTTCGAGTATCCCTGGTTCTCGGCCGATGGGACTGGTTGCTGGAATCCGAGGAAATGGAGAACAATTCCGACCGTTCGCGGACATGTTCCGTTGCCGGATAACTGGAGCTGGGAAGAGGGGGTAGCATACTGTCTGGAGTTATTTTCTGAGCTCGAAACGAATTACTCCGGACAAATCTTTTATAAGTTATTTTTGCCTCCGGAATTAAAAAGACCGGTCCAATTAACCCTCCTCTAATCGTTGCGACATCTGTGTTGGTCTGTTATTATTTAGGTATTACTAGTTGTTCTGCGGCTCACTTTGAGCATTTTGGAGAGTTTTAAGCCCTATTGGGCGGATCATTCCTATGAATGAGTCTGCCCGATAGGGCTTTTCTATTTCTAATTGTCGAGCCTTTAGGGGCCATTACATATAGATTCATTCTATTCCATTGAGGGAGGATGCATTGTAGGATGATATGGTTTTTCATCGGCGGGGCCATAGTTGTAGCGCTTTTAGTTTACGCCCATCATGAATCGTCGCGAGCTGCCTATTACCGCGCAAAAGCTCGGGAAATCCAGCTCAGAAACGAGGCGACAACAAGGTCTGAACAAGAACCGGTATCCAAAAGCAATCTGCGAACGGTGAAAGACGAGGTCGAGGAAGTTTGGAAGCAAGATGTGCTAATTGAGGAGGATTCTTCGCCAACGTTCATTCAACGGAGGCGAAAGGGAATAACTCAACAAGTTGGCCAGCATGAAGTCGAATCTTCAGCTGAAAACGTATCGCAGGATGCAACCGTCGAAGAGCATTCATTACCGCCATTTATTCAGCGAAGGCAGAAATCTATTTCGCAGCAATTTGACGAGCGTGATGCCGCCATGATCATTGACTATCATGAACTGGAGTCCGGCCAAGACTACGAGGACTTTTTGCACCTTGCATCAGTCGATACCTCGAAAAATGGTTCCGAACTTAGACGCGAAGCGGATCCGGCCGAAAGAGCTGCAGCTTTAAAGGCCGTTGAACTAGACCATGATGCGCTTCAGTACCTGAAAATAATTGGAGTCGAAACCGAGAGCCTTGAGGCTAGCTGCGAAAGCAAACAGTATGAGAACGAACACACTGATCTTCGCAGATTCGAGACGGAAAAAATAATTTCAATGGAAGTTCAAGAAAGCACTCCACAAGAATTGAATCTGGTACAAGTCCAATTGCCCATTGAAAATCCAGATGAAGAATTGCGGCCTAGAGAAGTTCCCGAGGTTACGATGTATATCGGAGGAAAACCGAGAAGTGGGGTGCAGTTCATTGCCGGCCAAATCGTCGATAAATTTGACGATGAGCTCTGCAGATTGGATGATGGCACCGGTACAAAAATAATAAGCCATCATCGACTCCGTCATTTTGAATTATTCGACCATGTGATTTGCCAGGTGCAAGTCACAAGTAGTGGTTGGGATTGTTTGCATGTATGGGGAAAGTTCAAAGAGGAATTACAAAACGCAAGTTAAGATAGGCGGCGGGGCAGCCCGCCGCTTTTCTACTTTCTAAGAGAAGAAGGCTTCAAAAACATCAAGCACGATAGGCGCTCGATATTTATTATAAAGAACCACAGAATCAATCGTATTTCGTATTGTTTCAGTCTGCTCTTTTATTAAAGATGCTATTACGATACATAGTCTCTCACCCGGACAAGTCTCCTTTAATTGCAAGAATAGAAGCTGAAGTTGTTGATTCGACATATCGAATGTGTTATCTACTTGTACTCCGTGATTATTTGAGATTTTCGATAGAAACCGAACGAAGGGGACATCACCGATTAAAACTATTGAAGAAATCCCTCGAGCTTTTATGTTTTGGAATAGCTTGAAAGTCAGGCTTTTGTGTCCGAAAGAATCTTCCAGCCCTAGATATAGCTGATAAAGATCGTAAGGATACTTGGCAGTTAGGGCTCCCTGGGGCCAATAAATGTTAAGCTCGTACGGATCGAAATTACACGCATTTAAGAAAGACATCGGTCCTTTGGAAAACCATTTGTCCTCTATATCTGGAATTAACCTTGAATATTGTCCCAAATGGTTATCCTGATGTTTAAGTCCCCCTATTATTTCTACCTCATGCGGTGTTGGCATATCAAGTAGGCGATGTAACGGTTTGAAAAATTCTCGCGGTCTCGTTTCTCCTAAAGTATTATACGATGACTTGATCTCCATCAGATAATTGTAATAAGTCTGGAAAATATATACGCCCTCCCGACAAGCTCTTTTATGTCGAGCCTCTTCGGGGTTCGGGATTTCATCAAGCTTGGGCTGTACCCGTTTATTGATGTCTTTGTAGTAGCCTGTCGTTGAACCAAATTCCCCAATAATTAGTTCCTCTAAAACCGCGGCATCCCGCATTAAGACGCGGGTTAAGTCGTAGTTCTCACCAGAACTCCCCAGATAGCATCTTATGTCGGTTCCCCTTAGAAGGAGCTCATGAATTCCTTCGCCGCCTGTTGCAAGCATGTGAATGCTATTTGGAATTGCTTCACCAGATAGTACGACAGCTTTGTCAATTGCGTATTGAATAGTGCCATTAAACCCAATATCGACAGTCATGAGTGTATCCAGGGAGCCACATTCCTGCTTCAGATATTCAATAAACAGGTCGCGACTTTTCTCGGCCGCTTTGTTGATTTTCGACTTTATTTCGTCCGTCAAAAGGAATTCACGAAGTTGATAGAATTTATCTTCATATTTCGTACGAAATTGCTTGATAGTTAGATCGCGGAATTTCTTAAATATCTGCAATTCGTCAGGAATCCCAAGCGAATCAAATAAATCGGATATTTTGGCGCTGTCGATTCTAAGAAACCGAGATGCTTCCGACTCGTCCCATTCAGTTAACGACGCGAGGTAGGTAGCTTTTCTGGAAACGTATAAAGGTTTTACGCTTATGGGATATCCTTTCCGACAGATGACTTCCTCCAGAACGGGGGCTAGGAGCGTTGCTTCTCTCATTAAAGGATGTATCTCGCGGCGATTTTCTTTCAAACATGATTCTACTACCCATTCACAAAAGCTATTAAAGAATGGCCCTAAAATTTCGGCGCCAATTTTTTGAAAAGTATAATCTACTTCGTCTATATCTTTTCCAGCGGAAGCGCCAGCAAGTTTTCGAATAGACTTTAATTGTGGCAGCACATCACCGTGACGAACGGATTCCCAATGGTATAATCTACTGAACGATTCTGGAATTACATTATACAAAATGGAGCGGATACCGCGTTTTGCAGACCCCTTTATATCAGCATTTTCATTATCTCCAATATGTATGATGGATTGTTCGGATACGTTAGGGTATAATTCCAATAATTTATCAAAGAGACCGCCAGTAGGCTTACCGGCTTTTTCTTCGCTGGATACCAATAGCGTGTCAATAACGGATAAATCTAATCCGCTATTTTGTAAGATGGCTCGCAATTGTTCAGATGTGAAGTACGTATCAGATAACAGAGCAATCTTAATCCCCATGCTTTTGCAATAATGCAATAACGAAACGGCATGCGGGTTTAAGAAGCAATGTTCCTTTTCAACCTCAATTTCTAAAGACACTATCTCCGAGTCATCCTTCAAACAAATATCGGAAAGCTCAGCATAAATCTGATCGAGAAATACATCGCCGTTTCCGGTATTCAGAATTTGCGTCTCTCTTGATTTTTCTTCTGCCCTCATCCGCAAAGCAGCAAATTGGGCAGGACTAATCGAGCTCCGGATTAATCCTGATTTTACAGCTCGATTACCGACGGTTAAAAAAACGTCAGAAGGTCTTGAGCACATCCTAAACAAAAGCGTATCAAAAACGTCTAAGCTCAGTAAGTTGATTGTCCCAATTTCTGAAGTAAGGCATGAAAGAAATGAGTCATTTCTCCATAATAATTCGTTTCTCATGTCAAGCATTATTCGTCGCCTCCGGGTAATCATTTATCAATAACTATTCAAAAAAGAAATCGTTATCAGCTACCTTTTTTGAAGCCTAGAAAAAAACAATTCGCCAGCTGGAAGGTAATCCCCTGCAAATTTATCATTGGCCTTCGTCAGAAGAAATACAATTACTTATGGAACATCCAGGCGCTGTTCGAGACGATGTTCCCGAAGAGCGGTGTCTACAAAATATGGGCGCAGTCCTAGCGGCACGGCGAAATGTTTACGGCGTCGAACGTTGTCAACGTGCCATAATCGTACTAGTTCCACCCGCGTACAATCCTCTCCGCCGGACTCCATCGGCAAACCGTACCAAACGGTCTGCTGGCGGTTCCGAAGGACAGGATTTTTCGTCGTTCACCTCGCGTGCGATGCGAACGTTCTGGCCCCCGACAAAACGGAGTAAGTGCTCGTTATTGCCGTACTGATGAGCGTCGTGCTCTTCGCCGTCCGCGGCCCCATGGAGAATATGGGACAGCTGTTCATGCATTAGGGCAACAATCGAATCATCGCGGCGATGCGCAAGGACGCCTTCCTAAAAAGTGCACGACCTCGAGCAAGCTACTTCGCACGCCTTACGAGCGGGGTGATCGGAACGCTGGTTAGTTATCGACGAAATCGAGTCGTGCTGATCGTCCTCCTTTCGTCGTCGGCGCCATGCTGACCATGAACGCTAAGCTGACGTTGCTCGCCATGCTGCTCGTCGGCTTCCAATTTGCGCCCGTGCATTTGCTCTCGAAAAAACTGAAGCGCACGACGCGGCTCATGATGCAGGAGCGGTCCACGCTGAGCGGCTTCGTGACCGAGCATAACCAGGGCGCGCTGCTGCGCCGGCTGTTCGCGTCCGATCGGAGGAACCGGGAAGCGTTCGAGCGCAACCTAGAGCATTATGAGAAGCTGACGGACAAGCAAGCCGCCGGCGGCTATCCATCGTCAACGTGCTGAGCAATTTGACACCTATTCTCGTCGTGGCGGCCGGAAGCTTGTACGTCATTGACACTCGGCAGCTTTGTTGCGTTTTTCACTTTCACGGACCGGATGCGGAGTCCCGTCTCGGCGCTCGTCCAGGCGCTCCCGGCGACTGCCGAAGGCGGCGTGGTGATTCGAGCGTGTTTGAATTTTTCGACACGCCTGTTACGGTCTGAGAGCGATCGGGCCGCGGGCATGGCGCAAGTTCGTTGACGCCGTCCGATTTGAGCGCACCTCCTTCGTCTACGCCGGCGGCCGCGACGTGCTAAAAAACGTTTTGTTTACGCTCGAGAAGAGGCAAGACGTACGCGTTCGTCGGGGAAAGCGGCTGCGGCAAGAGCATCATCCTGCAGCTGTTATCCCGGATGTACGATACCGACCTCGGGAACATCCGGATCGACGCCGCGAACATCAAGGACTACTTGATGGTCGGCCTGCGCCGGCTTATGGGATCGTTACGCAGGACTGGTCTTTGTACAGATCGTCGGTATAAGACACCATCCAGATGACGAAGCCGAAGGCGATCGACGAGGAGATCAAGACCGCGGCGAAGAAAGCGTTCGCCCACGAGTTCATCCGCTCGTTACCGTACGGCTACGATATTGAGATCGGGGAGAGAGGCGTCAAGCTATCGGGCGGCCAACGGCAGCGGATCTCGCTGGCCCGATTCTTTCTGAAAAACCCATCAAACCTGCTGCTCGACGAGGCGACCAGAGCTCTCGACAACGAAAGCGAGAAGCTCGTGCAAGAGTCGATCCTACGTCTCGTGGTCGTCCTGATCGCACACCGGCTTTCCAGTGTGACGAACGCCGATCGGATCTTGATCCAATATCGTCGAAAGCGGCAGCCTCTGCGAGCTGATCCATCTGGATGGCTATTACAAGAAGCTGTACGCGAGGCAAGCAGAAAACCGAATCGATGGAGGAGGCGCCGGCAAAGCGGGAACTGAAGCTAGCTTTATATCGGTGAGGGTGAGGGAGTTTCAGGGTGTACCAGGCACCCGCCAGTCGGTACCTATTACGTGACGGCACGGAAGCGGGGATAGACACAACGCTGAAAAGCGTGCAGCCGATCGCAAGAAATTACGAGAGAATAGTTCGACTTGATGCTACATACTGACTATTTTTCGACATTTTTTTTGCCGATAAGACATGGATTTTGACCACTTGGTAGAGTCAGCACTAAATAAAACTTTTTTTCATTATAATCAAATGTGGGTACTTGGGTTCTTTCAGTTCAATTGTTTCGTCACGAATAAGGAGACAGATATGTCTATCAAGAAAGTATTACTCGTTGATGACAAGAATAATCTTATTGAATTTATAGTCAAGACACAATACTCGATTACAATAGCTGAATCAGAAACTATTGTATATCGAGTTTTGGCCGAGCAGTATTTTGATTTGATTCTGATCTCGTCATCGATTTCAGGAATAGACGCAATTTTATTAACAAAGCGGCTGAGGACGAAACTAAAGTTAATTATCCCGATCGTTTTGATAGGCGGGTATAAAGACGATTCCTTTATGATAAATGCGCTAGATTCAGGCGCAGACGATTATATTTCGGACACATCGAGTTTAGAATATCTAGTTTCTCGTATCAACGCCCATTTAAGACGGAGCGAGATGAATAGATGGGGGAAGGGCGGAACAAAGATTACGTTATCCGAAGGACTAGAAGTAGATATGATTACTAGAGTAGCTTGGGTTGATGGTGCTGCAATTCCTCTATCCCTGAAAGAGTTTGAAATCCTATATCATTTATACTTGTTTGGGGGGAAGGTTGTATCATTGGAAGAGCTTTGTAAGGTAGTATGGGGCAAAGAAAATAATGGGGATCCTCGGACGTTGCTGGTGCATGTCAGTAACCTGAGAAAAAAAATCGAAACGCAACTGGGAGGACCCAAATATATAATTACGGTTCGTGGAGCGGGCTATATGTTTAACAACCGATTAAATGAAAGTACCGTTGGGTGATGATTCACGGCTTCGAGAGTTTTATTTTCTCGTATACGGATTCAAATTCTTTTCTTTTTCTTCGAGATAAGTCGATTTCTACGGATTGGAAATTTAGTTTTATCTTATAGGTTCCAAAGAAATCGAGACTGGCGTATACCGAATCAATGTAATTCAAATTAACAATCTGTGATTTGTTGGGAAAGAAAATATTATCAGAGCATTGCGCATATAATTCAGATAGCGTTGAATTCGAAATTATAGGTTCATGATTCCAAACAAAAACATGAACCTTTCTTTCGATTTTCGAGCGCTCGGCATATATGAGTCTGTTCTCGTTGATAAATATCGGTTTGTGATTCGACTTGATTTCGATTATTTTTGTTTCAATGGGATTGGAGGCCGCTAGATCCCGGTCAAACATTTGTCTCGCTTTTTCAACAGCTGAAGAAAGTCTATCAAAAGTGACTGGCTTTGTTACATAGCTGAGGCAACTAAGCTCGTATCCCGCAAGTAAGTGAGCGGGATCATTGCTTCCGGATACCATTATGAGGTAAGGGGAAATCCCCATATCTACAAGTTCTTTAAAGGCAGAAACACCGTCTTGTTCTGCCAGTCCGATATCTAAAAGGACAAGGTCCGGTTTGTATTTGATGCAGTCTTCCTTGAACCATCGCCCAGATCCGACGGAACTAAGGACGTTCAACCCTAATTTTTTTGAATATAAAACAAGCTTCTCTCGATCTGGCTCCTGGTCTTCGGCGATTATCACATTTAATGCCCTTGCCATACCTTCCTCCTATGATACGGGAATGGAAATCTTTATATTGAATATTTCATTTGACGGGTGTAAGTGAATCTCGCCACGATTTTTTTGCACGAGCCTTTTAGTAATCCATAGTCCAAGCCCTGAATGGCCTTCCTTTGTAGTGAATCCTTCTTTGAAGTAAGATGATTGTGCTTCTACAGTAACGTCTTTTAACAATGGATTGATTACTTCGAAGTGGAGTTGTCCATTGTGGACCCAACCCTTACATTTTACCCATCGTTTTTCGTTTGGTAAAGTCTGGACTTCATCGAATGCATTATCAACGAGATTTCCAATTATTCGCACGAGATCAACGGACTTATCTCCAGTTAAGCTATATCCTTGTACTTTTATATCATGACTGAATGATATTTTTTTGTTCATCGCAGTTACTGTTTTAGATTGAATGATTGCAGCTATTTCGGGTTGGCCTATATTAATAATATCGTTCAAAACTTGGGTATCTTCAATTAATGATTGGGTGTATTTATTAAGGTCGTCATATCTTCTGAGTTCTACAAAGGAATGTATTACATTTACATGATTTAGAAAATCATGTCGTTGACCGCGGATATCTAAATACATTTGCCGTAGTTCGTCCATATAGGTTACGGACGCTTCCTTCACGGCTTTGTCGCGTGCTTTCGAGACAACCCGGATAATGAAAATGACCAGTAGAATACTGACTACTGTAATTAATACGATTGCCGCTATGAGCCAACGAAATTGGCTATTTAGTGTTGTCTCTAGTTCCCTAACATCAGAAGTCAAAGTAAGGACATAATATTTATTTTTTGAAACATTCGTGCTCCCGTCTTTATATTCTTGATACAACACTTCTGGATCGGGAATTGGCGTTACTCCGTCGAGAGTCTTGCTTAGAACTGGAATAAATGTCTTGCTTATTTTTTTCTCGCCGAATTGTTGAACATAATGGGTTGATTGATTTGTTTCGATGGCCAAATCAATAAACTTAGCATCCTTCTCAGTATTCTTTACGGTATATTCACCAAAAAATACTGGTCTATGTATAAGTGGATCAAGAACTTCTCCTTTTTGGGTAATGAATGTTTTCTCATTGCCGAAAGTAGCAGGATTTATTCCCGCAATTTCAATAAGGAACGGATATGTTTTCAATGTATTTTCAAGAATGGCATTAATACCAGTAATATTCTGATAATTATCAAAGGCTATATCATCAACGTATGGGTCGATGATATAGTTCGTGCTACCGCTGTAATAATAGCCCCATTTAGAAATTTGCTTGGTATTGGATGATGCTACTTCATACGGACCGGACCAATAGTTCGGTAACTTCTGCCCCCAATCCATCGTTACGTTTCCCGTCTCGAATAGTTCTTGAAAGCCTTTGTACCAGTTCCCCCAACCCTTAGTCTCTAAACCGATTTGTCGGGGATCAGATGATTTATAGAGAACAATATTATCTTTCGTCTTTTTCAAAAGGGTTAAGTCTTGTAGCATTAATTTGTCTCGAAGTTCTACCAGCTGCTCATTTGTTACTTTTTCGACATCTTTAGGCAAAGCATATTCGGCGGCAACCGCGGCAGCTCGGAGTTTTTCTCCAATCATGTCTTCATATAGCTTAGACCCAAGCCTAGATTGTTCGATGGCTGACTGAATATGCGTTGCTATATTCTGCAACTCACGCTCATTATTGGAGTAGAGAGTGTCCTTAGTTAAATTATAGAAAAGCAGGATGTTCACTGTAAGAATCATTATAATTCCGAGAAGGATCAGAGAAATCTTCGCTGATTGAACCATCACATGACTTCCTTTCCAAATGATTCAATCATATTATACTTTAAGCGATATGTATGGTTTGTGTATTTTTTATTCGACATTTTTTTTGCCGATAAAGCAAGGAAATAAACCGAAGAGACATAGTTCGATATAATTCTAAAGAATCATTTATAATAGCTGATAGGAACGATGGTTCTAGGTCATTAGGCTTGAGGGAAATGAAAAAAAAGCCGTCCTATTTTTTTGTACGTTCAAGGACAAGCTCCAAAAAATGTGACAGGTATTCCTGCTCTTCAGATGTGAGTTGCTTAATAGAATGCAACATTCTCAATATTTTGGGAGGGAGATCGCCATATTCGGTATCGATTAAAAGATCAACAATACTGATATTAAGCGGAACGCAAAGCCTTTCGAGGGTTTCGACTCGAGGTGATTGGTTGTCGTTTTCGATCGAACTTATAGTAGATTGACCGACATCTGAAAGAGAGGCCAGTTCGGTTGTCGAAAGTCCTAGTGCTTCTCGATACTTCTTTAATCGTTTACCGATCGTTAACATGGATTTTGTGTACCTTTCTCTCTATAGTTTTATTCCAATGAAATTTATTATATATCAGCTTTATCGTGGAAAGACGAACCTTCCGTTTTCCGATAAAATTCGTTGTTTTTGTTATTGTTTTCGGGTAGAATTGTAGAAAAATAGTAGTGGTGTTTTTTAACAATGCGTGATTGCATAGTAGGGAGGAGGGCATTGATGAAGCAACGACCCGTTAAGGAAGTTGTCGATATTCTTAACCGTTTTATAGTTGCGAATGTCCATTTTCTTTCCGAATCACGCGTCGAAAATAGTATAACGATTGACGTAAGTACTACTGGTAAGCCGGAAATCACATGGGAAAGGCGGCAAATTCTAAACCGAGGAGTAGACGATTATCCTGTCGACGAGAGTCTTACCGACTATAAGAAGGTCCTGGAAAGAGCTTTGTCACATGTTGAAACATCATTAACTGAACTGATGGAAACCCCGCGAGTCAGTGGGAGGGTTCAATTGACATTTGGGAGGGATCGCATTGAGGTCTTCAGTCAATGAAATGGTAAAAAAAGCAATGACAACGGTACGTCAAAGTTTGAAGACAGAGTGCCCGTTTCTGACTCGGCAGCAAACCAGGGGCCAATTGGCGGTACACTTTAGACCGCAGAGCACGCCGCGCGTGAGCTGGGAGAGAGAGTTGTCCGTTAGATATAATGAGGGTCAGATGAAAATGTCGTCTTTTTTTTCGAGGGAATGTGATCCGGATAACCTCGAAATGGCGTTGGAAGTAATTGAATATACGTTGTTCCAGTACATTCATCCCGACAGAAAAATATTATCCGGAAAGCTCCAATTCACGTTCGAGGATGGAATCATTTTAAATATTCTTGCTACTGGACGTCTTATCTATGAAGATTGCGAATAGTTTTTATTTTTCGCAGGATATTCCGAGTCTCCGCGATAATAGTGGTGATGGATTATTACCGTTACCAACGAACGATGATTTAATAAACTTTCTTGCATATCTTCAAAAATGGGGCGTTATTGTAGCGCTCATTTTATTCTCTTGTATGATCCTACTTGCTCTGATAGCAAAATTTAACAAAAACCCCAGTTTGCTAAGAAGCTTTAAGTTCTTCGCTTATGGATTTGGTATAATAGCGGTTGCGCTTGCGTTCTTACCCTATTACGTCTTGTATCAAGTTGAATCTGGAGATTTACCGAAATCTCCAACAGATGAGAACTCGCGCAGTACAATTTCTATTTTTTTATCGTACATCAAGGCCTGGGAAATCATTGTATGTCTTTACATCATAATGATCGCTTCCATATTTGCTGGTACAGCAAAAATACGAAATAACTTAATGCTACAACGCAAATATTCATTTTATGCATATGGTGCTGCGATTTTAGGGGGAGTTTTATTTTTCCTCCCGCAATTGATTTTCAGTTATTTAGGAAACGCGTGACCTAGGGCGGTGATGACGTTGGCAAAAATTTATCAATTTCCCTCTCGTAATCGGCGACCGGGATCTATTCGTGATTTGTTTTCGGATCAAGAATATCGCCACTATATGCACTATTTAGAGCTTGGCGAAAAATGGCGCCAAGTAGAGATGGGGAAGACACTCTATGAAGGATATCCATTCAAGGCACCGTGCGAACCTCTCAGGGACGATATGATTTGGTATATGAATGAACGTAAGAATTTTGGAGTCTGGGTGATTAACGAATCACCGTATGATCTATCTGAATTTGGAGTTATTTTATTCGGATGGAGTCCATTCGTTAGGTTTTCTTCCGCTCCGCCGCACGAACCAATTCATATAACATCCGCGGAACTTCGTGAAAGGATCGTTTGGTATGTTGATCGCGAAGGATATGGACAGTATGCTGTTGTTAAAAATAATCAAGAATTATGGATTCCGATTCCCCGACCATCGGATTGGCTTGACCATAATAAGATGCACGGATACATTTGAAAGTCTGTCGGCGAAGGACGCAGAGACTTAATAGGTCTCTGCGTCCTTTTTTGCAAACTGAATTCCTATCTAGCAATGAGGGGGAAGTTGTTTAAAGCCGGCCGTGGTACATAATCGATAGGATTTACTGGGCGTTTTATTGCCGCTCTGTTGTCTGCTGGTAGTCGCCGATCGCACGGCTCTAGGCTGCAGATATTAAATTTGAATGGCTTCGCTCAATTTATACAAATGTTCATTGGGAGGGTGTATATGAATACGGCATTATTGTTTAATGGCCAAATTGTGAGTGCAGAAGAGTATAAGCCTGAAAAGCACGGGCACAGACTATTCTGCATCGATAAAAATTGTAAGGTTCCGTTAATTTTCGTTGCAAGAGGGGAGCGGGAGGCACACTTTAAGACCACAGGTAAAGCGGACTCTAAGCATGTATCGGGTTGCGGATTTTATGAACCGCTCGGTGTGCTGCAGGCAATAAAGAAAGTCGCGGAGTACCAAGAGGATTTACTGAAGAAAGGAGTCAAGGAAACAGTTATCCGGGTAAACCTGAATAAACTTGACCCTGACTATGAACCGAAGGGGATTGAACGAAATCCGAAGGAAGATACTGAAGAAGATAGAGTGGAAATAAAGCCGAAAAACGAGAATAAGCAGCCTGGAACCATAACCTCAGTAAAAACGGTTGCGAAATTACTTACCTCCTACGAGCCTGACCTGTTGGCTTCCATATTACTAAGCATAGGCGGGGGGAGGAAAGTTCCCTTATCTTCTCTAATCGTCGATCATGTAACCGCTCATAAAATGCTGTGGTCAGAAAGCGCGATAAATACGGGATATTTTGTTTATGGGACTATTTCGAAAGTTACCAGATTAGAAAAGGTCATATATATCGATTTTGAAAAAATAGACGACATTGGATTTACGTTGGTCGTTTTTGAGAAGTATTTCAAGTATTTCACGTTAAAGGACAAGGACTTAGTCGGATTTGATGTTCTTGTATATGGCATGCTGAAAAAAAATGAACACAAAGGAAAGAACAGCACGGAATTCCTCATTAAGTCCAATAAATATATTGAAAAGATTCGCAAGCTTTGATCATGATGGATGGACAAGATGATAAGACGAGATGGAAGCAATCAGTACTTTTGATCGCACTGCAAACAGTACTCTATAACTTCAAAAGTGAGATTGCGTGTTGTCGGGCGTATGAAAACGAAGATTTGATTCGGCAAATAGCTAACGAAACCTTTAGGTTAGCAGAGAGCCTGGAAAAGATCGTGGAGGAATTCTAATGTGATTCATTAAATACGACAGACTTTAGAATCTTCCCATTTTCCATAAGCGAGTTAACGTATTCATTTGGCCAATTGCTCGGGATTTCTTCAAGCCGTTCGGTAGAGAGGATATCACCTGTCATTTTCGATATCTTAAATAGGAAAACCGGTCCTCCTTCCCTATACTGCCGCAAAGCCATTTTGTACGTCGCCTGTTCGGTTATATCGAAAATTTGAGCCATAAAATCCACCCATTTCGCACATGATATTTAATTCTAACATATCTTAAGGTTTCACAAAAACTACATTACAAAAGGGCAAAAAAATGTTGCATAAATGAGCACATTGTACTTTATAAAAAGGTGTTTCCATATATGACCAATTAGCTTCTATACTACTATAAATATTCGACAAAAAAAAGTTAGAATCTGGGGGCAGATTCTAACGATTAAAAAAGTTCTGGCCAATACGTGTGCTGGCGTGGTTTTCAAGTCTTCGATGACGCCATAAATATCGCTCGGTAGTCACGATCGATGCGTGGCCGAGAGCATCCTGGATGGCTCTTATATCTGCTCCCCTGCTGCTTAAAAATGAAGCAGTATAATGACGGCAGGTATGGGGGGTGATTCGATCAGTTCTATGGATTACGAACGGGAACCCGCTTCGTTCGATTAGTTTTGAAAACTCGGTACTCAAATAGGTTGAAGAGTAATGGCCACCGCTTGGTTTAGCGAAGAATGCAGTTGAGTCTCCAGGATTAAGTTCTGTAGGAAGGCGGCGACGCTTCCGGAATTCGAAAATTGCAAGCAGCACATCTTCATAGATTCTTACATCCCTTGGTTTGCCTCCCTTCCCAACAACCTTTAAAAAATGATGCTGATTCTTGTTGGTTCTGAAAATAAAAAGGTTAGCCCAATTAGCAGAAGCTAATTCCTCAATTCGAAGCCCTGTACTCGTTAGAAGGAGGAGAAGAGTATATGCGAACCAATCATTTTCTTTAAAATATTCCAGCAGCTGCTCTACTTCATGTTCGTATAAGTCACGATTCACTTGTTTATCAAGGGGCTGCGCGACTCGCTTCATTTTAATAGAGGCGTCAAAACTTAATACACCGTTTTTATATAGGTACTGTAGAAATTGTTTTGTTACAGTACTTTTTCTTCTTAATGTTGGTGCTTCGTATTTTTGGCGTTCTAACCAAGTTTGATAGGCAAGTGCATCTTCGGGAACTATGGTTCGGATTTCTTCATTAATATAATGAAGGAATTGTTCGATGTCGCGAAGGTATTCTGTCTTGGTTTTCATGGAGCGCCGCTTGCCTATGGTTGGTTCGTCGTGAAGAAACAGATAAACCAACATGGGTCCTGGAACGGCCTGCCAATTCGTATTTTTAAAACCTTCCACTGAAAGGGTTAAAAATAACTCGTTGTCAAGCATCGAGCTACTATTTTGCAAGGTTGGCAGGGAAGAGTTATAAGATTGAATCTCCATATATCACCTTACCTTAAGTGGTGCAAAGAAAGAATGTTCATCAACAATATTATCTTACATAACTGTATTATATCAAGAAAAATTAACAATTAGCAATTGTTTAACGCAATATTATAATTTAAAATTTAATAACATAATATTACGATATTGCGCATCAATTTGATCCATGCTAGAATTAGGAAAAAATCGGGAGGTGAGGGCATGTCATTTCTGATTCAGTTTTCATCAAAACGCGTTACGAAGGAAATCCGGAAATTCACTCCAGAGGAACAACAAAAAATCGATGCGGTGTTGAATGTTCTGCGGGTTAATCCAAAACCTATTGAATATGATTATGGTCATGTCAATCGAAACACTGAGATCAAACGGATTAAGAGCAAACGGCTTCGCATTTTTTATAAAATCGACGAGGATCAGCGAAGGATTATCATTGGGAAAGTGATTAATCGAGATTCCACCCTGTACTCGACGGACCCGGCAGAATGGTTTTCAGCTTGAAATGGGAGGTTGTTCGATCTTGGATCGAGAGGAATTAAAGAGACTTATTAACGAAGTAATTGATGAAAGAGAGCAACAGGAGAAATCAAGGGAAGCCAACGTTATGTTCCGGTATTATGTTTTTTCTTATTTTGACCTGGATCGGACGGCACTGCGATAAGAGTAGCGAGCATGACGTGGTTTTGATAGCATTGAAAATGAAAGGAGTAATTGGAATGACAATGCGTAGATTGGTTTTCATTTCGGTCCAAACGTTCGGCTGGATCCTGGCGGCATTATTCTTTTATATGGGATTTCAATCACTTTAAAACGACGGGGGAGTTCTTGTTGAAAAAGCCTACATCTACATTAGAAATGGCAGGTACCGCTTTTTACCAGCTTAATAAACAAGTCGTAGAGGTTCAATGGGACCATCATCGGAACTATATTTCGGACCTGGTTTCGATTGGGATCAATGGGGATCCCATTAAAAAAAGCGCGATTATTCTCGGTGCAGGAAACTGTAACGATATAAACCTATCACAAATCGTATTTCACTTCACATCTAAAACGAGTTTATTGGACATCGATGAAAAATCGGTAAAAAGATCAATCCAACGGTTAGATCCCCAAGTGCAGAAGTTGGTCCGTCCCGTAGTTAAAGATTTGACAGGACTGTTTTATGATAGAAAATTACTCGATTACTTTAATCATTTAATGAAGCAAGAATTATTGGCTGCAAACGAAATATTACGGAACTGGGTGCAGCATAAATATCGGATTTGTCCGGAGCGCGTCATCCCTGGGAGCCACAGTTTTCTCATTTCGGCCAATATCTCAACGCAGTTAATTATTCCATTCCAATTAATGGCGTATGAAGCAAACCCATTTCTATTTACAAATGAACTTTCAATTTTGGCTGATATAATGGCTAGAAACCATTTAAAGCAGATCGCCAAATCATTGCTTGCCGGCGGCCGCGCTGTCATCGTTTCTGAACAATATGAATGGGGGAATGTTGGTAATCCAACTCAAAGCTTTATTACTTCTCCCGAGCAATTACTGGACGTGCATGTGCAGGATTCACTGGAACAAATAGGAGGATTTATTAGAGGTAGAATATCCCGCTTTATGCTTGATGAAATAGACGAGTTACAAGTTGATTATGAAGCCGAATGGCTTTGGAATTTCAGCGGGGAAAGACATTACCTCGTTAAGGGATGGGTTGTTCGAAAACTGGGTTAGGAGATAAGGGCATGTGTTATGTCGGATATCGTATCGTTCAAACTGAATTTGAATATTACTATCATCCTGGTGTTGAATTATCGGATGAAAAGGCAATATGGAATTTTATAATGGATAATAAAAAAAAGTACGCAATTATTAAAATTACTGTAAAAGGTGAAAATGTAGTTTCTGTTGAAGCTGTCAATGGCCGCGTTGTCTTTCCTTTGTTGTGGTCAATAATGGAATTATCGACGGACTACGAAGACTCCCCAGACGAGTTTACTCCGTTAGGATTTATTGAAGAACTGCGGATCCGCAGACTTGATAGGCAGCTGATCGAAGTACCTTTTACCGTTAACCAAGCATTGGAACAATTGAAGCGTATCTATGCGACACTACAGTCTGAACCTAACTCGCATGTATTTAAATAAGCGGACGAAAGGAGCGGGGCATTGGTTTCCATTTCACAACTGGCTGAAAGTCTAGGTAAAAGCGTAAGAACAATCCAACATTGGGTTGCTTCAGGCGTCGCTCGGCCTATAAACCTCGATACTTATCGACGCGATGGCGGGTATACTTTTTCAGCTGATGAAGCAGAGCGACTATCAAAATTATTTGGAGGACTTGGAGCAAAGGAGGCTGCTGAAATTGTTGGCGTCACGCCTCAATACTTGAACGAACTTGCCTTATCCGGTCATATTCCAAGCGAACTTCGGAAAGTCGGAAAGCGGGAACGGCGATTTTATAAAAAAGAAGATTGTTTTGTGTTACGAGATCAACTCCATACCGATATAAATAAAAAGACGTCCAAATTCGGGGCGAAATTGACCCCTTTCTCGAATGGATGGCGTATATTCGAATATATCGAACACGAGGGGAAGAAAGGTTTAATATCCAACACAAGGCCGTTAATTATCACCGGCGAAGACGGGCGTTCTTATAAGATTACCTGCGCAGGCGAGATGTCACCGTGGCCAGAAAGAAAGTATCAGGTTCAAAAAGGATTTGTCGATTTTCGTTTTCCCATACCAAGAGCAATCGTCCATCCTGTTTACGACTTACTGCGAGCTCTACTAGAAAACTTGGGATCAAAAAATATCCAAATATTTGAGACCAAGCAGGGCGATTATTTTGTTCGCTGCCGGAGCGGTTCTCTTCGGTTTTCTGATGTAACATTTGATCTGCTTCAGAAAAATGTAGTGAACGGTATACTTGAGAAATCTCGGGATACCATCCTACTTAGACCAGATGCAGTTGTACGATATGTAAGTTTCACTAAAGCGGCATTCGAAATAGTTAAAAGAGCGGCAGATGATTCTAATATGGGTTTTGATGAGGCGCTCAATATGATTATTATCTCGAGAAAGATCAGTGACGATCTTACGTAAGGAAATCATCGAGGATCAAATCGATTGGATGTGGTATTTATGGGTGATTCAAATAAAGTGGAGATGCTTCAGGGTATGCAAGCCGATCTACATAAATTGAAGCAAAAACACGAAGCCCTTATTTCACGCCGGGACACGATTCAAGAAATGAATGAAGATTTCGAAGGGTTCCTCCCAGGAGTAAGGCATATTCTTTTGGCCAGCAGGCGAAAGGAATTGAACGGCATTTGCGGCTCAATCTCGGAACTCATTGATGTACCTGAACAATTGGAAAATGCAATCGAAACGGCGTTGGGCGATAGATTACAATATGTCGTCGTGGAGACTGAAGAACACGGAATTAAAGCTGTACAATATTTAAAAACTCGGCAACTCGGGCGAGCTGCATTAGTACCTCTTGCTACATTGAATGGAGAAACTCCAAAGATACACGAAGCGGATCCCGTTGGAGAAATGCCAGGAGTAATCGGAAGGGGCATCGATCTTATAAATTTCGACCCCAAATACCGAAACGTTATCTCGAGTCTGATGGGAGATATAATCATAGTTCGAACACTGGAGGACGCAACTCATATTGCAGCCAAAAGTCAATATCGTTTTGGAGTGTTCTCCTTAGATGGAGAATCTGTTCTTGCAAACGGAGTCATAATAGGCGGTAGTGCTCATAAGAAAAGTACAACGAGCTTGCTTGGAAAGAAGCGCCAGCATATAGAGATCACTTTGCAAATTATCGAAATTGAAGATCAGATTCGTGAGATGACGGAAAATATCAACAGGTTGAAAAAAATGAACTAATGCCATCTGCTTTACAACCGTATGCCAGCTGAGGTGCTGGGCATGTTCGAGCTGGGCAGTCTTTATATAAGGAAGAGCTGCAGTTGTTCTAAGTAGGCGCCGCCGGTCTCCACTGAATGTTTCCTGTATGGGGTCCCGCCAACATTTTAACTAAAATATACGCTAAGCCTTCGGCTGTGACCGGCTTAGCGTTTTTTCTTACTCTAAGCCCTATAGTCCGGGTTATACCACCCGGACCACCGGTCATTCAACTTCCTGTTCTTTCAGCGGTCGTAATGAATCGAGAGACGTATTCTGCCTGAAATTGAATTTGTATTCGCCTAAGAAATTGATATGCTCCCATCCAAGGGGTGATATATGGTTTAATAGTTCTTCTTGAAGCTTACCTTGCTTTTTACGGTGTTCAGTTGCTTGCTGGAGATACACAGTGTTCCAAACGCTAATCGCGTTGATGATAATGTTCAATGCACTTGCCCGTTGGAGCTGGTCTTGTAGCGCACGTTCTCGCAGCTCGCCATGTTTGCCAAAGAAAATCGCTCTGGCCAATGCGTTCATGGCTTCCCCTTTGTTCAACCCCCGATGGATTTTTCGCCGTAACGCTTCGCTCGAAAGGTAATCCAGAATGAAGATCGTCTTCTCGATACGCCCCATTTCCCGGAGCGCGGTAGCCAAACTGTTTTGTCTTGCATAGGAACCGATTTTACTCATAATGAGTGATGCTGAAACGGTTCCTTCCCGGATGGAGTGAGCCAACCGGAGAACATCGTCGTAGTTCTCCTTGATGATCTTTGTATTAATTTGTCCGCGCAGCACCTTCTCCAATTTAGGGAAATCGGAAGACTTCCCGATAACGTACAGCTTGGAATCAGCTAAGTCGCGTAAGCGCGGCGCAAAGCGAAATCCAAGCAAATGCGTTAAACCAAAGACTTGATCGGTGTAACCGGCTGTATCCGTGTAATGCTCTTCGATGGCCAAATCCGTTTCATGATGGAGCAAACCGTCGATGACGTGTACGGCATCCCGAGCGTTCGTATTGATGACTTTCGTATAGAACGTAGAAAATTGGTCGCTCACGAACCGGTAAATCGTAGCTCCTTTTCCGGTCCCGTAATGGGGGTTAGCGTCTGCATGAAGCGCCGAAACACCGATCTGGACGCGCATTCCATCCGACGATGAGGTAGTTCCCTTTCCCCAATACGAGGGAAGCACCAGCTTATGATGAAAATTAACAAGAATAGCCTGCGCTTTATTCATAGCGTCTTCGTACAGTCGCCATTGCGCTGCATTGGCCATCTGCCGGTATGAAATGCTTGGCGTGGCTTCGGCCATTTTTGTAAGTCCAATATTCGTCCCCATTGCCATAAGGGTTGCCATAAGGATTGTCGTTTCTTCCTCGTTCGGAGCGCGGTTACTGGAAGCGTGAATAAACTGTTCATGAAATTTCGTCCAGTTCGCTACTTCCATGAGCAGATCAGTTAGCTTGATTCGTGGTAGCAGCTCGTAGAGGGAAAGGCTGAAATTCCGGGATTCATCGGGAACATCCTTCTCCAATCGCTCAATGTGCAATTTCCCGTTCTCCAAATTAACACCGTCCAGCTCGTCGATATGATCCGAAACCCACTTTAATCTTTGAAGAAGTGATTCAGTCCGTTCTTCAAGATATTCCTTTGCGGACAAGCTGACGGCAAGTTTTGCAGCCTTAGGATTGATGCCATTCCAATCAGCTTTCGGTACAAGGTACTCCTCGAAATCCTTATGTTGACGGCTTCCGACAATGGATACGTCCCCGGAACGAACGTAATTCCGCAGCTCGGTCAGCACAGCCATTTCGTAGTAATGCCGGTTGATCGTTCCGTCATCATCATAAACGTGCTTTTGCCAGCGGTTTGAAACGAAGTTCAGGGGTGCGCCTTCCGGAACTTTTCGCTTTCCGGATTCATTCATATCCCGGATGATATCGACCGCCTTCATAAGTGGCGCTGCCGACTTGGTTGACCGAAATTCTAACGATTTTAACAGCGTTGGCGTGTATTTCCGGAGCGCATAGAATTTCTTTTCCAGCAAGTCTAAATAGTCGTAATCGACGGGCCGTGCCAGCCGTTTAGCTTCCTCCACGGATGCGACGATCTGATCCCACGGCATGACGGCATCAAGCGCAACAAACGGATCAGTGCCTTCGCTTCGGGCCTTAATAAGAGCGGCTCCAAGATCGGCAAAGTGAACAACCTTTTCGTTGATCGATTTACCGTTTTGTTTTTGAAGTTCCTCTTGGGCTTTTCTCCCTTTGGAAAGCAGGATCATGATCTGCCGGTCGTGAATCTCGAAAGCCAGGTCTGTCAAATCCTGAATCAGCTCCAATAGGTACGCTACCAAAATCGCGTACTTTTTCGGATCATTAAAGCGGCGGAAGGAATGAGGTTCGTAACGCGAACCGATTTTAGAAAGCTGCCGTAGCCGGTTCGGATGGATGCCTTTCGTATCGACTTGCAGCTGCAAATCCCGTATGTATTCGAGCTTTTCAATAACCTTCAAAAAAGAATCCGGAGAACTGGTACCGGTAACTTCCCTTAACCATGCCAAGTAGGTTTTGCTGCTATCCGGCATGGTGGTCAAGACGCGATCCAGCTTAGCAATTTGTAATTCTGTCAGTGAACTGCTGAGCAGCTTGAATATTTTTTCCTCTGTTCGTTTGCGAGTTTCCCAAACTGCTCTTTCAATCGTGGCCATTGAGGGAAGAATGATTTTACGCTTACGTAAATCTTCAAGTGCGCGCTGAATCAGGTGCAAGGGATTGCCGTTCGCCATTGCATGGCCAAAAAGATGCTTGCACAAAAAACGATACTCGCTCATAGTAAATGTCTGGTATCCATACTCCTTCCGGATTTCCTCCAGATGCTCGTATTTCGTGGCCTCTCGTTCGCCGTAAGATGCAAAAGACTCCTCGTCGGCATTGATTTGCTTTGCAATATACCGAAGAACTTGAACCGGCACTTCTTTTACGTCAGAAAGCGTCCAGCCGAGATAGCGAAGTACGCACAGCTGCACGGCAAAGCCGAGTCGATTATAATCTCTTCGCCGCTGCTGGATGATTTCAAGGTCATGCTGGGTAAATGTGAAATAGGTGCCCAATTCCCATTCGCCGAGATCAGGCGGTATTTGCAAATGCTGGAGCCGTTCTTCCGTAGTTAGCAGTTCCCTTACTCTCGCGTACATTCTTCTCCTCCCCTTATTGACAAGGCACCTTCAATAGCTGATCCGGTGCCGTAGATCGTGGGCACTCAACCCTTCAAGTGCGCTGCTCTCGCCGCTTAGGTCAACCAACGCTTCGCATCATTTCCTTTAATCGGAATACGAAATAAAATGGGGTATAACACCGCGAGGCGAAGCTACGCGTAAGGCGCTGCCAGCAAGCCGGCAGCGCCTTATTACTTAAGCCGTGTTACGATTTCAACTTCCCCATCTTGGCTAATTATTCATCAGAGCGATCCCACTTTTTAGAATACGCTTTATTTGTTACCCAAATCGTGATCCATATAATAAATGCGGCTACTCCAAAAATCGCGACATAAATGAAAAACATAAGGACACCCCCATGGAAGATGATTATTACAGCCGGTTTGACTGCGACTTGATAAATACATACACCGTTACTCCTAGTGCGATAATGGTAAAGATAATCTTGAAACTCAAAAGGATATCACAACCTTGTTCGCTTTAATGAAGGATATGGTTGTTGGCTCGAACTTTTATTACCGGTTCGACAGTCAGTGCAACCTTTTGACTTTAAGTACTGTCCTGAAACCGTTCTTGCCTGGAGAATATGAATAGCGTTTGAAATACATGTGATTTTCTGACATGATAAACAAAAAACTTTATATTTTAGATCGTTCATCTTTTCTCCTCTCATGTACATACAGAGTCTGAGCCTAAATTGCGTAACAAAATCGGCTTCCATGGGAAAGGAACATCTGCGTTTTATCTACATTTGCATAAAAATGATGAACAAGGGAGTAGACTTATGCTCTTTCAATGCTGTAGTTTTGCTTATTCTCGCTAAACCTTTTTTTATTATAACTTTGATTCATTTCTTACACTTCCGAACTGACTATTACTGTTCATGGGTTCTGGTATCCAGTATGTCAATCACGTTCATTAATTGGTTGTTAAACATGTTTTTGGTCATGAAAAGCAGATCACATAAAAGAGGATCTTGCACCGAATAGACGACGCGAGTTCCAACCTTCATTCCTATTACGAGATGCTTCGCCTTTAAAACACCCAAATGTTGGGAAACCATCGAACCTTGACTTTGTAGACGCGATTGAAGCTCATTGACACCTTTCGGTCCTTCACAAAGTAACTCCATAATCTGCAATCGCAACGGATGAGCCATGACCTTAAAAACATTTATTCTGTATTGCTGAAGTGCCAGTTGCATACCCATTTACCTCATTTCGTCTTTGGAGCGATTCCGAGTGAGAATAGGCTATGTCCTTGCTGGATCTGGCTTTAAACTGGTGATCACTTCTTTTTGAGACTCCTTGTTTGATAACGCCGCGCATTCACGGAAAGCGAAATGTTTACAACCTAGACATTTATTCAAATCGAGCTGCAATAGCGCGTAATTAAGCGCCTCTCCCGTATGCCCAAAAAAATGTTCAGCCCCAATCAGCGTATACAACCCTGTTCTCTTCAATACTTCCAAAGGCTGAGGTTGAATTCCGCTCACAAGGATTATCCCGCCAAATTTCTCGAAATGTTTCACCACACTGGCCAGATTCGATTCACCTGTCGTGTCCATAAAGGGGACTTTTCCCATGCGAAGAAGTAACACTTTTGGCCGCAGATGGATCGTATCCATAATAGACTTTTCAAACATATTCGCCGCGCCGAAAAAGAGAGGGCCTTCGATGGTATAGATCCCGATTTGCGGACAATCGTGGCCTTCGGTTACCATATGGGCTTTCACTTTTTCATGTTTGGCGGTGGGGTCAGGCAATACTTTGGAAACCAACAAGCCGTCACTCATTCGTTTCACAAACAGAAGAACAGCCAAAATTAATCCCACTTCAACAGCGGTTGTTAAATTCGTAAAAACCGTTAGCAAAAAGGTGATGAGGAGGACAACGGAATCGCTCGTTTTGGTTTTCAGGACATGAGCGAATTCTTTTCGTTCGCTCATATTCCAAGCAACCAGCATCAGAATAGGTGCCATACTAGCTAGTGGAATCTCTGATGCGTAAGGTGCAAACAAAATGAGAATTAATAATACAACAATGCCATGTATGACACCTGACAGGGGGGAGGTCGCACCGTTTTTGATATTGGTTGCTGTCCGTGCAATGGCTCCTGTCGCTGGAATACCCCCAAAAAGAGGAGTTATTATATTGGCGACGCCTTGCCCAATCAGTTCACGATTGCTGTTATGACGGCTGCCGGTCATGCCATCGGCAACAACCGCCGATAATAAGGATTCGATGCCGCCTAACATGGCAATGACAAAGGCGGGGCGGATTAGGTTTTCAATTCGATCCCAGGTAAGATCAGGAAAATGAAAATGGGGTATTGTGCTTGGAATAGCTCCAAATGACGATCCAATCGTTGCTACCTCTCCCTTGAAGAATACGGTTGCCACTACAGTGGATACAACAAGCCCTATTAAGGAACCTGGGACCTTCGGTAGAAATTTCGGTGTTAAAAGGATGACAACCAAACAGACCATCGCTGTAATCACGCTGTAGAGATTCGTAGTGGTTAGATGCATCACAATTTCCTTCATGTTGGGCAAAAAATTCTCATGGTTCTCGATACCGCTCAAACCTAAAAAGTTGGCAATCTGTCCGCTGAAGATAATCACGGCAATTCCAGCGGTAAATCCGATGGTTACTGGGCGAGGGATAAACTTAATCAACGCACCGAGTTTAAATAACCCCATGAGAACAAGGATAATTCCCGCCATAAATCCCGCAATCAATAAATTTTCATACCCATATTGAATAACGATTGCGAAGAGGATCGGAATAAAGGCGCCGGTCGGACCGCCAATTTGAAATTTAGAGCCTCCGAACAAGGAAATACAAATCCCGGCAACGATGGTTGTATAAATGCCATATTCCGGTTTTACACCAGCAGCAATAGCAAACGCCATCCCTAATGGAATGGCGATAATGCCTACAATGAGGCCTGAAATGAGGTCCTTACGAAATGCGGCTGCATGGTATCCTTCAAATCTTCCCATCCATTTCATCTGATTTACCCTTCTCTTCTTCATATATTTGATTATTTGAATATATGCAAAATGTTACTCCTGTCATCGAATAATGTCAATTACTAATCCCGCATCACTCAGCATGTTCCCGATTGCAAAACAAAAAAACAAGGTGATCCCTTGATATTATCCCCTTACGGTAGACAGTGAAAAAAGAGTTCATGATATCATGGATTCAGCACTGTTGACCGGAGGGGATTTTTTTATGCCACCCAAGAAGGGGCAAAAGTTTAATCGTTATGATGAAG